>JASGIE010000068.1:0-7286 GCA_049841055.1 Paludibaculum sp. | reverse complement strand
CTGTCCTCTACTGGTTCAGTTACGTATTGCTAAGGTTAATAGGGAAACACGATAGAATCCGAACAGCACCTGGTGATTTCGCGGGCCTGCCAATTGTTGATAAGCGGGACAGTCAGGTCGGGAAGCCAGCGGCGTCGAGGTCCGCCGATAGGCGCTGTTGCGCGGGCTTCATCAAGGCGCAGTGGAATGGAGCGCTCACCGGGAGCGGGATCGCGCGTTTGGCGCCGGCGGCCTTGGCGAGTTCGCCCTGCGCGGTCGACGGCTCCGGCGTGGCCGGCGATGACGACCTGGTCCGGGGAATTGAGATTGGCGGCGCTGACGACTTCGCCTTGGGCGGCGCGGCGCAGAGGATCTCGTCGAGCTTGCCTTCGGGCAGCTTCAGGAAAGCGGCCATGGCGCCGACGCCTTGCGGGACGGCTTCCTGCATGTAGCGGCCGCGGTTGCGGACGATGCGGACGGCATCGGCAAACGGGAGCGAACCGGCGGCCACGAGCGCCGAATATTCGCCGAGACTGTGGCCGGCGACGTAGTCGGCGCGAAGTCCCTTCTGCGAGGACGGCGAGCGCCGCGATGGAGGCAGTGAGGATCGCGGGCTGTGTGTTTTCGGTTTTCGTCAGATCGTCTTCGGGGCCTTCCCAGCACAGTTTGGAGAGCGGAGCCTCGAGGGCCGCGTCTGCCTCTTCAAACGATGGCAGCGGGCGACAGGATACGGATCAGCCAAGGATTTCCCATACCGGCGAATTGAGAACCCTGGCCGGGGAACAGGAATGCAGTTTTCGACATGAATTGCAAAGTTTCATGGTAGCCCACGCGGGTATAATGCTGTCTTGCAGGCAATAGCCCATGCATCTATCCGAAATCTGTGTCCAACGGCCCGTCTTCGCCTTCATGCTCATCATGTTCCTGGTGGTCATGGGCTTCTTCAGCTTTGTGGATCTCGGGGTGGATCTCTTCCCTCGCACCGATCCCGCCACCGTCTATGTGAATTTCAAGCTGCCCGGCGCCAGTCCGGAAGAAGTTGTGTCCCAGGTGGTGATGCCGCTGGAAGAGGCCGTCTCCTCCGTCAGCGGTATTGATGAACTCCGCGCCGTCGTGAGTGAGGGCGGCGGGTTCGTGATTGTGACGTTCACGCTGGAGAAAGACATCAACGAAGCGGTCGACGACGTGCGCGAGAAGGTGTCGTCCGCCGTCCGCCAGATGCCGCAGAACGTGCTGCCGCCCGTCGTCCGCAAAGCCGACCCGGATTCCGACCCCGTGGTCACCGTGGCGCTCAGCGGCGATGTCAGCCTGCGCGAACTCACCGAGATTGCCGATAAGATCGTCCGCCGCGGCATCGAGACGGTCGATGGCGTGGCGTCCGCCGACATCTACGGTGGCCGAACCCGCCAGATCAACATGATGCTCGATCTGAACAAACTGAACGGCTACAACCTCACCGCCCAGGAAGTCGAGCGCGCCATTCAGACCGAGAATGTCGAATCGCCGGGCGGCCGCATCGTCCGCGGACCGAGTGAACTCGGAGTCCGTACACTGGGCCGCGTCGAGACCGTCGAGCGAGTTCAATAACATCATCATCAAGAATGCCAACGGCGTGCCCGATCCGCCTGACGGATGTCGGCTACGCAGAAGACGGCATGGCTGAGAAACGGACGTTTGCCTACTACCAGGGCAAGCCGGCCGTGCTCATCGATATCAAACGCCAGACGGGAACCAACACGGTGAAGGTTGTGGATGCGTCCATGGACAGATCGAACTGCTTGGCAAGACGCCTGCCGCCGGGACTGAAGATCAGCGTCATCAAGGAGACCGCCACCTACATCAAGAAGTCGGTGGAAGCCTGGAAGAGCACCTGGTGCTCGGCAGCCTGCTGGCGTCTTTCATCATCTGGCTGTTCATCCGCGACTGGCGTACCGTTCTCATCAGTTCCATCGCCATCCCGACATCCATCATCACCACCTTCACGGTGATGCGCTACCTGGACTTACACGCTCAACTCGATGACGCTGCTGGGCCTTAACGCTCGCGGTAGGCATTGTCATTGATGACGCCATCATCGTGCTGGAAAATATCTACCGCTACATCGAGGACGAAGGCGACATCGACCCGAAACGGGCCGCGATCGATGCCACCAAAGAGATTTCGATGGCCGTCGATGGCCACCACCATTTCCGCTGGTCATCATCTTCGTCCCCATCGCGTTCATGACGGGCTATGCCAAGCGCTTCCTCAACCAGTTCGGCTGGACAATGTCGATCTCGATCATGGTCTCGATGCTGGTGGCGTTCACGCTGACACCCACTCTCAGCGCCCGTATCCTCAAGATTAAGAAGCACAAGAAGGCTGGCGAACAAGCTCACGCGCCATCATTCGGGCACGGACCTGGAGAACGGCTATGTGCGGCGTCCTCGACTGGTCACTGGGCCATCGCTGGGTGATCGTACTGCTCTGCATCGTTGACATTCGGTTCCACCTTCATCCTCAACCGCTACATTGGCCGCGACTGGATGCCGCAGGAAGACCAGAGTGAACTCGGCGTTGTCAGATGGAACTCCCGGAAGGATCTTCACTGGAGGCCACGGAACGCCTGGCCCTGGAAGTCACCCGCAAGGTGGAGAAGGTGCCCGGAGTCATGATCGTGGTTCCCTCCAGCGCGGGCTTCATCGACCGAGTCACCATGGCCCGCATCACCATCCTGCTGCGTGCCGCCCGGACAGCGTGACACATCTGAACGATACGGCCACTGCGATCCGCAACATCATGAAGGATTATGCGTATCGCCCGTCCGCGCCGTGAGTTTCCCGAACGTCCTGGGCGGACGCGATACCTTCTCGCCGATCCGTGCGAAGCTGCTTGGCCCCGACATTCGACAAACTGGTCCCCATAGCGCGCAAGCTGTTAGCCTGGAACTGATGAAGGAGCCGTCGCTGGCCGACATGCGCGCCAACCTGAACTCTCAACAATCCTGAACTGCAGGTGAAGATCGACCGTCAACTTGCGTCCGACCTCGGCGTCCGCGTTTCCGATGTGGCCAGCGCGGTGCGCCTGCTGATGTCCGGCGAGGATGAGATCTCCACCTACAAGGAAGGCTCCGAACAGTATCTCGTCACCATCCGCCTGCATGCCGGGCCAGCGCGACGATCCGGATGTGCTCAGCCGCCTGCTGGTGCCTTCCGCGCAAGCATGGGCCTGATCCGGCTCGACTCGATCGCGAAACTGGAGCGCGGCCTGGGCCCGAGCCGAATCGATCGCTTCAGTCCGCCAGTATTCGGCTCGGGATCTACGGCAATGTCGGCTCCCGGCCATGTCGCTGGATGACGGCGGCGCGACGACGTCAGCCGCGTCGTCGGATCACGTGGATCTGCCGCCGGGCTACCGCGCGCTTTTCGCGGTCAGGTGAAGATTCTGGAAGAGACCACGACCGAACATGATCCTGGCGATCGGGTTGGCCTCGATCTTCATGTACATGGTGCTGGCGGCGCAGTTCGAGAGCCTGATTCACCCGTTCATCATCCTGCTCGACACTGCCGCTGTCGCATTCCGTTCGCGCTGCTTCGCTGATTGCGACAGGGCGGTCCCTGAATCTGTTCAGCGCTCTGGGCGTGCTGCTGCTGCTGGGCATCGTGAAGAAGAACGGCATTCTGCAGATCGACTACATGAACCGGCTGCTGTCGAGAAGGGATGCCGTTGCGGGAGGCGATCCTGGAGGCCAACCGCGTCCGGCTGCGGCCGATTCTGATGACGACGCTGTCGATCATCGCCGGCTTGATTCCGACGGCGATCGGCATGGGCGCCGGCGCGTCGCAGCGGTCGGCGATCGCGGTGACGATCATCGGCGGCCAGACGCTGTGTCTGATTCTGACGCTGCTGGTGGTTCCGGTGGGCTATTCGATGGTGGAGCAGGCGCGGGCGTGGATTTATGCGCGGCGGCATACGGGTTCGACCGCCGCGGCTCCGACGGGCGATTGAGAAGCCGACGTGCCTGCTACCGCCGCTCCCGGCAGGGGCGGGGGGATTTCGCTTCGGATAGCGTTTGACGGCTTCGTCATTCTTTCCCGGTTCTTGCGGTCTCAGTACTTGACCCCAGGCCGGCAAGAAGCTCGTCGAGCTGGTCAAGCGTCTCGGGCAATGCGCCCGCCGATCCGGAATCAAGGGCTTCCTTGGAGGGATAGCGATCGTGAACGACCAACGACGTCCTGCCTGCGATTTCCTCGAAGGTCACCGTGGTGATGGTGTTGCCACCGTCACCTTCCTCGTTGGTCCAGACGAGGCGCGAGTGCGGCGTGACTTCGAGGTAGGTTCCGAAGAACTCCATAGTCGAATCTTCGTGGCGAAACACCAAACGATACTCGCCTCCAACGCGAACATCCATGTCGCAGGAAAGAAGGTTCAGCCCGTACGATTTTGGCACCCACCACCTCCTGAATAGTTCGGCCTGGGTCCACGCCTCAAACACGAGCCGCGCGGGCGCGTTGATGGTGCGCGTGACTACGAGCTCAAGCTCGGACTTGCGCTCCACCTCGGTGCGGTTTCTGGTGGGGGTGGCGTCACTTTCTTTTCTTTCGTCCATTTGCTTTCTCCTTCCGTTTCAGTTCTTCGACCACGAGGTCCAACTCGTCGAAGCGCGCGGCCCAGAGCTGGCGATAGCTCTCGATCCATGCCGCCTCTTGTTCCAGTCCACGGAGCCCGAGCTTACAGGTGCGCACGCGCCCCACCTTTTCGGTGCTGACAAGCCCGGCTTGCTCTAAGACGCCTACATGTTTCTTCATGCCGGTAAGGGTCATGTGGAATCGTTCGGCAAGGGCTGTGATCGAAGCGTCCGCACGCCCGAGCTGCTCGAGAACGCCGCGCCGGGTGGCGTCAGAGAGCGCGCCGAAGGAGGCGTCGAAGTGGGTCTGGCTACACTGAACCATGTGGTTCAGTATACAACAGCCGTAGTGGCATGCACTGCGAGCCCGCCGCGTTGCCGGTGATCCGCCGGAGGGCTGCCGGCGGTTCCACGTCGATGTTGAGGATGCCTGAGTGCTTACAGTTTCGGCAGAAACACGGCATCGAGCGTTGCATCGTCGAAGGAAGGAATGACCACACCGCGATGCAGGTCCCACCGTTCGACGTGTGTGACGCTGGCGCCGGGCTTGACTCGCGTGAGCGGCCCGAGCGTTTCCAGCTCCAACGTAAAGTCATTGGTGAAGGTCTCGTAGGAGCAACCCATATCGGGATACGGCAACCCGGGCTCGGCGGTGAATCTTTTCACAAACAGGTCAGTGCCCAACAAGTAGGCGCCCCAGGTATCGCGATGGAAGAGGCCGAGCTTCGTTGGCGCCGCATTGCCCGGATCCTGCCGCAGCATCAGGTACTTCCTGGTGAAGGTCCAGCGGGGATCGCTGAGATCGGAAAACGCCCACATCACCAACGGGTGCGTCGGGGAAAGACATTCGGGATGGGCGCCGCGCGGGGGATAGCCGGTGAAAGCAGTGCCTCCCGCGGCCATCATCGTTAACGCCCAGGGCGACAACTCGATCTCGAAGGCGAGCGTGTTGGTGAGGGTGTGAGTTACGGTGGCGCGCGGCGCGTCATCGTGCAATTCAAAGCGAATGGACTTCACCACTCCGGTCCCTGGCTCGACGGGCGCGGTAGCGGTGATGGCGGAACCATCCAGTTCGACGTGCGCGGGGAGGTTGTCGGCGTGGTAGGTCATGGTCCGGTCCTCCGGAGCGATCCAGATGCGGTGGCCGCCGCGAAGCCGAAACTCGGGCTCCGCGGATCCGCCGAGGTCCGCCTGCCGCACGTAGAACATGTTCTGTCCATCACGAAATCCAAAGTGCAGGATACGCGGGCCAATGCCGGCCACCAGCACGGCTTCCACGTGGTCATTCGACAGGCGGTAGCAACCGGACCAGCCGCCCCAGCTCACTTTCTCAATGGCCGTTTTCATGGGAATTCCCTTTTTGATTAGAGGCTTTTGCGCCAGGCTTCGGCATACTGGTCACGGGATACCGTGCGAATCAGGACGGAAGACGGGATGGCGCCACAGGCGGCGCGCGCCTGAGCCTGAGTGGCGAAGAAGCCGAAGAGGGACGACCCGCTGCCGCTCATCATCGCCACGCCCGCGCCCAGCTTCTGCAACTTCCGCTTGATCGCCGCCAGTTGCGGATGACGGCGGAACACCGACTCCTCAAAATCGTTGTGACAGAAGCTCCCCAGGCGGCAATGCCGGCACCAGGCGGAACGTCCCAACTGCGCGCCGGCATGGGCTCAGGTGATACGATTTCCCGGGTACGCCCGAGCCCGCCGGAAGCTTCGGCGGTGGACACGTGAATGCCGGGGGTGACCAGCACGCCATGGGACACGGCCGGCTCCGGGAACGGATACAGTTCCTCACCGCGCGACAGGCCCAATGCCGTACCGCCGCGGAGGAAGAACGGAACGTCGCTGCCGAGGGAGGCTGCGATCTGCAGCAACCGGCCGGGATCGACACGCCGGCGCGCCAGTTGCGGGAGCGCCAATAAGACTGCCGCGGCATCCGCGGATCCGCCACCCAATCCGCCGCCCATGGGGATCTGTTTCGCGATGCGGATGGTCACTTCAGCACGGCAGCGCATCGTTTCGAGCAGCGTCTGGGCGGCGCGTACGGCAATGTTATTGGGAATCTGAGGCGTACATTCGCAAGCCACGGTGGTGAGGCGTGCTTTGCGAAACCCGATCTCCAAGCGGTCCCGGAGGGAAATCGTCTGGAAGACGGTACGCAGATCGTGAAACCCGTCGTCGCGTTTGTGCAACACACGGAGCGCCAAATTCAGCTTGGCGTAGGCGGGCACCACCACCCGTGAGTCCATGCTTATTGCTTGGCGCGCGGGAAATTGGTCGCGGCGTTGGCAGCGTCCGCCGACGGAGCAATTGCGCTATCCGCCGGATTCCACACGGGGAACGTCACGATATTGCTGACGTAGATGTCCTGGGCGATGGTGACCTGGGTCGCCGGGTTGGAGGGGATGTCCGAGTTCAACTCCAGGTGGACTTCGTAGATGCCGACCAAGCCTTGCGCAAGACCCGAGTAGAGCACGTTCGCGGTCTTGCCGCCGGCCAGGGACGAGACAAACGCGTCCGGCCGGTTGAGAGCATCGCCACGGTATTTGAAGCCGGTGGCGAGGAAGCCTTTGGCTTCTTCGGGGTTGATGACGCCGAGTCCGGTAGCCCATCACCACGATGGTTTCGCCAGGCAGAGCCGGGTTGTCGTCGGTGACGCGCGCGCCGGCCACATTGGCGCAGCAGGTGCCGGAATTGGTGGC
>JASGIE010000067.1:0-41067 GCA_049841055.1 Paludibaculum sp. | reverse complement strand
CGTATTGCTAAGGTTAATAGGGAAACACGATAGAATCCGAACAGCACCTAACGCCCCGAGCCCAACGGCCCGGGGCGTTTTGCTTCCTGCACTCCCATCCCATTCGGAACCCCAAACCCCGTCCGAGTCTCTACCCGATTCTGCATCTCGATCGAGGTTCGCCACCACAACCACCAGCAAGCCACCCAAAGGACGGCGGACCCCCAGGTCCGCGCCGAGTCCCCAGACTCGGCCGCGTCTGCATGGACATGATTCTCCTGCCGTAAACAGGCACCCCAAAGAACTCCGAGACCTTAATGGAGTCCGCCACGGTGTTGCCGACCGCGAAAGCGCGGGAATCCGCCCACCAGCCCCAGTCCCGGAGTGCAGCGACGGGCTAGCGCCACCAGCCCCAGGGAGCCCGCCCCGCCGACCCCGCACCCATCGCCCAGCGCCGCCCCGAACCCCATGCACTCCCACCTCACCACACCCCCATCTCCAGTAAACTTGGATCGTCCCATGCCACCGCAAGACCTCTCCCGCCGGGCCTTCTTCGCCGGAACCCTTGCCACCCTCACCACCACCGCCACCCTCCGAGGCGAAGCGCCACCCCCGGAATCGCCCCTCACCCTCTGGTATCGCCAGCCGGCTTCCACCTGGGTGGAAGCCCTGCCCGTCGGCAACGGCCGCCTGGGCGCCATGGTCTTCGGCGGCGTCGAAAAGGAACGCATCCAGCTCAACGAGGAGACCGTCTGGGCCGGCCACCCCCGCGACGGCAACAACCCCATCGCCCGCCGCAACCTGCCCGACGTCCGCCGCCTCCTATTCGAGGGCAAGGATCAGGAAGCCACCGAACTCGCCGGCAACACGATGATGGGCGTTCCCAAAACCATCCAAAGCTACCAGACCCTCGGCGACCTCTGGATCTGAACTGCACGGAGCCACGCAAGCCGGCGAATACCGCCGCGACCCTCGACCTCGACCAGGCCATCGCCGCCACCACCTTCCACGTCAGACGGAGCGCCGCGACACCCGCGAAGTCTTCGCCTCCGCCGCCGACCAGGTCCTCGTGGTCCGCCTGCGCGTCCGACAAGCGATCCAGGCCTGCTCCGCCTCGACCGCCTCGCCCGATCCGCAAACCGACGCGCCGATCTCCGCCAACGCCCGGCCGCCTCGGCCTCCGCGGCCAGCTCGGCGAAGACGGCGATGCGCTATGGCCCGCCTCGACGCCGCGCCACCGGAGGCACCGTCAAGCCGACGGCAACGCCCTGGTCGTCGACGGAGCGCACGGAAGTACTGCTGCGCCTCGCCGCCGCCACCAACTACCGCGACGCAGCCCTGCGAGTGACCCCGGCAAGGTCCCCGCCAAAGCGCCTAAACACCTACGCGGAGCTAAAGCCCGCCATCTCGGCGACCACGCCAGGTCTACTTCCGCCGCGTCTCCCTCCAGCTGCCCGCCAATCCGGCCCTCTCAGCTCTCGCCCACCGACGAGCGCCTCCACGGTGCAAGCCGGGCGAACGCGACGGATCCCTGGCCGCCCTCTACTTCCAGTACGGCCGCTACCTGCTCTCGGCAGCTCCCGCCCCGGCACCCTCCCCGCCAACCTCCAGGGGGTCTGGAACGAGGCATCTGAAGACCCCCTGGAACAGCGACTACCACACCAACATCAACCTCCAGATGAACTACTGGCCCGCCGAGGTCACCAACCTCTCCGAGTGCCACCTGCCCCTCTTCGACTACATGGACTCGCTCGTCCAGCCCGGCGCGCGCACGGCCAAACTCCAGTACGGAGCCAGGGGCTGGGTCGTCCCATCACCTCTCCGACATCTTCGGCTTCACCCAGCCGGCCGACGGCACGCAGGGCATCTGGCCGATGGGTGCCGCCTGGCTCGCCCAGCACCCCTGGGAGCACTACCGGTTTACACAGGATCGCGAGGTTCGCGCGCCCAGGCGCGGCTATCCGTTCATGAAGGGCGCCGCCGAGTTCATCCTCGATTTCCTGGTGGAAACCCCGGCCGGCACACCCGTGGCGGGCATGCTCGTCACCGCGCCGTCACACTCCCCCGAGAACCGCTTCCGCAAGCCGGACGGCACCGATCTCGATGTTCACCTACGCAGCCACGATGGACAATTCCATCATTCGCGACCTGCTCGGAAACGTGATCGCCGCCTCCAAAATCCTGAACACCGACGCCGATTTCCGCGCCCGCTGCGAAGCGGCCGTCGTCCGCCTGCCGCCGCTCAGGATCAGCGAGCGCACGGGCCGCCTGATGGAGTGGGTAGAGGATTACGAGGAACCGGGAACCCCAGCACCGCCACGTTTCGCACCTGTTCAGGGTTGCACCCCAGCGAGCAGATCAACGTGAGGAAGACGCCGGAGTTCGCCGCCGCGGCCCGCAAGACCCTGGAAGTGCGAGGCGACAAATCCACCGGCTGGTCGACGGCGTGGAAGATGAACTTCTGGGCCCGTCTCCAGGACCCAGAGCGCGCCTACAAGCTTTGGACGATGCTGATCACCACCTGCACCCTCCCGAACCTGTTCGACTCCCTCATCCGCCGTTCCAGATTGACGGCAACTTCGGAGGCACGGCCGGCATCGCCGAGATGCTGCTGCAGAGCCATGCCGGAGAGATTCATCTCTTACCGGCCCTGCCCGCCTCCTGGTCGGACGGCAAGGTAACGGGCCTGCGGGCAAAGAGGCTCAGTCGATGTGGACATGGAGTGGAAGGGTGGCAAGCTGAAGACCGCGCAGCTCCGGGCCCGGGTCCCCCAAACGTTGCGAATCCGTTGTGACAGTGGCCTGAAGGTGCGGCACGGCAAGCAGGAAGTGAAAACGAGAACAGAGGACGGAGCCCTGCTCTTCGATGCGGCAGTGAACCGCGTCTACACAATCGCGTAACCCACGGGGATCCCAATCAGGCGAGCCCACACGAACGAATTTACGACCTGTAAGGGTCTGTGAAATAATCCCACTTCGCGAAAACGGGTAAAAATGCACGCGAGAATGGCATCGCCAGAGGCTCTAGAAGCGATCGCAGCGGGTCGCCTAATGGTTTGCGTATCCCCCTCCGGGGTCCCGGGTTGAGCGTTTTGGATTATTTCACACACCCGTAAGGGAGTGGTCTCCGTCCCTCCGTCTGGTCCAAAGCAGAGCACCAAGTGCTGGGAACCGCGACTGGCAAGGAGTCCCCATGGCCCTACAGGCCGCATAAGTCGAAGAAAGTCTCAAGCGATCGATCCACTTGGGACTGGCGGACCCCCAGGTCGACCACGCTGAGCCGCATAGTCACCCGCCGGCCCCGACGTTCAACGGAGCGGGCCACGGACCAGCACATCGTCACCAGAACAGCCCCACACACCGCGCACGTCAATAATCGGACGCCCGTTCTCCCCGTGCTTTCAAGCCACGGGGCTCATCCGGGAACGCGGCGTCCTCAGTCCTGCCGTCAACCACTGGGAAATGAGCCGGGATCGACTCTGAGGCACCCCCACCCTCTGTCTTCCGCTCTGCGCTGGCAACCGCCATATCCGGGCTGTCCGGCCCGGGTCCGCCCACCCGGACCCGTACCCACCGCCTTCCTCGGGGAAATCAGGCGCATTCGAGAGCCCGTGGCACTTCTTGTATTTCCTCCCGCTGCCACAAGGGCAAGGGTCATTGCGATGGATCCACTGGTTCACGGCAACCTCCGCAGGCTGGCAGGGCCTTGAAATCACTCACTCGATTGTGCGCCTGCGCACATTCCGACAGGCAGTGGGCGGGCTACAATATCCACACGGCTCGCGCCATCAGGCAGTCTTCCCCAATATCTTGAATTCCGCACAAGAGAGCAATCGGGCTGCCCCGGATTGCGGGCTATGCCTCCGGGGCCTCTCCGGCCTCGAGAGAAGCCCAAAGCACGTGTCCGACGACAGGAAGACGGGGCTCCACAGGCCGCAACCACCAGCGCATCGGACCATTGCTCTTGCGTACCCTGAAGCCGCACCCTCAGAACCCATCGTGAAGCTCACTTCCGCCTACCCGGTAGACATAGTATGCGCCGCGTAGTAGGCTAAGCATAGATGATTCGTTCGTTCCGCTGTGCCGAGGCCCAAACGATCCATGAGGGATTTGCCAGCCGGATGTTTCGCGGAATCGAACTACAGGCGCGCAAGCGGCTCCGCTGGCTGGATGCGGCAACGAGTTTGGCTGATCTCGGGGCGATTCGAGGCAATCGTCTGGAGGCCCTGAAGGGGGACCGGCTCGGCCAGTACAGCATTCGGATCAATGAGCGCTGGCGGATATGCTTCGTGTGGCGGGACGGAAACGCGCACGAGCTCGAGATAGTGGATTACCACTGATTGGAGACCCATGGCACACCGAAAAAAGCTTCCTCCCATCCACCCGGGGGTACTACTCCGGGACGAACTGGACGAAATCGGGGTCAGTCTGAACGAACTGGGACGCGCACTCCGAGTCCCCATGAATCGGATCAGTGCGGTCGTCAACGGCAAAAGAGCGATTACGGTGGACACCGCCATGCGCCTGGCGCGGTACTTCGGCACTTCTCCGCAGTACTGGTTGAACCTCCAGGTCGCCTACGACCTCGAGGTCGCCGAACAGGCAATTGGCGCCCGTGTCGAAAAGGAAGTCCTTCCGCGGACAGCCGCCTGACACCCGAGCGGGAGTGCTCGCAGTTGTAAGGCATCCGGCGATCCTCCATCGCCAGGTCGAAGCCGCCACATTCCTCCGCTCGTCACCCGCGTCGTCGGGCAGCCTTCCCCCACCAACGTGTGATCGCCATCCGCGCCCCCTTCCCCCACCGCCCCCTGCGTAATACCATTGAAGGCCAAATGACCCGGAACTCCCATCTGCTCCTCCTGACGCTCATCATCCTCGGTCTAGCCCTAGCCGCCGCCACACCCCCCAAGCTGGGCTCCAGGAAGGCCCCCCTCCTCACCAAGGACGGTCTCCAGTTCCGGGACCTCAACAAAAACGGCACCCTCGAGCCCTACGAAGACTGGCGCCTCCCCATCGAACAGCGCGTCGCCGACCTCGTCTCGCGCATGACCCCCGAAGAGAAAACCGGGCTCATGATCCACTCCTCCCTCTCCGGCTTCACCGGGCCCAATGGTGAAGTCCTCGGCGTCCCCTCCACCCCCGGCCGCGGAGGTCCGCCTCGCGGAGCCGCGCCCACCTCCAACGCCAATCGCGCCTTCCTCGGCCGCACCAACCAGAACAACGTCGAGCCCATGGGCAGCGCCAACCCCTCGCAGTTGGTCGTCGAGCGCAACGTCCGCTACATCCTCGTCCGCCCTAATGCCGGCGAACCCCCCGAGATCACAGCCAGGTTCCACAATGGCCTCCAGGAACTCGCCGAGGCCAGCCGCCTCGGCATCCCCATCGTCTTCAGCACCGACCCCCGCCATGGCATCGCCCGCCCCGGAGCCGGCAAACCCGTCCTCTCCCAATGGCCCGATCAACTCGGACTCGCCGCCGCCCGCGATCCCGAACTCACCCGCCAGTTCGGCCGGATCGCCGCGCGCGAACTGCGCGCCATCGGCATCCAATGCCTCCTCGGACCCATGGCCGACATCGCCACCGAACCTCGCTGGAACCGCATCAACGGCACCTTCGGCGAAGATGCCAATCTGAACGCGACACTCATCAAGGCGATCGTGGAAGGCTTCCAGGGCAAGCAACTCGGCCCCGAAAGTGTCATGACGGTGACCAAACACTTCCCGGGCGACGGCCCTGTGAAGGACGGCTACGATGGCCACAACAACTACGGCAAGTGGACCATCTACCCCGGCAACCAGTTCGACCTCCACCTCCTCCCCTTCCGCGCCGCCTTCGAAGCCGGCACCGGCGGCATCATGGGCGGCTACTTCATCCCCGTCGGGAGGGACACGGTCGCCATCAACTTCTCCAATGT
Source organism: Paludibaculum sp. (assembly GCA_049841055.1). GTDB lineage: Bacteria > Acidobacteriota > Terriglobia > Bryobacterales > Bryobacteraceae > Paludibaculum. The sequence continues at coordinate 35,175 of JASGIE010000067.1, read as the reverse complement.
CATGATCAACGGCCTGCTGCGCGAGAAGCTGGGCTACCAGGGCCTCGTCGTTACCGACTGGCTGCGCAATATGCCCTGGGGCGTTGAAAAACTGTCCGAGAAGGACCGTCAGAAGATGATGGTGCTCGCCGGCATCGATCAGATCGGCGGAGACAACGAACCCTCCGTCATCCTCGCCAGTGTGAAAGACGGCGGCATTCCAGCCGTGGTCATCGACACCGCCGCGCGCCGCATCCTCCGGCCCATCTTCCAACTCGGCCTCTTCGAGAACCCCTACGTCGACTCGGACCTGGCCGAAACATCCGTGGCCAGCGAAGCCAATCTGGCCCTCGGCTACGAAGCCCAGGTGCGGTCCACCGTTCTCCTGAAGAACGCCGCCAACGCGTTGCCCGCCGCCACCGGCAAGCGCATCTATGTGGAAGGCATCGCGCCGGAAGCGGCCGCCCGCTTCGGCACCGTCGTCGACGACCCCAAGTCCGCCGACCTCGCCATCCTGCGTGTCGCCACACCGGCCACCAACTACCCCTACGGCGGAGCCTTTGCCATGGGCTTCGCGCGAAACAATGCCGCGCCCACGCCGCCCCCGCCGGTAGCGAACTACGGCATCACCCTCGCCTACGGCAACGCCTCGAATTGGACCGTGCTGGAAGGCATCCGCAAGGTTGCTGCTTCGGGCACGCCCACCGTAGTGATCGTGAACATGGACAAACCGGCCATCCTGACGGAGTTCATCGACAGCGTCGCCGGAGTCCTCGCCGCCTTTGGTGCCAGCGATGCCGCCGTGCTGGACATCGTCTTCGGCAAGGCAAAACCCACCGGCAAGCTCCCGTTCGACATGCCCAGCGACATGCCCTCCGTGATGTCGCAGGCGGCCGACGTCCCCTTCGACATGGACGACCCGCTGTTCAAGTTCGGTTTTGGATTGACCTACGAACATTGAGCGGCAGGGAACGCGCATCGGCCCAATTGACACCTTCCACCGTGCAGGATCTCCTGGCGCGCAGCCACATTCTTGCGATGAGTTTTCGAACCTGGACACGAACTCGGAAGAGATAGACTTCCGAGGCGCTTCCGGGCAGAGGAGCTGGCAACTCCGCGCAGTTCCGGACCCACTGTAGAGCGTACTCTGCCCCGTACATGTCCCGCCATTCGCCGCGAACCTCACAGCCATTCACCAGAGACCCGCCCGCTCCAACTCCGCAGCACGCCTCCCCAGCATTCCCCTGGGCATCGTCCAGGGCTCGCCCCAGCAATCTCCAAGCCTCCAGCACACCCCATTTTGCCTCTGCCATCGACTTCACAATGTAAAACGTACTCTGCCCAATAATCGTTCGACCGTTCGCCGCGAACTTCACCGTCGCTCACCAGAGATCCGCCCGCTCCAACTCCGCAGCACGCCTCCCCAGCATTCCCCTGGGCATCGCCCAGGGCCCGCACCAGCAATCTCCAAGCCTCCGGCACACCCCATTCAGCCTCTGCCATCGACTTCACAATGTAAAACGTACTCTGCCCAATAATCGTTCGACCGTTCGCCGCGAACTTCACCGTCGCTCACCAGAGACCCGCCCGCTCCAACCCCGCAGCCCGCCTCCCCCCAGCATTCCCCTGGGCATCGCCCAGGGCCCGCCCCAGCAATCTCCAAGCCTCCAGCACACCGATTCAGCCGCTACCCTCCACCTCCGAATGGAGAGCGTACTCTGCCCCGTATTCGTCCCAATCCACCCAACAGCCTCCCCCAGCCTTACCCCGGCGAACCAGGGGGCCCAAGCCGATAACGAGGCCGCAAACCAACTCAGCCCCCTACTTCAAAATGTAAAACGTACTCTGACCCGTATACGTCCCCCCGTTCGCCGCGAACCTCACCGTGAACGCCACCCGAGTCGCCGTGGCCGGCCACGGGAACGTCAGCGTCTGCGAAGCCGTCTGCCCCGGTAGAATCGTCCCGAACGAGACCGGCAGCCCGCCGACCGCGACCGTCCCGCTCCCGGCCACCACCTGGGCCGTAATCGACGTCACACTCGCCCCATCCGCAGCGCCTGCTCCGTTATTGCTCAGCACGAACGTCAGCCGGGAAGCCGCCGCATCGCTGGTATTCCTCGGACCCGGCAACGCCGCCAGCCGCGGCGTGCCCGCCTGGAATTGGCCCGTGACCGACGCCGGTGCGTTCATCACCACCGAAGCCGGATTCGCCGTCCCGCTCACCGCCCCGCCGAACCCGTTAAACAGGAACCCATTTGCCGGGGTAGCGGTGACCTGCGCCGTCGAACCCGCCGCGTACCACCCTCCTCCGCTGACCGTCCCGCCACTGGCCGGCACCGCAGCCGCCCCCAGCAGATACTGCCTTTGATACATCGCCACATACGACCTGAGCGCGCCAGCAGTCACCGTCCTCGAGGCCGCGGCCACTCCATCGGACCACTGCAAAAACACATCGCGCACGCCCGCGGCTCCATTCACCACCGGCGGCACCGCAACCTGATGCTGCGAGCCTTCCACCCACGGGAAGCTGCCAGGGCTGGCGTAGCTCCTGCGGTCCACGGTCAGATTTACCAGTTCGCCCAGGCTTGTGCTCAACAGGTAGCTGCCGACCACTGAGAAATTGCCGGTCACCGTCAGCGGACCATCCATCGTCCAGACGAACTGCGCACCCGCGGGCGCCGGCGTCACCCCGCAGAAGAACTCGAACGCATAGCCCTTCGCCGGGATCCCGGACACCGTTACCTGGCTGCCCGCCAGATAGAACCCATCCGAACTCGAAGGAACGACCGGCACCAGTCCCGCGCCCGCCGGCACCACGGTCGAAGTCACCTTGTGATACCGGTCGTACTTCGCGGAGTACTGGCCTCCAACCGCCGGGACGACGATCTCGTGGTCCGCCGCGCCGCTGTCGGACCAGGAGACAAACCGGTCCACGGTTCCGGCCGCAACTGTCCGCTCCATCGCGCCGAGGCGGTGCTGGTCCCCGGGAAACCACTGAAAGGTCTGGGGTGACGGATACGACGTTTTGTCCACCACGATCGGATCCCCCAGGTTCGAGCTCACCACCACCGGCACCGCACCCAGATTCACCGTCACCTTGATGTCGGCGTACGTGGCGACGGTCGGATGAATCACGAGGGTTGTACTGCGCGAGAAGTGCGCCGCAGCCAGGTTCAATTTGAGGGTCAGCCGGGCGGGGGTCGAATTGCCGGTGCTGCTGACGGCCAGCCAGCTGTCCTTAGCCGAGAAGGTGAACGGAACAGCCTTGCCCAACAGGGTAGTCACATCCACCGTCTCGGTCTGGGCCGAGCTCAATGTCACCGTGCCCGGCGTCGCTGCCATCGAATCCTGACCCAACGACACGACACTCACTTCCCCGGCCGTGTAGACCGAGGAACTCGATTTCCGGACCGGAATCTGCACCGTCACCTCCTCGCCCACGGCCAGCGACTCGAAGTCCAGCGAGGTGTACACCGGACCCAGTGCGCAGGTCTCCTGGAACAACACGTTGTCCAGCGTGTCTCCATGCAGGCTCGTCACCTTCAGCGCGAATGGCCCTTTTACCGGGTTCAGCGTATTGTTCTTGATCTTCACCGTCTTGGCCGCCACGGTAATCGTGAACGGAGCGGTGGCCGGCGCGGCCCCTGTCAGCCGGCGGCAGCCTTTGTCTCCGGTATTGAAGAAGTTCCGTGAGAATCCGGATATTCCGATGGCCACCATATACGGCCGCGCCAGGTTCTCGGTCTCATTCCATTCGAAGGGCACCACGTCCATGTACTTCTCTGTCAGGCGCACCGCGAAGAACTGCCCGTCTCCGTCAATCCCCCCGTTCCCGCCCGTGAAGTTGTCCAGTTTGCGGCCGCCCGGTTCCACCGGTTCCGAGGTGTACATGCCGGTCCGGTGCTGATGCCCCGAGAAGATGCCCACCACGTTGTAGGGTTTGATGATGTTCAGGAAGGTCTGACGGTTGAGCGGCCCCCACCACGGGTCGCCGCCAAGCTTGCCCAGCGAAAAGTCATCCCACCCGAAATGCTGGAAGAAGATCACCGGACGCCCGGAGTTGCCCACCGAATTGGCAAGATCCTGCCTCAACCACTCGATCCCGTCCGGGTGGTACACGTTGAACTGGAATGCTGTATCCGTGCCCAGCCGGGTATCCCCGACCCACTTGTTGAGTTGAACCAGGTGGTACCGGCCCCAGTCCCACGAGTAGCTGTGGCTCTCCGGATCCACATTTGCCGCACACGACGCCGCAACACCCACGTAGTTGAACATGCGCCGCCCGCAGTTGGCTGCTTCGCACTCTCCATCCAGGTCGTGATTGCCCAGGCCTGGCAGCATCGGATACTGCAGCGACTCCACCAGCTGCCCTCGCTCGTAGAGCATCCGGTACGCGCCCAGTTCCTGTTGATGGCCATAGTGCGTGATGTCGCCGGTCGCCACCACGGCCTGCGGTCTGGCGATCTCAATCGGATCCATTCCGCTCCCGGCCGCCGCCCACTGAAACCCCATCGACGGCAGCATGTTCATGGCCGCCACGTGCTTCACATGTTGCGCGTCTGTGATGCGCCAACCGCCGCGGAAGTGCAGGTCCGTCGCCACCAGAAACGTCACGTCCAGCGGACTGCTTTGCGGCAGCTTGAAGGCCGTGCAGAAAGGCCCGGCCATATCGCAGTTGCTCTGCGCGGTGAACGGATCGATCCGGAGCGCATTCCCCTCCGGCGGGCTGCACTTCAGGTTGCTGCACAGTCGCAGGCCCGGCGTTCCACACGCGCCGAACGTGTCATTCCAGTTCTGGACCGTTCCGAACTGCGCCATCATCGGAGCCACCGTGGCGGCCAGCACCAATCCCCTCCTCCAGAATCGGTGCAGCCGCCACAAGCCCAACAGGCCCAGCCCCGTGCCAATCAACCAGAACCCACCGGGCTCAGGCGCGTTCACAATCGAAACCTCAAATGGCAGGTTCATGCTGAACTGCGCCGGGATGCACTGGCACGATGCCGGATCGGTTGGGTAGCTATCCCAGACCGTTCAAATGAACCCCGAGGTGCTGTCCCCGACGGCCGCCGCGGGGTCCACCTGGTACGCCCCGAACCCCAGCATGCTCAGGGCGTCGAACTGCTGGCTCCAGACCGCACCCGGAGCCAGCACGAAGTTCACCGGCCCGCCCTGCGGTCCGATGAAGTCGTAGTAGTACCCCAGCGCCGGATTCGTCTCGTTGAACGAGTACGAGGAGACGAAGGAGATCCACTCCGCGCTGTCGTTGACGATCTCGAAGCCCCAACCCGTCGTCGATCCGGCGGACGCTGTAATCGCGCCCCCTGCCGGTTTCAGTTGGATCGTTGCCCCAGGCAGGATTCCTCCCAGCCCACACAGCGCAGCCAGCAACACGAGCATCCGCATCTTGTATCTCCCCCTCCGGGTCTGGCGGACTTCAGCCCGCTCAGCTGACACAGTCTGCGGTACCGTGCTCTGTATCAAGGAGTAGGAGCGGGGGAGCGGAGGGGTAGAACGCAGTCGTTCTACCTTCGTTAACACGACACAAACGAAAAGCTTTATCGTGCGGCCATGATATCCTGAGCCCTTACCGCGTGACCCCCGATCCTGGCTTCGAATCGCAAATTCTGGATGAGCTGGACCGCATCCTTCGGAGTCCCGAGTTTGCTGCCGCGGGCAAGGTAGGCCCGTTCCTGCGCTTTGCCGTCGAACGCACTCTCGCCGGAGATCGGGAGGCTCTCAAAGAGTCGGTGATCGGATCCCAGGTCTTCGGCCGCGCACCCGGCTACGACCCCAAAGTCGACCCCATCGTGCGCACCGAAGCCCGCCGCCTGCGCACGCGGCTCGACGAATACACCGCCCGCGTCCAACCCTCTGTTCGCATCTCGCTGCCCAAAGGCGGCTACGTCACCGCATTCGACATTCGCCCGCCCGCGCCGGATGCGCCCACCGCCCAGGCCGCGGTGCCGGTTCCGACCGCGCCCGCCTGGCGTCGTCCCGCCACCTCCCTCGCCGCCGCCGGCGTCTTCGGCCTGGCGGCTCTGGCGTTCTACTACGTCCCCAAGGCGGCAAACCGCCAGCCCCTGCCGGTCCTCACCACCATCACCAGCTACCCCGGCTTCCAGTTCCACCCCAGCCTCTCGCCCGACGGCAACCAGGTGGCCTTCATCTGGACCGGGGAAAACGGCGGGTCCGCCAACCTCTTTGTAGCTCCTCTGAACGGAGGCGAACCGCGCCGCCTCACCACCGGCGGTCCAGGCGAAGCCTCTCCGGTCTGGTCGCCCGACGGCAGCCGCATCGCCTTCGTCCGGCGGGGCAAGGGACTTGTCATCATACCCGCGGCCGGAGGGGAGGAACGGATCCTGGTCGACTCCGCCTACGCCACCCAACTCGACTGGTCGCCCGACGGCCGGGCCCTCGCTTTTGCGGACTTTCCAGCAGGCTCCGACCAGCCGGCCCTCTTCCTGGCGGACTCCCTCACCGGAACCCGCCGCCTGCTGCCCAACACCAGCCGCGGCCTCTACCCTTCCTTCTCGCCCGACGGCGCGAGCCTCGCATTTGCCCGTTGCGACATTGGCAACTGCGAGCTGTACTTGATGCCGGCACAGGGCGGCGAACCCCGGCAGATCACCCGGCAGAGCAGCGCCATCCTCGGCGTCACCTGGAATCCAGCCGGGCAGGAGATCGTCTTCGCCTCGCGCCGCCTGGGCGCCTCCACGCTCTGGCGCATCCCGGCCTCCGGCGCCGGTACGCCCGAGCTCATGCCCTCCGCCGGGGAAGAGGCTCGTTACCCGCGCTTCGGGGCCAGGCGTTCCGCCGCCACCCGGCTCGTCTACGAGCAGGGCATCTCCGACAGCAACATCTGGCGCCAGGCGCTGGATGTCGGCAAGGATGGCCCCCTCAAGTTCTCCGGCGAGCCGCACCGCCTCATCGCCTCCACCCGGGTCGACAGTAGCCCCCAGGTCTCCCCCGATGGCCGACACATCGCCTTCATCTCCAACCGGTCCGGCTTTGAGGAGCTTTGGACGGTGGATAGCAGCGGCGGGCACTCCGTGCAGGTCACCCAGCTCCGTGCCCAGGCCCTGGGCTCGCCCCGCTGGTCGCCGGACAGCAGCCGCCTCTCCTTCGACGCCGTGAGTCCGGAAGGCCGCTCCATCTACATCGTGGAGGCCGCGGGCGGTCGTCCCCGCCAATGGACCGGACCCAACGTCGCGGGCCGAACCAGTTGGTCGCGCGACGGCCGCTGGCTCTACGTGGCCGAGTTCGACGCAAAACATACAGCCCAGCTCGAACGCATCTCGACGACGGACCCTTCACAGCGCACAGTCCTCACGTCGGATGGCGGCTTCGAGGCCTACGAGTCGGAAGACTCCTCCACGCTCTATTACATCCGCGACCGCGAACTCCGCCGCATGCCGCGGGACGGCGGCCCGTCCACTTCAGTCCTTTCGGATACGCTGATCGCCCACGGCTGGTGGGGGCTGGCGCAGGGCGGCCTCTATTACGTAGACATGTGGGACCCGGCGCTCTACTCCGTACCGCCGGTTTCGAAAGGCCAGAAGAAGGTTGTCTTTCTGGACCTGAAGTCCGGCCGCCGACGCCAGTTGGGCACAATAGCGGGCGACCTGATAGGCGTCTTTCCGGACTTCTGCATAGCGCCGGGAGGAAGGCAGATCTACTACTCGGTGTTGGAAGTCTCGGTCTCCCAGATCCGAATGATCGAAGGCTTCTAGCCGCGCCCCAGACCCAAGGCACCCAGCCCCCAACAATCCCGACTGCAGGTGACGAGGACGTCCACCAAGGCCCACCAACCCAAAGCAAGCCCCCACGAACCACGACCGTAAGAGAGTGGTCTTCGCCCCACGGCGAGACCTCAGCACTGCGAACCGCGAGTGGCAACGAGCGGGCCACGCACCCGCACTCCGTTCCTGCGGCGCCTGGAACCGGCCGGCCGCTTCCACCGCCGTGTCATCTCAGCGCCAAAACGACATCCCTGCTCGGAAGCACCGCACTTCCGAGTCACTTCCCAGTAATCCGCCGGGTACCCGGCAATCATCCGCACCCCTTCCGCCGGCCGGATGCACTCCGTTGGGATTCTTTCCGCTCCGGGGAACGATACTGAAGTGTCGTGCCTCAGTCGCCTGTCCTCTGCGCAATCCTGGGCTTCCTCTCCACGGTCCTCCTGTGCCCCGGCCTGAACGCCGAGGGCGCCGGCGCCATCCTCCGTGCGGTCTCTGCCCGCTACACCTCAGCTACCGACTACACCCTCCGTCTCCGCACAAAATCCGGCACTGCGTCCTTCGACATCACGCTCGCCGCCCGCCGGCCTCACCAGTGCATGGCCCGGCAGACTGCCCGTGGCCCCGACCCGTTCGAGCTCCTGCTCATTACCGATGCCACCACCGTCTGGGGCTACCAGCCCCACCGCAAGCTCTACACCCGCTTCGGCCCGGGACCCGGCGACGAACGGACCGAACTGGAGCGCCTCCACCACCTATACTTCGGCCGCTTCCAGTTCCTCGATCGCCTGGCCGCCCGCGCATCGGTAGTCGGTACCGGCTCCGTCCAATCCGGCGGTCAGCGCGTCCGCTGCCTGCGCATACGAATCGAACCCACTGGAGGCAGCGATGCGGAAGAGCTCTGGATCGACACCGCGCGCCACCTCGTCCTGAAGTCCGTGGCCCGAGGCAAACGGCCTCTGCCGGAAACCGGCGACCTCGTGACCACAGCCGTCTGGCGCGAATGCAACCTCGACCGTTCCGTCGACCCCGGGATCCTTTCCTTTACCCCGCCGCCAGGCGCCCGGCGCACCAATACTTTGGAATTCCGCTGAGTTCGGATCGCTGGTCACAAACGCCGAACTTTTTTATTTCGTTTCTTTTCAACACCAATTTCCAAAAGTGGCCCTTTTCCTTGGGAACCATCAGCTATAGTTCCCTCGCGCCGGCAACTTCGTCGGCCGGATGGAAAGAAGGAGAAGAGGAAGATGGCTACGGCAGCTCAGATCAACGCCAACCAGGCGAATGCGAAATTGTCCACGGGACCCGTGTCTCTCGAAGGAAAGGCGCGCTCCGCGCAAAACGCCCGCCGCCATGGCTTCACTGCCAAACAGCTCAACGTGACGCCGGAGGACCGCGCCGAATTCGAGGAACTCGAAGCCGCCCTACGCCTCCGATCCCGCCCGGCCGACTGCCTGGAAGAGGAGATCTTCCACCGCATTCTCACTCACACCTGGAACCTCCGCCGCATGGAAACTTTCGAGAGCCTCATCCTTGCCGAAACGGACCCATTGGCCGAAACCGACCCGCACGCCGGCAAGCTCGAACGCTACGCCCGCTACCGTCGCGACCTCGAACGCGGCCTCTATCGCGCCATGAAGGAGCTCAGCAAACTCCAGACCGAGCGTGCCGCCCTGGCCCAACAGCACGCCCATGTCGTCCAGGCCATCCGGGAAAACGTCCCCCTGGCCGAAGTCACCCGTTTGACGGGGAACACGGGCGAAATCTTCTGGTATGAGGGAGTTGGCACCACCCGGAAGGTCTGGACCGGGCCGACGGAAAACAGCGATCCAAACCACGTCGGCAACCAGTCATCGAAGCCCGAGGTCCGGACGTTGAGTGCGCCGCGAAACGAAGCCAACCCGGCCCGCGACTTCAAGTTGTCCGGCCTCTGAGCCACGAACAGCGCACGCCGCCAACCGGGCCCAGGGCACCAGCCCACTGCGAACCGCGCACGTCAGTAAGCGGGCACCCGTCTCAGCCGCGTCTTCAACGGAGTCCTCACGGCCCTGCTGGCCGCAAAACCGCATGAAGCCGCTACGAACCACGACCGTAAGGGAGTGGTCCCCGGCGCGCGCTTGAGTCCCGTCTTCAACGAAGCAGGCCACTACGAACCGCGCACGTCAGTAAGCGGGCACTCCACCAAGCACCAGCACCCACCGAACCGCAGCCGCCAAAGGGTCCCCCATGGCCCTGCGGGGTGTCAAAGCGCATAGAACCGCCCGTCTTGCCCGAAGCGGAAGCGACGGGCTGCTCGGCGTCTTCAACGATTCCCGTAGACCCCGCGGACTGGAACCGACCAGGAACCACCGCGCCCAGCTCTTTGAAAACCTCATCTCCTTCTCGACAGGAGGAGCCCCACGCCCTGTCTCAGCCGTCGTGTATCCAGACCCCGCGTGACAGCACCGGCTCCTTCCCTCGCCCATCTCGGCGAACTCAGCGGACCCCCGGAAGCTCCCAACGGCACACCACCTCTGCGCCTCCAAACCCACCACCACAAAAAAGTGCCGCCCGGAGCGAACCCCAGGCGGCACTTGCCCACACTATCCCGGCAGACGACCCTTTATGGGATCGTCCAAGTCCCGGTCTGCACCATGCCGGTATCCCGATTGAGCACGTCCAGAGTTCTCTGGTACAGGTTCTTCGCCCCGGACATGGGCGCCTTCATGGTCACCGGCACCGTCACCACCAGATTCCCGCTCACGTTCTGCGCGGAGGTGCCGCCGGTGTTGATCGAACACGCACTACTGTTCAGCGCGCCCGATGCGACCCCTGGAGCCACCGGCCCCAGGAAGAAGCCTACATCGCTTGAGTACATCCACAGTCCGTTGCCTGCGCGGTCGTAGTGCAGGAAGCAGAAGGGCTGTCCTCCGCCATCCGTCGCCACCGCAATCAGGAACTGCACCCAGCCGAACGTACTACCCGTGAACCCGGGTGGGTCAGGGTAGGTCAGTGTGAACGTCTGGCTCAACCCCGAACCGGAGTTCGGCGACACCGTCATCGTGGACAGATTCGCCGCCAGCGAAGTCCAGGCGCCTCGCTGCACCCAGCCCGTATCGGTATTGTTCCGGTCCATCGCACGCATGTAGATGTTCCGGACCCCGGCTTGCTTGAACACCAGATTCGCGGTCCATGTCAGCGTGGAGCCCGCTCCAATCACACTGCTCGCCGATGTGTTCATCGCGCACATCGAGTTCTGCAGCACGTTCGATGTTGCGCCCGGCGCCACCGGCCCCACGAAGAAGCCGCTGTCGCCGTAGAACCACAGGCCGTTCCCCGCCACATCATAGTGGAGGAAGCAGAACGTCTGTCCGCCGCCGTCGGGGGCGACCGCGAACAGCATCTGCACCCACAGGAGATTGTGATAATCCCCCGAAACCGTATACACGCCGGAGAACGACTGGATCGTCCCGCTGCCGCTGTTGGGCGTCACCGAGACCAGATTCAACCCGGTGCCGATCGTCGCTGGATTACTGGCCTGTGCGTCCAGCAGTCCGCCGCCCGTCACGCTCGCCTGGTTGGTCAGCGAAGCGGGGGCGTTCACGGCGATACTCACGGTCACCGTGATCGGCGGGTAGCTCGCGCCCGAGGCCAGCGAGTCGCTGCGCGAGCAGGAACTGCCGCCTGCCGGGCAGGACCAGCCCGTGCCCGCCATCGAGACCAGCGTCATGCCTGTCGGTACCGCGTCCGATACCGTCACCGTCCCGCTGGAACCACCGCCGCCGGCCGGATTGGTGACCACCACCGAATAGGTGGCGTTCGGTTGACCCTGCGTGAAGTTGCCCGCATGCGTCTTCGAAAGACTCCACGTGCGGCCACCCACGTTGAGTGTGACCGGCACCGTCACCGCCGACGACCCGGAATTGAAGACCGCCTGGGCCAGGTGGACCCCGGCCGAGACAGGGATCGTTCCGGGCGCGCCATTGACGTTGTAGGTGATCACGCGCGGCGTCGCACAGCAGTTGCCCGAAGGAGAGATGGACAGCCAGTCGCCGCCATTGCCGGACGATGCTGTCGCGGTGAAGCCGATCGCGGTCCCATTACTCGTCACCGTGTTCGTTTGCGACAGCGGATTGGCGCCGCCGAAGGGCATCGTGAAGTTCAGCCCGCCCAATTGGCTGAAGATGTTTGTCCCCAACTGAACACTGATGGGCATCGTGACGCTACTCCCATTCGCTTCGAACAGGAGTTGGCCTGTGTATTGGCCGGCCACCAGACCGAGGCTCGGCAGATTCCCCGGAACAATGCTGACCGTCACCGTGGACGGGGCCGTGCCGCTGGGCGCCGATACCTGCAGCCACGAGCCGTTGTCGAACGTCATCGGCGTGAGCGCCCAATTCAACGGCCCAGTGCCTAGTCCTCGAATGGTCATCGATTGACTCGGCGGACCGCCCCCTGGCGCGGCCGCAAAGTACATCTGACCTTGCACATTGTCGAAGAACGACAGGCTGTTCGGAGCGACGGTCAGGGTGACGGGAATCACCATCGCCGTACTCCCGCTGTCCAGAATCACTTCACCTGTGTACGTACCCACCGGCAGGCCCACCGGAGCGGTGATGCCGACGGTAATGACGCGCGGAGTCGCACAGCAGTTGCCCGTCGGCGAAACCGACATCCAACTGCCTCCGTTGCCGGTCGCGGCCGCTACCGTGAATCCAATGGCTGCTCCAATGGATGTCGAAGTGACGACCTGCGGCAAGGGATTTGCGCCCGCCAGAGGCATTGTGAAATGCAGTCCATTCACCTGAGCGAACCCATTGCCGCCCACCACCACGCTGATGGGCACGGTGACACTGCTCGTGCCCGAGAGGAACAGCACCTGCCCCGTGAACACGCCCGCCACCAACCCCAGATTCGGCAGGTTCTGCGTGACGATGCCGATGTTCACCTTCGACGGCGCGGTCCCGCTGGTGGCCGAAACCGTCAGCCAGTTCTTGCCGTCGAACGTGCTGGTCTGCGCGGTCCAGTTCAATGTCCCGGAGCCGCGATTTCTCAATTGGACCGACTGCGGAGCCGGATTCCCGCTGTTCGTCGCCATCGAGTAACTCAGCATGCCTGGCACGTTGTCGAAGAACGGTTGGTTCGACGGCGAGACAGTCAGCGTGATCGGCACCGTCTGCGAGGTCTGGCCGCTGTAGAAGGCTACTTGGCCGGTGAAGATGCCCGCGGGCATACCCACCGGAGCGTTCACCGTCAGCTTGATGGGACGCGATGTCGCGCAACAGTTGCCGCTCGGCGTCACGCTGAGCCATGCGCCTCCCGTCGCTGTCGAGAACGACACACTGAAGCCAATGGCTGTGCCCGTGCTCGTCGCGGTGATCACCTGGGGCAGCGGATTCGCGCCGCCCTGCTGCATGGTGAAGTTCACCCCGTTGATCTGGCCGAAAACATTAGCGCCCACATGCACGCTCACCGGGACGGTATAGGAGCTCCCTCCTCCCATCTCAAAGAGCAGTTGCCCCGTGTATACCCCGGCCACCAGCCCTCCATTCGGCAGGTTCGCCGGAACGATGCCAACGGTCACCAGAGACGGAGCGGTTCCACTTGTTGGTGTCACCGTCATCCAACTGCCGCCATCGAATGTCGTTGCTTTGACGTTCCAGTTCAAAGTCCCGGTTCCTCGGTTTCGAACCTGGAACACCTGCGGCGCGGGCGCCCCTCCGCCCGGGGTCAGTGTGAAGCTCAACTGGCCGGGCATATTGTCGAAGAACGTGGTGGCCGCCGCCGCGACCGTCAAGGTCACTGGTATGGTCAGTGAGGTAGCTCCGCTGTACGCCACGATCTGCGCGGTGTAGGTGCCGGCCGGCATGGTCACCGGCGCGTTCACCGTGGCCACCAGCGCCCTCGGTGTGACGCAGCAGTTGCCGGCGGGCGAGACGGTCAGCCAGTTTCCACCGGTTGCCGTGGAATATGAAACGCTAAAGCCCATCGCCGCCCCAATGCTCGCGATAGTCACGTTCTGGGGCAGCGGATTGGCGCCCCCTTGCGGCATCGTGAAGCTGAGGCCGTTCACTTGCTCAAACCCTTGGCCCACTCCGACCGTGATGGGTACCGTCACACTACTGCCCGGCGTCTGGAACAGCAGATTCGCCGTATAGACGCCGGCCGTCAACGCGCCATTGGGCAGGTTCGCGGGCACAATCCCAATCGATAGTTGCGATGGCGCGCTCCCGCTGGTGTTGGAAACCGTCAGCCAGTTTCCGCCATCGTGCGTCACCGGTGTGAGCGTCCAGTTCAATGTGCTCGGTCCCGCATTGCGGATCTGCACCAGTTGATCCGGCGGCGCCGTGGTCGCACCCGCCGTCAGTGCGAAACTCAACTGGCCCGCTGTGTTGTCGAAGAACGGCCCATTGAGCGGCGCGACGACCATGGTCACGGGAATGACCATGAGCTGCGCGCTGTTATCCACCAGGATCTGGCCCAGGTACGTCCCTGCCGCCAGCGAAACAATGGGTCCTGCGCTGATGGTCAGCGCGCGGGGCGAGACGCAACAGTTCCCGGCCGGACTGACACTCAGCCAGGTGCCTCCCGCCGAGCCGTTGTTGGCCGCCACGTTGAATCCGAACGCAGCTCCCTGGCTGGCGATCGTCACGGTCTGCGGCAATGGGTCGTCGCCCGCGAACGGTTTCGTGAAACTCAGGGCATTCACCTGAGCCATGGCGTTCGCGGCGATCGTCAACCCAATAGGCACCGTGACAATGCTTGCACCTCCTGACGTCTGGATTTTCAATTGCCCGTTGTAGGTGCCCGCGGTACTCCCGCCGTTTGGAAGATTTGCTGTATTGATGCCGACCGTGATGGTCGAAGGCGCAGTCCCGGACGTCGCCGATACCGTCAGCCAGTTGCCGCCGTTTGACGTAGTCGTCGTCAGGCTCCAGGTCAACGTCCCCACTCCGGCGTTTCGAATCTGAAGAACCTGCGAGGGTGGATGTCCTCCCGGCAGCATGGAGAAGCTCACCTGGCCTGGAGTGTTGTCAAAGAACGTGCCGGACACAGGCGCCACTACGAGCGTCACGGGCACGGTCAGTACGACCGCTCCCGACGTAAAAACAACCTGTCCAGAGTACGTTCCGGCGGCCATGGCGACGCTCGTCGTCACGATGATTCTGACGCCTCGCGGAGTGACACAGCAGTTGCCCGCCGGCGAAGCCGTAAGCCACGCGCCGCCCGAAGAGGTCGAGGTGGTGACATTGAATCCGAAATTGGTTGCCGTCGTACTGGACACCGCCACCACCTGCGGCAGCGGGTCCGTGGCGCCAAAGGCTTTCGTGAAGTAAAGCGGCGCGATCGGAGCAAATTGCTGGGCTAGCAATCCGCCTGGCAATGTCATCGCCACAAACAGCAGGATCAGAACCCGCAGGCAACCGTTGATAAGGCGGCACGTGTTCAGCACACGATCGCGAGACAGACGGACAGTGGTAGTCGTCGTTGGCTGCATGGTTCCTCCCTGACCTAACCGCGGCATGCGCCACCAAGGCTCTGACGGACTATGTGGTGTGAATTCCCAGGTTGCGCCAGTATACGCCGAACGATTGTTTCGGTAGCCAATCTTTTGCGAAATTTTACGGTCGGCCTCATGTGTTCCCGAGCCAGGGACAATGTCTGGCCCATTTGTTGGAGACAGGTTCCGGGGATGTTCAACAAACATCTCGATCAAGCCTCCCCGGTACCGCCTGTTGCGCTGTAATTTCGCAATAAATTAGCAGCCGTTCTAGAACTTCTAGACTTCTCATCTGGTGTTCCCCCTCCTGGCAACAGCTCCGTGAATGTAAGCAAGCCCGCACAGCCCCCACGCCATCGCGCTCCTCAACGCGCATTGCGTACA
This sequence comes from Paludibaculum sp., assembly GCA_049841055.1. Lineage (GTDB taxonomy): Bacteria > Acidobacteriota > Terriglobia > Bryobacterales > Bryobacteraceae > Paludibaculum. Next base: position 19,596 of record JASGIE010000067.1, on the reverse strand, counting down.
AATGAGGTCAACTCCGTCACGGGGGACACAAAGATTCAGCAAGACCCTGCTGTCTCGTGCCGATATGCCCATCGATGAAGGATTCAGCCCACGCGCTGAGCCCGGCGTATTTTCGTGTTGAGACGGATGTTGGGATCAACTGTGCCTTGTCAGCAAATTCTCGATAGCCCGACCGGCGGGGCTCGCCTTCGGATCTTCCTGCCTTGCCTCAACCGGGATGCCGTCGCCTGCCTGCATGTCCTGGTGCCGCGAGAGACCGCCGTGCGGGGTTGATGATGCACACGCTTCTGGGTCGCGCCCTCACTCCGGACGAGCAGGCCAGTTTCGATATCGTTCATACGGGCCTGGCGAATCCACGAAAAGCATCCCGCCATCTCTGGCGCGAGTTGGGCCTGTCCAATCCGGCAATTCTCTTCGCCATCGCGATGTCCCTCATCCCAGTGCAGCCGTCCTCCGTCGAGGAACGTGCCCTGTGCGAATACCTCATCGGAGTTCCTGAGTTTCTCCCGTTCCTGGCGGACCCCGAGTCATTCGACCGCGGATCGCTGGTCGCCATCGGACGTGCCATGCTGCGGGTGGACGCGCGCTTCGATGCAAAGCTCGCCAACGCTCTCTTCACCCAGCAAGACCCGCCGACGCCCGCGCTGCTGCATGTGCTGGGTGCCCTCGATGTGATCTCGCCGGGAGGCCGGCTGACTCTCACGCTGGCCCGGCTTCTGCGGGAATGTTCACCGTCGGTTGCCTCCAAAGTGGCGCTATTGATGGCCCGCAGAGTCTCGAATCCCAACTGGGTGGAACGTCAGCTCTCCTCGCCGGATGCCCGGCTTCGTGCGAACGTTGTGGAATCGCTGTGGGGTGTGGATACTCCGCAGGTTCGGGCTCGACTCGCGCGAGCGATTGAGGACGCCAACAACCGCGTGGTCGGCAATGCCATCTACGGTCTCCACCTGTTGAAAGACCACCGGGTTCCCCATCACCTCGAAGGCATGCTACAGCACGAGAATCCCTCGTTCCGGGCCACCGCCGCCTGGGTCATCGGCAAGACTGGCGAGATTCGTTATCGCGAGTGCCTCATGCGGGCGATGGGAGACCACATCCGAGCGGTCCGCGAAGCGGCGCGCCGTGCCTTCGCCAACCTGCTTCCAGGCGAAACACTACCGGCAACGACCGTGCCGCCCCCCGACGGCACCACCGCTACTCCGCCCGCGGAGCCTCCGGACATCCCAACCCAGACGCCCGATGCGGGCGACATGTTCAGCCTGAGCTTGGACGGGTCATTCAAACAGCTCTCCCGCCGATCTTAATCATCCAGGCCACCATCCGCGCGCGGAGTCTCAGTGGTCTAGCTTCAAACCGCACTACCTCTTTGTTTACTTGACCCCCCGGCTGCTCCCATGGTTCACTATCCCTAGAACGATACCCCTAGCGTAATAGGTATGCCTCCACAGAACTCCGCTCAAACCGCTCTCGACCTTCTGGTCCTTACTCTGCTCGATCGCCGTGGCCCCCTCCATGGCTACGCCATCGCCAACTTCATCGAAGACCTCTCCGATGAAGCCCTCAAGGTCGAGGAAGGTTCCCTCTACCCTGCGCTCCACCGCATGGAGGAGAAGGGTTGGGTGGCGGCTGAATGGACTATCACCGGCAGCAAGCGCCGGGCCCGCCAGTACAGCATTACGCCCGACGGCCAGAAGCAGTTGTCCTCCGAAACTCAACGTTGGGCCGGCTTCTCCATGGGCGTCGCCCGGGTTCTTCAACAGGCATAAGGAGCCGTCATGAGTTGGCTATCCCGATTCAGGAATGCACTTCGGCCGGAATCTCTGGAGGCCGAACTGGACGATGAGTTTCAGGAACACCTTGAGCAGCGCGCCAAACGCCTGGAGGCTAAGGGCTACACCCCCGAAGAGGCCCGCCGTCAGGCCGCGCTCCGCTTCGGCAACTCGACTCTCATCCGGGAACGCAGCCGCGACATCCGCCTCTGGATGAGCCTCGAAACCGGCATCCAGGATCTCCGCTACGGCTGGCGCGCCCTCCGCCGCAACCCGGTTTTCGCGATCACCGCCATCCTCTCCCTCAGCCTGGCGATCGGCGCCAACACCGCCATTTACTCCGTTGTCGATGCGGCCATCCTGCGCAAACTGCCTGTCCCGGACCCTGACAGCCTCATCTATCTCGCCGCCTCACCCGTCCAGCAACCCGGCTCCGAACCCCGCGACGAGAACGTCTCTTTCAACTACCCTTTGTTCAACCGCTTTCGGGAGGTGGCCGGCGATTCTGCCCGGCTGGTCGTGGCCGGCTACCCTGGCCGCGCTGAGGTGAAGCAATCCACATCCGGTGCTCCCATCGAGAAGGTCACCCGCGCTTACGTTTCCGGGGAGTTCTTCCAGGTATTCGGTGTGACTCCGGCTTTGGGCCGCCTGTTCACGGCCGCCGATGACAAGGTCCCCGGCGGGCACCCTGTCATGGTCCTCAGTTATGACTACTGGCAACGCCGCTTCCAGGGCGACCCCGGAGTCGTGGGCAGCACTCTGATCCATGACAAGACCCTCTATACGATCGTCGGCGTGGCGCGTGAGGGTTTCTTCGGGAATGAGCCCAGCCGCTTCGTTGATATCTGGGTGCCCGCGATGATGTACCAGAAGGATGCCCTGACCAATGAAGGTTGGCAATGGATGCGGATCGCCGGTCGGCTCGCCCCCGGCACGACACGCGAGCAGCTGGTCGCCCGCTTCCAGCCGGTGCTCAGCCAGTTCAACGCGAACCGGATGAAGCGCTTTACAACGGCCCCCGCCGTGCTCGTCAAGCAGATCCTGGAAATGAAGATCTACGTGCGATCCGGCGCGCGAGGCGTATCGAGCTTCCGCACGACCTTTGCCCGGCCGCTCTGGATCGTACTGTGCGTCGCCAGCGCCATCCTGCTCATCGCGTGCGCCAATGTCGCCAGCCTGCTGCTGGCCCGGGCCTCCACCCGCGCGGCCGAGATGGCGATGCGAATCTCTCTGGGGGCCGCACGGTTGCGACTGGTCCGCCAACTATTGACGGAGAGTCTTATGCTGGCTGGTCTGGCTGGAATAGCGGGCTGGCTCATCGCGCGCCTGGCCGCTCCGGCAGTCGTCGCCATGCTGGCTACCTCCGGGGACCCTTACCGGTTCGTCCTCGCCCTGGACTCGCGCGTCCTCCTCTTCTGTGCCTTCATCTCCTGCCTGGCCACCCTGATGTTCGGCATGCTGCCCGCCTGGCAGGCCTCCGGGACGCAGCCCATGCAGGTGCTGCGCGGCGTGGCCAGCCACGGCGGCCGCCTGCGCCTGGGGCGCCTCTTCGTCGGCATCCAGGTCGCCTTCGCCTTCTGCCTCGTCATGGCCGGGGCCTGTTTCCTGTTCAGCTTGAGAAACCTTCGGGCGGTCGACGCCGGATTCGATCCGCACCAACTCGCCCTCTTCTCCATCAGCAACGAGCTGGGCGACAAGGACCCGCGCCGCCTGGACCTGTTGCTTCAGGTGCGTGGCCGTGTGGCGGCGCTCCCCGGAGTCGAGGCCGCGGCGGTTGCTCCCTGGGCAGTCCTGGAAGGCAGCACCTGGACGGATCAGATCTTTCTGCCCGGCAAACCACCCAGTGAACGGGAAGAGATCTTCTATCCCGTCTCGTCCGGCTACTTCCAGACGATGCGGACCCGGATGTTGGCCGGCCGCGACTTCATGCCGCGCGAAACCCAGGAGGATCCGATCATCGCCACTGTGGTCAACATGGCCTTTGTTCGCCGGTACTTCCAGTCAGAAGACCCGGCGGCCGCGCTCGACAAGCCCTTTCAGCGCTCGAGCCAGCAGAAGATGGTGAACCACCGGATCGTCGGCGTGGTGGGCGACTCCCTCTACTCCAGTCTGCGGAAGGCGCCGGCCCCGACGGTCTACATGCCGCTGAATGGAGATCGCTATTTCAGCCTGCATGTCCGTTCCGGACTCGATCTGCCTTCCCTGTCGAGGCTGGTTGAACGGGAGGCCGCGGCTGTTGGCTCAGGCACGCGTCTGCGCGAGGTCACCACCCTCGAAACCCTCATCGGCAACACGCTGCTGCGCGAACGCCTGCTGGCGGTGATCGGCGGCACCTTCGCGCTGCTGGGGCTCGTGCTGGCGGCCATCGGCCTGTTCGGATTGCTGAACTACTCGGTCGCGCGCCGCACCCGGGAGATCGGCATCCGCTCTGCCCTGGGCGCCCAGCGCGGGGAGATCGTCATGCTGGTGGGCAAAGACCTGGCCGGCATGGTGGGTGGCGGCCTGCTTGCCGGACTGGCCGCTTCGCTGGGGCTCATCACCTTCGTGCGGTCGCTGCTCTTCGGCATCCGCACGGTCGACCCGCTGGTCATCGGCTCCGCCACGGCTGTCTTTGCCCTGGTCGCCCTGATGGCCGGAGCCTTTCCCGCCGGCCGGGCCGCCGCCGTCGATCCCGTCGTGGCCCTGCGCAGCGAGTAGCCCTAGAACTTGTAGTTCAGCTCGATGTAGGCAAACTGGGCGGTCTGGTCGTTGGGATAGATCGCCCGCATCGCGGCCTTGCCGTCCACATAGGCGTAGAAGCCGGTGACGCTCCAGTTCTTGTTGACCGTCCAGTCGATGCTCGTGTCCCACTGATTGGCGAGACTCTTCGCCTTGCTGGTGTTGCGGCCGATGAAGCCGAAGCTCCAGGGCTGGAAGGCGCCGCCGCCCACATACCAGAGGTCGTTGCGGTTGGTCAGGCTCAGGGCGTGGAACTCAGACCGGATGGTCACCGCCTTGTGCGGCCGCAGGGCCAGGATGCCGTAGATGTCCTGGTTGTTCATCATGTTGTAGAACGGGATGCGGGCGTAGGGTCGCGGCGTCGGCAGCATCTGGAAGTATGTCCCGTGCCGGTTGTCCAGCGGGTCGTTATCGCCGCCGGTGCGGGTGAAGCCGCCCATCAACCACGGTTTCAGTTTGGGCATCGACTTTGGCTGCCAGCCGGCTTCGAGGTCATACGCATTCGAGCGGTGGTCCTGCCGGCCCCACTTGCCGCTCTGCAGCATGCCCCACAGCATGAAATCGAAGATACCCGCCGAGGTCTCGGTGCGGTGGATGTAGTGGCCGCCGTAGGTCCCGATGCGGATGTTGTTCATGTCCGCCAGGCGCACGGCCGCCGCGCGGTTGTCGGTCTTCAGGACGTGGCGCCAGTCCTGGTAGTACACCGCAAGTGCGCGCCATTCGCCCACATTTTTCCCCTTGCCCACCTGGCCGGTCGCTGAGCCGTAGGAGAAGGCAGTTTTGAGGTTGCCCCAGCCGTCCACCTGGAAGGCGCCGCGCGTGGGCATGGCGCTGACCAGATCATAGGTAATTGCGCCCTTGGAGGCCTTGTATTCGAAGCCATCGAAGCTGCGGCCAACGTGCGACCAGCCGAAGGGCCCGATGATCCGCTGCGTAACGCGGTCGCGCTTCAACGCGGCGAGTGTTGCGTCCTTGGGCATCACTTCACCGCCGTCCATCCACTCAAAACGGCCCACGCGGAGGCTCTGATCCTTGTCGCCGAACAGTCCCTTGAAGCGGAGATAGCCCTGTTTCGGGAACACCATGCCGGCGAAACGATGCGCTTTGTTCGCCCCGTAGTAGTTGCCGCCCAGGCCCAGCTGCAATTGGGGTGCGGCGGAGATCGCGTCATCCGGCAGGCTGAGGAGGAAGGGCGCGGCCAGTTCGAACTGCCAGTCCAGCTTCTTCGTGGTCTGCGCGAAACTGAGCTTGAAAATGTTGCCGCTGAAGGCGTAGTCATTGTTCGCCGCGCCCTGGAAGTAATCCCACATTTCCGTCCGCGAACGGAAGCTTCCACTGACGGTGACATTGCCGATCTTGACCGGATCCTGGCCGGAGGCAGCGAGGCTATAGAGAAAGAGCGAGAGAAGTGCAGTGGTGCGCATCAATTTAAGGCTATCGAGTCTTGAATTCCAGAAATGTGACCAAAGTCACTGCGAAGGTTTTAACCATGATATAAATTCGAGGCGATGAAAGAAAAGGGCGCCATCACATCGCTACTGCTGGGGATTCCGCTGGGCGTGCTGATGGGCGTGGGTGTTTACACGTTCGGCTACGCGCGCGGCGCATCGTATCTCACCGACGACCCGAAGGCGTGCGCGAATTGCCACGTCATGCGGGACCAGTATGAAGGGTGGATGAAATCGAGCCACCGCAAAGCCGCGGTCTGTAATGACTGCCACACGCCGCACGGCTTCCTGCCTAAGTACTTCACGAAAGCCCTCAACGGCTTTCACCACTCGCTCGCGTTCACATCAGGACGCTTTCCGGACGACATCCAGATCACGGCGCGAAATCACCAGGTAGCCGAGGAAGCCTGCATGAAGTGTCATGAGGACATCACCGACGGCATCCGCTCGACACGCCACAAGAAAGACGACATCGCCTGCACCAACTGCCACCGCAACGTGGGGCATCAGCATTAAACGGGACTCAATTTCACCATGTCAGCCAATAATTCCAAGAAAGCGCTCATCATTGCCATTCTCTTCACCGCCGCTGTCACGGTGGCAATCACCTCTCTGCTGGTGACGATCTTCGAGCACAAACAGGAATCGAAGAACGCCTTTTTCCGGGTTGTTGAGCTGACCGATGAGACGGACGATCCGGCGGTGTGGGGCAAGAACTTCCCGCTGCAATACGACGACTACAAGCGCACCGTCGACCAGACCCGGACGCGTTACGGCGGCAGCGAGGCTCTGCCGCACGCTCCCAGCCAGGCCGATCCGCGATCGGTTGTATCCCAGAGCAAGATTGAAGAAGACAAACGGCTGAAGACCATGTGGGCCGGCTATGCCTTCTCGGTGGATTTCCGCGAGGAGCGTGGCCACTCCTACATGCTCGACGACCAGCGCTACACGAAGCGCGTGACCGAGTTCAAGCAGCCCGGGACCTGCCTGAACTGCCATGCTTCCACCTACAACATCTACAAGAAGCTGGGCGACGGGGACATCTTCAAGGGTTTCGACAAGCTGAACCATACCCCCTACCTCGAGGCGACCAAGCTCGCCAAGCATCCCGTGAGCTGCATCGACTGCCACGAGCCCAAGACCATGCAGCTGCGCGTGACGCGGCCGGCCTTCATCGAGGGGATCCGGGCGTATAAGGCCTGCGCAGGGCGTGCAGAACTATGACGTGAACACGATGGCGTCCGCCCAGGAGATGCGCAGCTTTGTCTGCGGCCAGTGCCACGTGGAGTATCACTTCAAGGGCGACGAGAAGCGTCTCACGTTCCCCTGGAAGAACGGCCTGAAGGCGGAGAACATGTACGCCTACTACGAAGAGATCAAGTTTAAGGATTGGACCCACAAGGAGACCGGCGCGGCGTGCCGAAGGCCCAGCACCCTGAGTTCGAATTCTGGAATCAGGGCATCCACGCCCGTTCAGGCGTCGCCTGCGCCGATTGCCACATGCCCTACAAGCGGGAGGGCGGCACGAAAGTCTCCGATCACTGGGTGCGGAGCCCGCTGCTGAACATCAACCGCGCCTGCCAGGGCTGCCACCACTTCCCCGAGGAAGAAATGAAGGCCCGCGTGGAGCAGATCCAGGCGCGCTTCCACGAATCTCGCGATGTGGCGATGGACGCCCTCGATGGCCCTGATCGAGGACACGAAGAAGTTGCGGGACGCTGGCGCGACCGACGATCAGCTCAAGGACGCCTGGGCCGCCCAACGCAAGGCGCAGTTCTTCATCGATCTGGTGGAAGCCGAGAACTCGACTGGATTCCACGCGCCGGGCGAGTCGCTGCGGGTGCTGACGCAGGCCCTGGACACCATCCGGAAAGGCCAGCTGGCTCTCCGCGGGATCACCGTCGTCAAAAAGGCGGAAAGCGGCCGGCGGAAGAAAGCCAGGGCAGGGCGACTAGCCGCCGGACGACGCAGCAGGCTATGGCGAGGATTCAAAATTTTGATGCTTCGGGGGGGCGAATCTACCCATTCGATAGCCTGATGGGACGCTACACTGAGGATGACCCATGAACCGTAACGGGCTCCCTGCTGTGCCTGATCAGCTCCCTTGCACTCGCCGCTTGTCATGCCTCGGAGGGTCCGGCGCCCTCCTCCACGAAGTCCGCTCCTGAAAAAGGCGCCGCTTTAACCACTCCGGCCAACCGGGAAGCGGACGACGCGGCCCGATTTCTGGCTGGTCTGCCCGGCCGCGAGGGCAGCACCTACAAGGCGTTGGAAGCCCAGCAGGCGTGGATCGACCACGCCCGTCAGATGGACGAAGCGTGGGCCGGTTTTGAAAAGCGCCGCAAGGCGGGCATGACGAAGTTCCAGCAGGCGGAACTGATTGGCGCGCCAGTGGATGGCAGCCCCATCTGGTACCCGTTCTCGGCGGCGACGCCCTGACCATGCCTGTGTTTTTCCCTGGGCATTCCGTCTACTCGATGGCCGCGCTGGAACCGCCCGGCCGGCATCCCCACGGCCGCTCAGTTCGAGAAACTTGACCTGTCCAAGGAGTTGCCGCAGATCGCCAGTACGCTCTCCTCGCTGCTGGGCAAGAGCTTCTTCGCTGACCCGGGAGATGGACCGGCAGTTGCGAGGTCAGGTGACCGATGGCGTGGCAGAACCGATGCTGCATCCTGCTGGCCCGGCTGGATTATCCAGATCAACGGTTATCAGTATGTCCAGTTGGATCAACACGGCAAGCTGGTGCCGCGCGGCGTCGATACCCAGCGTGCCGCGTTCTGGCAAGAACCGCGGGTGTCGTCCCTGGATATCGAGCGCGCGGGCGAGAAGCCGGCCTCCCTGGTCTATGTCTCCCGTATTTGGACGACACCCACATGGAGGGACAACACCCCCTTCAAGACTTATGTCGCCGGCCTGGGCAAGAGCTGCACGCTGCTGAAGTCGACGTCGTACATGATGCACAGCGACGGTTTCAAGATCATCCGCCAGATGGTGTTGGACGACAGTGCGCTCATCATCCAGGACGATTCCGGCGTGCCATGGAAGTACTTCACACCGGAGCAGTGGAAGGTTCAGCTCTATGGCGATTACGTGTCGCCATTGGTAGTGAATTCCAGTTCCGGACCCAGAAGGACCTGAGAGGGGCCTATGAGGCCCAGCGCAAGGAAGTCAAGCCTCTGTTGTTCCGGATGGGCTATGGCGCGGGGAAAATCGAGTCGAATCTGCAGGTTGCGCGCAGGAAATAGATGCTTCAGATTCTGATCGAACGGTACGGGGCGGAGGCGATCCGCCCCGTTCGTGCGTCTGGACGTGAGAAAGCTCGGAGCACCTGGTCAGGGTGCGCCGGGCCGTAGTTCCCGCAGGAGAGGGACAGTTACTTCTTCAGAAGCCGGATGTTGCCGTTGGAACTGGTCAGGTCCAGCAGCGCGCCGCCGCCGTTCAACTGACCGTTCACCCTGGTCTTGCTGAACTGGTTGGTGTTGATGGAGATATCCGACGTGATGCTGCCGTTCGAGGTGGAGGCGCGGAGGTCAGCGTGAATGTTCTCGGGCACGCGCAGGTTGATGGACGAATTCGAGGTGCTGGCCCGGACGGCGTTGTTGTTCCAGGAGTCGAGCGTGGCGTTGATGCTGCCGTTGGAGCTTTCGAGTTCCATGGACCGGCCGGATTCCAGAGACACGACCTGGGCATCGATCGACGCGTTCGAGGTGTGAGCATTGAAGGCGCCTTCGACCCCGTCGGCCTTAATCCGGCCATTGGACGTGACGATGGTGGCCGCACCCTTGAACTTGTCGAGTTCGACACTGGCGTTGGATGTGGTGGCTTCCAGTGAGCCCTCGACATTCCATACCCGGATAGAGCCGTTCGACGTCTTTTAGCCGGGCATCGCCCTGGATGGACTCGACGCGCACGCCGCCATCGGAGTCGGACGTTGTCGAGAACGGCCTTCTTGGGGACCTTGACGACGAAGCGGGCTCCGCAGTTGCAGTTCCGATCCACAGGGCGCAGCGCCCGAATGCGAATCGAGCCGGGATCGGAGATGACGTCGATCTTGGGATCCTTCATGATCTCTTCGCGGGAAAGCGTACTTGGTGCCGCTGATATCCACACGGTCACCGTCCGAGCCGAGCACCTCCACGGATCCGTTGAAGGTCTCGAGCACGACGCGACCGCCGGGATTGAGTTTGTGCTGATAGGAGAACTCCTCTTTATAACGGTCTGAGTTGCCCCAGTCCGACGGATCGATGTCGCAGCCGGTGAGAGTGAGGGTGCCAAAGACTAGAGAGAGAGCGAGCCAGTTCCGTTGCATAGAGACCTCGTCGTCTTTACTACGGACCAAGCGGTCGGAATGTTCCGTAACTTCGCCCTCTGAATCAAAAATCCCTAATCAGGGTGGAGGCCCATGGAAAGGGCCAACGGGCTGGAAATGGGCGTACAGATTGGCGGGGCGAGCTTGGACGGCATGTTAGCCTGAACTTAATGAAGAAGTTACTGGCGCTGAACAGAGGGGAAATTGCGATCCGGATCTTCCGTGCCGCCAATGAGTTAGGCCTGGGCACGGTGGCTATCTACAGCCAGGAAGACCGGTTGAGCCTGCACCGCTTCAAGGCCGACGAAGCGTACCTGATCGGCGAGGGGCTGGGTCCGGTCCAGGCATATCTGGACGTGGAAGGCATCGTTTCGCTGGCCAAGGAGAAGGGTGTTGATTTCATCCACCCCGGGTATGGTTTCCTGAGCGAGAATCCGGCTTTGCCGAAGGCTTGCGCAGCGGCGGGGATCACCTTCGTCGGGCCGAGCGAACGCATTCTGGAGATGCTGGGGGACAAGACCGCGGCCCGCCGTCTGGCGCTGGAAGCGGGTGTTCCGACGCTGCCTGGAACCGAGAAGCCGGCGGCGAGCTTTGAGCAGGCGAAGAAGCTGGCGCCCAGGATCGGGTTCCCCCTGATTCTCAAAGCGGCTTTCGGCGGCGGCGGGCGCGGGATGCGCGTGGTGAACAAGCCGGAAGAGCTGGAAGCGCGATTCCACGAAGCGACGGCCGAAGCGCAGGCGGCGTTCGGCAACGGCGCGGTGTTCATGGAGCGCTACATCCGGCGCGCCAAGCACGTGGAAGTGCAGATTCTAGGCGATACGCACGGCAACATGGTCCACCTGTGGGAGCGCGACTGCAGCGTGCAGCGGCGTCACCAGAAGGTGGTGGAAGTGGCGCCGGCGTTCGGGCTCGACATGAAGATCCGCGAGGGTCTGTGCGCCGCTGCGGTGAAGCTGTGCTCCCACGCCAAGTATTACAGCGCTGGGACCGTCGAGTTCCTGGTGGACGTGGACTCGGGCGAGTGGTTCTTCATTGAAGTGAACCCTCGTGTTCAGGTGGAACACACGGTGACCGAGGAAGTGACGGGCATCGACATTGTGCGCGCCCAGATCCAGGTGGCTCATGGGCTGAAGCTGCATGGCGGGGAGATGGGTATCCCGGCGCAGGACGAGATCCGGGTGACGGGCGCGGCTCTGCAATGCCGGGTGACGACCGAGGATCCGGCCAAGAACTTTCTGCCCGATTACGGCAAGATTCAGACTTACCGGTCGCCGGCCGGCTTTGGCGTTCGTCTGGACGGCGCGTCGGCCTACGGCGGCGCGGTGATCACCCCCTATTACGACTCGCTCTGGTGAAGGTGACGACGCGCGGCAACAACTTCGTGCAGGCCTGCCAGCGCATGGATCGTGTGTTGCGTGAGTTCCGCATCCGGGGTGTAAAGACGAATATCCCCTTCCTGGAGAACGTGATCCACAACACGAAGTTCCAGGCGGGCGAGGCGACAACGACGTTCCTGGAGCAGACTCCGGAGCTGTTCCGGTTCAAGGCGCGGCAGGACCGGGCGACGCGCCTGCTGACCTATCTGGGCGACGTGATGGTGAACGGCAATCCGGAGATGACGAACACCGCGTGGCGCCGGCGGTGACCCGGACGGCTCCTGTTCCGGATCACGACGCGACCGAACCGCCGAAGGGGACGCGGCAACTGCTGGACGAACTGGGTGCGGCCGGGTTTGCCGAGTGGACGCGCAATCAGAAGCGGCTGCTGGTTACCGACACGACGATGCGCGACGCGCATCAGAGCCTGATGGCGACGCGCATGCGGACCTACGACATGCTGCAGATCGCCAACTACTACGCGCACCGGTTGAGCGGGCTGTACAGCCTGGAGATGTGGGGTGGCGCGACCTTCGACGTCACCATGCGGTTCCTGCATGAGGATCCGTGGATGCGCCTGCGCCGGCTGCGCGAGCTGATTCCCAACATCTGTTTCCAGATGCTGTTCCGGGCGTCGAACGCGGTGGGCTACACCGCGTATCCGGACAACGCCGTGCGGCGGTTTGTCGAGGTAGCGGCGGTGGAAGGCATGGACATCTTCCGCATCTTCGACTCGCTGAACTGGCTGCCCAACATGAAGGTGGCGATGGAGGCGGTCCGGCGGACTCCCAAGGTGTGCGAGGCCGCGATCTGCTACACCGGCGACATCCTGGACCCGAAGCGCGACAAGTACCCACTGGCCTACTACGTGAAGATGGCCAAGGAGTTGGAGAAGATGGGCGCGCACATCCTGGCCATCAAGGACATGGCCGGATTGCTGAAGCCCTACGCGGCACACAAGCTGGTGAAGGCGCTGAAAGAGGAAGTGGGGCTGCCGCTGCACTTCCACACGCACGATACCAGCGGATTGAATGCGGCCTCGATTCTCAAGGCGAGCGAAGCGGGGGTGGATGCGGTGGATGCGGCGCTCTCGTCGATGAGCGGGTCCACATCGCAGCCCAATCTGAACTCGGTGGTGGCCGCGCTGCAGCATGACAGGGCGCGGGGCACAGGGCTCGATTTCGAAGCGTTGAACCAGGCGTCGGACTACTGGGAAGTGGTGCGGGCGAACTATGCGCCGTTTGATACGGCTCCGCGGTCGGGTACGGCCGATGTTTACATTCACGAGATGCCGGGCGGGCAGTATACGAACCTGCGCGAACAGGCGGAGAGCCTGGGGCTTGGACCGCGGTGGCCCGAGATCGCCCGGATGTATGCGGATGTGAACCATGCCTTCGGGGACATTGTGAAAGTGACGCCTTCCAGCAAAGTGGTGGGCGACATGGCTTTGTTCCTGATCCAGCACGGGATGACGGTGAAGGAGTTTGAGAACCTGGGCGCCGGACACAGCCTGAACATTCCGAACTCCGTGGTGGAGATGTTCGAGGGCACGCTGGGTGAGCCGGAGGGCGGCTGGCCGAAGAAGATCTCGAATGTGATCCTCAAGGGCCGGAAGGCGGGCAAAGGCCGGCCCGGCGCGAAGCTGGCGCCGATCCAGTTCGATGAGACCCGGGTGGTGGTGGAAAAGAAGATCGGCCACAAGCCATCGGAGACCGATCTGATGAGCTACGTGATGTATCCAGACGTCTTCACCAAGTTCGACAAGGCGCGGGCGGCCTATGGCGACCTGACCGTGCTGCCGTCGCCGACCTTCTTCTACGGAATGAAGACCGGCGAAGAGATCACGGTGGAGATCGAAGCCGGCAAGGCGCTGGTGATCAAGTTCGTAGCGGTGGGCGATCCGCATCCGGACGGGACTCGGACAGTGTTCTTTGAACTGAACGGGCAGCCGCGCGAGGTGACGATCAGGGATCGCAAGCTGAAGGCGGAGACGAAGGCGCATCCGGTGGCGGATGGATCGGTTCCGGGCCAGGTGGGTGCTCCGATTCCGGGTGCGGTGACGAGCATTGCGGTTGAACTGAACCAGGAAGTGAAGAAGGGCGAGAAACTGCTGGTGATGGAAGCGATGAAGATGCAGACAACGGTCTATGCGCCGGTGTCAGGCAAGATCAGCGCCCGGCATGTTTCGGTCGGCCAAACCGTGCAGCCGAAAGATCTACTGGTGGTGATCAGCTAAAAGAGCGGCTGGGACAGTCTGAATAAACTTCGGGCTCTATACGCGGGGCAGAGAATTATCTTCCTCACGGATAGGGCCCGATTGTTTGAATGCGGTCAAATTTACCGGCTGTGCGTTAAAATCGAACGTTGACCAGGAAGTCGACCTGATTCTGATTGGATTTGAAAAAGCCGGTGGGATTGGAAGCGAAGTTTTCCCAGCCCCAGCGGGTGTAGCGGAATTGTGGTTCGATCTTCAGTGATTTGGCGCCCAGGCTGACTCCGCCGCCGACTGAGAAACCGGGGGCGAAGCTGTTCTTCAATTCGCGCGGTACGAAGTCGGGGCCGTTCCCCGGGTTGCCGCCCAGTATCGTCGTGTTGCGTTCTCCCTCAGACACGTACCGGAAGTTGGGGCCGGCCACCAGGAAGGGGCTGAGTGGACCCTTGAAGACCCGGTATTTCAACAGAATGGGGAACTCCCACGTGTTGGAGCTGGTTTTCGTGGAGACCAGGCTGTTGAAGGGCGCCGCATCGGAAGTGTAGCTGTAGCGACGGTATAACGCATCCACTTCGAGGCCCAGGTGCAACGGCAGGTTGAGCTGTACCATCGGGCCGACGATGTAGCGGTGATTGGAGAACGAATATCGAATATTCGATGGTGTCAGGATATCGACATTGCGCGAATCAAAAGGATCATTCAAGCCGACTCCACCGATAACGCCTATTGATACAGGGCGTTCTTCTGTCTGCGCATTCATTGAACAGCTAAAAGCGAGAGCACATGCAGACAAGGCGAAGATGCGGTGAATACTGTGGTTATTTCTCATAGGCATTCCTCTTCTAGAAGAGACGCTGTGAGATTCGCCGGCGTTGCGGAAATCAGGCCGATGATGAAGATGAAGTTACAGACGCTATTAATTCTGACAAAAAGTAAGGGCGTGCCGTATTTGAGGGTGGAGAGATTAAATTACGTATGATGCAGTTCGTCACCGATGACACGGGCCGGAATGCGGCTGTCGCAGGCATTTCCGGCAGCGCCGAGGATGCGTTCCAAGGGCTCATTGGAAGCTTCCTGGCTGAGGTGGAAGGTTTGGTGATGGACGGGCAGAACGATGTCCGCGCCGGCGTCGTTGGCCATCTGCCAGGCCTGTTCGGGATTGCAGTGGACGCGGATCCACGGATTGTAAGCTCCGACTGGCATGATGGCGAGGTCGGCGCCGCCCACCTGCCGGAAGGTGTCGGTGATGGCCGTATCCCCTCCGAACACGACCCGGTAGCGGCCGGTGCGGATGATGTAGGCGTTGTAGCCGCGATAGGTGTCGCTGCGCAGGCGCGCGCCCCAATGACGGACCTCGAAGGCCTGAATGGTGGCCGGTCCGACGCGAACCTGCTGGCCCCAACCAGCTTCCTGGACCCGACGGTAGTTCCGGACGCGAAGCAGGTCCGAAGTGGCATGCGCGGTGACGACCTCGGGTTTATTGGCCTCCAGGGCTCGCAGGCTCGGGAGGTCGAAGTGGTCCATGTGGGCATGTGAGAGCAGGACGAGGTCAACCTTGGGGAGTTTCTCCAACTCCAGGGCTGGTTCGACGAGGCGCTTCATGCCGAGGGTAAATGGTCCGAGGCCCAGGCCGATCCAGGAGCTGAAGACCGGATCCGTGATGATGGTGAAGCCGTCGATCTTCATCAGGACGGTGGAATGGCCCAGCCAGGCGGCGTGGATGCCCTGGTCCGGCCACCGGGCGGGATCGGGATGTTTGGGCGCCTGGGCGATGGTGTTGCCGAGATCCCGGGCGAACTGTTTCCAGAAGAATGGGGCGGCGTTGTAGATGAGACCGGCGCCCACGCCGGCTACGCCCACTCCAATGCCGCCGAGCCAGGCGCGGCGTCCAACGCGCCGTTTGGCCGGCGCGGCCAGGTCAGTAGCCAAAGCGTTCCTCCCGCCAGGGGTCTCCGTTCATATGGTAGCCGTTGCGTTCCCAGAAACCGGCCTTGTCGTTCTCGATGAGCTCGATGCCGCCGATCCACTTGGCGCTCTTCCAGGCATAGAGCCGGGGCACGATAAGACGGGCCGGGCCGCCGTGCTCGATGGAGATGGGGTCACCGTCATGGTGCGTGGCGATCAGCGCGTCTTCGGCCAGGAATTGATCGAGGGGGAGATTCGTGGTCCACCCGAAATCGTACCCATGCACTAATACATACTTCGCCCGTGGGGAAATGGTTCCAACGGGCTTCATCAGCTCCCGGGTGGAGACACCCTCCCAGATGTTGCCCAGACGGCTCCAGCGGGTGACGCAGTGGAAGTCGCTAAAGACTTTGGTTCGAGGGAGTTGCTGGAACTGGGCCCAGTCGAAGGAAGCTTCTTTCTCGACCAGTCCGTGGATCTCGAGCCGCCACTTTTCCATGTCGATGCGGGGCGGGCCGCCGGCGTCCAGAACGGGCCATTTCCGTGTGCGGCTCTGGCCGGGCGGGATGCGGTTGGCGCGGTGGGTATCGGGGCTGACGATGACGTCCTCGGGCAGGCCCTCGGGTGTGCGGGGCTCCTCGGTCTGCAGTTTCTTCAACTCGAGATCGAACATTCTTTCACCTCACCTGAGAGGATCCGCCGCAATGGGCCACTAATTCCGGCAGCAGCCGTATGAGAATCCGAATCAGACTCTATCTAGTACTGATGCTCGTACTCGCCGGTGGATTCGCCGCCGCCCGGGATAACGGTGCGCCCGCGGAGTATCTCGGCGGGACGCTGGCGGCGCTGGATGCCGGGCTGGATGGTAGCCTCAGCGCCACGGATCCGATCTCCTTTGTTTTCCATTCGAAACGCTCGGTGGTGCGGGTTCCCTACGAGCGCATCAATCTGCTGGAGTATGGGCAGAAGGTGGACCGGCGGCTGTGGGAGGCGATCGTCATTTCTCCGCTCCTGGTGCTGAGCAAGAAGCGGTCGCACTATCTGACGATTGGGTATGAGGGGGAGGACGGCAAGCAGCAGGCGATGCTTTTCCGTGTGGACAAGAGTGCGGTGCGGGCGATGCTGGTGAGTCTGGAGGCGCGAACGGGCCGGAAGGTGACGTTCATGGACGAGGAAGCGCGGAAGGCGGGCAAGGGATGATGCGGCGCTCGGCACTGGTGTTCGTCCTGTGTTTCGTGGGAGTTGCGCGGGCTCAGGCGCCGGATGAGCTGGCGCTGCAATTGAGGTCGCTGAAGCGGGTTTATGTTGACAAGTTCGGCGGCGGCGAAGGCGCGGCGCAGATCCGGGATATGCTCATCGCCAGCCTGCAGGGCGCGAAACTGTTTGTGATTACCGAGAATCCCGAGCGGGCGGACGCGGTGCTGCGTGGATCCGGTGAGGATCTGGTGTTTACAGATCTGTTCCAGACCTCGGAGGGCATCAACGCACGGACGAACGTCGGGGTAGGGAAGGGATCTTCCTCTAAAAGCAGGGATTACCTCAACTTAGGCGGCGGCGTGGGCGACAACGAGCAGTCCAGGATTCAGGAGCGAAAGCACGAAGCATCGGCCTCGGTGAGGATTGTGAACAAAGACGGTGATGTCATCTGGTCGACGACGCAGGAGAGTCAGGGAGCGAAGTTCCGGTCGGCCAGCGCGGATGTGGCGGATAAAATCACTCGCCAACTGGTGCTGGAGTTTGGGCGCGGCTTGGGCCAGCCGGCAGGCGTTCGACCAGTGCCAGGAATCGCGCCGGCTGGTTCGGCCGTCTCTCCGCCGTCGAAATGACGATTCGGGCGCCGGCCTGTGCGGTGATGGGCTCCGCCAGAAGGTAGAGACGCGGCGCGGCGGGCTGGAATTGGCGGACCCACAAGAGCGGAACGCGGGCGCCGTCTGGTTGCTGCAAGTAGAGGTGGGCCTCTCCGCCTCTGGTCATGGCGGCGATTCGTATCCCCAATAACCGGGTGGTTTGGGGGAAACTGCCGGATGCCACTTCAGCGGATTCCGGTGGCGGCGCTTCCGGATGGTAGGGGTGCGGAAGTCTGGTGCTGGCGAGTTTCGGGTCGCCTTCGGGGGGCGCCGCCGTTCACCCAGTCGGTAATCGTCTGGATTTCCTCGCCCGTGAGCGCCATTTCCCCCCGAAACGTGGCGAAGCCCTTGGCGGCGTTCCACGGAGGCATGGTGCGGTTGGAGACCTCTTCCCGGATCGCCACCGCCCAGGGCCGGGACTCCTCATAAGTAACTAGAGAAAAAGGCGCTTTGCCGCCGGGCTGATGGCAGCCCTGGCACCGTCTTTCGAGGATCCGGGAGATCTCCTTCGACCAGGTGAGCGGCGTGGTGATGGGGTCGTGCGCCAGCAGCCTGGTGGAGAAGATCAGCACAAAACCGATGGCGCGGCCCAGTCTCATTTCCGATTCCTGTTCGCCGGCTCAGTCGCCCGAGGATGTGCGTTTCTTCGCGTTTTTCCTGCGTGGATACAGTTCGCGCCGGTCCATTTTGGGGTCAATGGCGACGTCGAAGAACCCGATCATCATCTCATCCCAGCTCTGGTCGCCCCAACGGACCTCCTTCTTCGGATCGGGATTGAAGGGGTTGTTGGCGGAGTTGTCGTAGGTGGCGACGCACTCCATGCGGGTTCCGGCGGGCAGGTTCAGGTCTCCGGCGGGCTCGTAGACGAGCTGCCAGTTGAAATCGTAGCGGGGGACGTTGAGGAGATCGCGGGTACGGCCGTCTGGATAGATCAGCTTATAGGAGAATGCCTTACCGCGTAAGTGCATGTGCGGCTGGAGGTTGACCAGCTTGGCTGGGGCGGCCAGGGTGGTAGTGGCTTTGACCTGGTAGTTGGCGGCGCCGGGTGGAATCGAGAACTCGCTGGTAGAGGCAGCGGCCATGGTGACGCGTTCCTTGACGGGTCCGGTGGCGAACTTCAGGCCCAGGCGGGAGCGATCGGATTGCGCCTTGCCGTTGGCGGTGTAGTGGACCTGCAGGATGAGATCGCTGCCGGCGGGGACCAGGCGGGCCTGCCCAGGCTTGAGTTCCATGGGTGGAGTGCCGGGGGCATAACCGGCCAGCCATTCGTCGGCCATGCCGTCGCGGCCTTCGCCGCCGGAGCCGCGCTCATCCTTTGGAATGAAGGGGATACCCGGTTTGGCGTCGGCCAGCCAGCGGGAGCCGGGGGCACGGACGAATGCGATCATGTGGTGGACAACGGCGCGGTTGCCGGGGCGGGCTTCGGAGGCGGTGACCCAGCGGTCCTCGGTGAAGCCGGAGGGGATGACGAAGTAGGTGTACTCGAGGGTGCCGGAGGCCGGGACCTGGAAATCCACCGGCATCTCATAGACACGGTCCGGTTTACCCATCTGCCAACCTTCCGCGAACCGGGCAGGGGCTGGGGCCTGTTTGGGGTCGCCGGCGGGCGCTCCGGAGTCGGCCCAACGGGTGAGGAGGGCGATGTCGGTTTTGGAGAGAGAGCGGTCGTTGGAGAACTGTCCGGTGTGGGGATCGGCGAACCACGGAGGCATTTTGCGGGTCTGGACGGCCTGTTTGATGGACTTGGCCCGGGGCGGGTCGACTCGTAGGTGAGAAACGACATGGGCGCGGCTTCGCCGGGCCGATGGCAGGACTGGCAGTTTTTCTGCAGAACGGGGAGGATGTCTTTGTAATAGGAGACCGGGGCCAGCGGAACGGCCCAAGTGGGGGCACACAACGGCCAAGAATCAGGAATCGGGTGGACAAGTCGGGATCGCCTCTCTTCTGATTTGAGTATACGAGAATGGGCACTTTGTGGATTTCCTGGGGCAATTCCGAATCGGACGGTGGTA
>JASGIE010000066.1:0-21567 GCA_049841055.1 Paludibaculum sp. | reverse complement strand
TGGCGAGCTGCACCTGCAGGCTCACGCCCTCGGCCGTACGCTGGACTTCCAGCACCTTGGCGCCCGTTTCGAGGTTGATCCCCTGCTTCTTGAACTGGCGTTCCAGTTCCTTACTCCACATCTTCGTCTTCCACCGGCACCAGGCGCGGCAGCATTTCGAAGATGGTGACCTGGCTGCCGAAACGCTTGAGATGGAGGCGAACTCGACGCCAACGGCGCCGGCGCCGATGACCAGCAGGCTCTTGGGCACCGAGGGCTCGGCTCAGGATTTCGATATTCGTGACGATAGTCTTCTCGTCGGCGGTGAGGCCCCACGATCCGCGCCTCGGAGCCGTGGTGAGAATGATGTTCTTCGCTTCCAGCGTCTTAGTGCCGCTGTCGGTGAGCACTTCCACCTGGCCGCGGCCCTTCAGCCGGCCGTAGCCACGAATGACTTCGACTTTCTGTTTCTTCATCAGAAATTCGATGCCTTTGGCATGGCTCGGTGAGATTCGTTTTCTCGTTTCAGCAACTTCAGATAGTCGAGCTGGGTCTGGTACTATTCTGTCTCGGGTTCAGGAAGTAGTCCCACACCTCCGCGGTGTGGAGCAAACGCTTTTGTGGGAACGCACCCAACGTGAAGACACGTCCCACCGAGGAGAGGGCTTTTTTCAATGAGCGCAGTCTTGAGGCCGTACTGGCCTGCGCGAATCGCAAGCGGATATCCCCCAGGTCGTTTCCCGATCACGATCATATCGTAGGACATCACCTTCAATCTAGCAAAATTGGCAATTTTTCACATAATGAAAGCAATGAGATTCGCCGTCATCGTCCTCGTTGCCGCCTGTTTGGGGTGGGGACAGGTGCCTGCCCGCCGCCCGGTACCGGCGCGGAATCCCTGCTTCTTCGCAGTCCGCGCCCAACGAAATCTGGCCAATTCGCGAGATCCGCGTCACTGGCAACAAGTTCTACACGGCGAAACAGGTCATCTCGACGTCGGGGCTGCGCCTGGGCGATCTCGCGACGAAGCAGAACTTCAACGGGCCCGCGATCGCGCGCCGGCGGCCGGGTTCTTTGAGAGCTTCGGCTGGAAATACGAAGGGCTGCCGGATGTGAAGGGGGCGTGGTCGCCACACTCGAAGTGACTGAGCTCACCAGCTTCATGGAGTGGTCGCTGGACCGGCTGCCGCTGGAACGAGGCGCCGTCCAGGAACGGGTCCGCCAGACGCTGCCTTTGTTCGGGAAGAAGATTCCGCCGTCGAGACATCCCCCTCGATAAGGTTGGTGCCATTCTGCAGTTGATGCTCTCCGAGAAGGGGATCAAGTAAACTGTCCAGGGGCGCGTGCTGCTGCTCTGGCCAGGATCAGGTCACCATCCTCTTCGGACCGAATTCCGCTCCGCCCAATGTAACCGAGGTGGCATTCACGGGCGCGCGATGATCTCACGCCCGCTATCTGGTGAAGTCGCTCTCCCAGGTCGGCGGTTGGTATGTCCTTTGTCGACATGAACTTCCGGCTCTTCCTGGAGAACCATATCCGGCCGATGTACCAGGCTGTGGGCCACCTGAAGGCGTTGTTCCCGAAGTCATAGCCGAACCGTCGAAGAAACTGCCAAGGGTGTTGTGGTCACCGTGCAGGTGGACGAAGGGCCCGTATAGAAGCTCTACAAAAATCAGGTACGCGGTGCGCCCATGTCACCCGATGAGGTTCAGAATCTGGCTCAGTTCAAGACCGGAGAGACCGTCAGCTACTCCGCCATCGGAGCCGGGATGCAGCGCGTTCTGGATGAGGTGAAGCAGAACGGCGATATGCGCGCCGACTTATAAAGCCGGAACGGGCGCTCAATGACGAGAAGAAGACCGTGGACATCTTCATCAACGTGGATCCAGGGCCCGAGTACAAGTTCGGCCGTCTGACAATCAAAGGCCTCGATATCGAAACCGAGCCAGTGATCCGCAAGATGTGGATCCTGAAGCCCGGTGACCCCTTCCGCGGAAAGTACCCGGACGCATTCGGAGCGGGTCCGCGAGCGCGGCGTTTTCGACAACCTCGGCGACACCAAGGCTCAACAGACCATCGACGACAAGAATCAGGTGGTGGACGTGCTGCTCACCTTCAAAGGTGCGCCGCCCAGAAGTAGAGAAGAAACCCGATCCCTGGGATCAGTCTGTGCAAAAGGAAGAGACGCCACCGCGCGGACCTTCCTCGTCGCATACTGGTCCTGGATGTCTGAAAGTCTCTCATCCGCCCTCCAGCAGGAACCGGAATCCGAATGCCGTGGCGCGGATGGCCTCCTCACCGGCAAATCTGGTGCCGGCCATTCCTTGTGCTGCTCATCGTTGGGGAGCTTTGCATCCTGCTGGTCGCCGCGCATCGCACGCAACTCTGGTACGACGAACTGCTGACGCTCCACATCTCTCGAACTTCAGCCGGCGTCGCGGGTGTGGCAGGCCTTGTACGCCGGTGGGACGGGACGCCGCCCGGCCATCACGGCCTCGTGAGAATCGCCGAACTGCTGCCGCCAGGTCCGCAAGTGACGCTGCGGCTTCCTTCCATCGCCGGCTACGTAGATCGGCTTTGTTCGGCACATTCTGGTTCGTACGCAAGCGGCTGCCGGGCGCGGCGGCTCTGGCGGCTGTCCTGATGCTCGGCGCTGTCGCCCTTGCGGGGTTATGCTCTGGAGGCGCGGTCGTACGCACTGCTGGTGGGGCTGTTCGCAATGGCCGCGGCGTTCTGGCAGCGGATCGAGGAAAAGCGGGCATTCGTGGCCCTTTTCGGGCTGTGCCTCTCAATCGCCGTCGCCTGCCACCATCTTGCCGTCGTTGCCGTGGGCATCTTCGGAATGGCCTGGAAGTCGTCTGGACTGCGCTGCACCGCCGGGTGCGCTGGCGGGTCCTGGGCTGGATGCACGGTGGCCGTGATCCCCTTCCTGATCGGCCTGCCGATCCGTCCATCTCCGAACCCTCTTCGGTCAGCACTTCTGGTCCCGGGCCAACTGGTCCATCTCTTCTCGACATACAAACTGTACTTGCGCGAAGACATTAACCTGGCCTCGGACCGGACTCTGGCTTTCCTCGCTGCCGCATTCGGTTTCGCTGCCTGGGATGACGCGCCGGCACCGGGAGCGGCAGCCGGAACAATCCTTCCCCATGCCGGAATTGGTTCTAATGGCTGGATTCCTGCTATACCCCGCCACGCTGGTCTCTAGTCAGCTCTGTATCGGCTTCCCGATACGTGCCGCGCTACGGTCTGCCCGTCCTGTTCGGTCTGGCGCTTGCCGGTGTTCTTACCTGCTGCGCGGGATTTGGCGTCTATCGGGCATTCGGTGGTCTTGACTGGAGCGCGTTGCTCATCTTTTTCGTGGCTCGGGCCGCGCTGGAGGTGGGTTGGGCGATGACGCCTCCACCCCTGGCCGCAGGATGGGGGCTGGACGAAAGTACTCGAATCGACACGACAGGAACCGGGCTTGCCGGTTGTGATCACACCCGGAGCGCTCGATCTCGAATCTGTCCCGAGTATGCCCCGCGCGAGCTCCGCCCTCGATTCGTGTACCTGGCCGATCCGGAGTCCGCCATAAGAGTTACCGGAACAGACACGCCCGATCGGTCGAACCTCATACTTGCTCAGTTCGTGCCGCTGAAGGTGATGGATCGCCCGGTGTTCCAGGCCTCTGTGAACCGCTTCTTCCTGTTCTCCGCGGGCGGAGATTTGGACTGGCTCGACACCCTACCCTGAAGCAGTCCGGCAGGTCAGTCCGCCCGGTGGCCAATCACGCGGGTCTGGCCATCTATCTGGTGGAGCAGTGAGCGGGGGAGGAGAGGCGTGTGGGGACAAAAGAATGGGCGTCCCCAGCGGGATTCGAACCCGCGTTATCGCCGTGAAAGGGCGGTGTCCTAGGCCGGGCTAGACGATGGGGACGCACACAGCGGCGCGAAGCCGCCGACTACACCAGTCTAGCTGGCTCCTCAGCCTCCAAGGTCAAATCCCGGCCTGCGCTTGGCGGACTTCGGCATTTATTCCATACTGAAAAACACAGTGCCGATATGTGTTCAGCCGCCAACAGTTGCGCTGATATAACATAGTACGGATTCACGGCAATTGCAGAAGGGGTCCTGCTGGTTGCCGTGCCGGATTCTCTTCGCGGTCAAAACCAACCGGATGTCACCTTGAAGTTCATGTAGCTCGTCAGGTGATCTTTCGATTGTACAAACAACGTGGTCGCCTTTGAACTGCTTGTTCCGCCCATTTCCGGATGCGACTTCCACAACGCGTGACGACGAGTTGGCGAGCTGGCAGGTGCTCTCGGTCAGCTTTCTCGACATCGGGTTGGATTCCCTGTTGAAAGGCCGCCGGGCGCTGGTGAATGTGCCTCGCGGCATGCTTCTGGACGATCGACTCCGATCTCTCCCGCGGATGTAATCGGCCTGGAAATCCTGGAGAATGTGCAGCCTGACGACGAGGTTCTGGCCGCCTGCCGGGACTTGCGCAACGCGCGGCTACCTGCTGCTGCTGGACGACTATACGGGCCGCCCGGAATTCGAGCCGTTTCTGGATGTTGTCGACTGGGTAAAGGTAGATTTGCGCGCCGTTTCCACCGGCGAATCGGCGAATCTGGCCCGCCAGTTGAAACGCCGCAAGCTACGCCTGCTGGCCGAGAAGGTCGAGACCGTCGAAGAGCGCGATGCGGCTTTGGCGGCCGGCTACGACTTCTTCCAGGGCTATTTTCTGCACCGGCCCCGCGTCGTCAGCGGCCGGACTCTCAATGCCCGCCACAACACAAAACTGAAACTGCTCTCCCTGCTCGGCGCCGATCAGTTCACCCTGGAGAAAGTGGAATCCGCCATCGCGCCCGACGTCGGGCTCTGCTACCGGCTGATCGAGTATTCCAACTCAGCCCGGTTTGGCGCCCCTCGCGAAATCTCCAGTTTGCGGCAATGCCTGATGCGGCTGGGCGAAAATGAGACCCGCCGCTGGATGACGTTCGTTCTGCTGCCGACACTCGCCCCCGGCCGGAGCACGGAGATTGTCGACGCCGCCCTGACGCGCGCCCGGATGTGCGAATTACTCGCCGATGCCGCGGGGTTGCGCATGGCGAAGTCGCTCGCCTTCATGGCCGGCATGTTCACTCTTATGGACGCACTGCTTGGCGCACCGATGACCGAAGTAGTGCAGCAATTGGGGTTAGGCGAAGAACTGGCGGGGGCGCTGCTCGGGCGAATCAGGGACCCCTGGGGGCGCTCGTCCGGATTGCGGACTCCTACGAACGCGCGACCCCTCAGGAGTTGGAACCATTCTGCCGGCAACTCAGGCTGCAGCTTACGGTTGTCGCCGACATCTACCTGCAGGCACTGCAATGGACCGCCGAGGTTACAGAGACCGGCGTCCCCTCCAAGTAGTTGAATTAAATCGTTTTGAGATAGGCCATCAGGTCGGCCTTCTCGATCCGCGCTCAGTACTTCATCGAATGCCGGCATCGCGCCCTTGCCCTTGTTGATGATTCCAAGAATGGCCGCATCCGTCGGCTTCTGCCCGTTGGCCAGCTTCGGCTTTTTGTACAGACCCTTCAGGCTGGGGCCCATCTTCTTTTCGTCGGTCGTGGCATTGTGACACACGCCGCATTGTTCGAGGACTTCCTTGCCCTTATCCGCGTCGCCCTTCTTCTGCGCCAGCGCCAGACCGGAAACCAGATTCAGAGGTAATGGCGGCAGTCGCCAGAACTCGCTTCAGCATTGTTTCGGGAGCTCCTTAGGAGAACAGTGATTGACTCCATTTTACAATCTCTTGGACAGGGCTGTTGTGGAGGTGGAACAGACCTCCAACGGCAGGCAGCGCGCCTCCGTGCTGAACTTTAACTTGACGTTAATGTGTGGTCAGGTTGGGCGTGGTAGCGGGCCCGGCCACCCGCTTTCGGCCATCAGCGCCCCTTCTCCCTTCGGCTTTTGAGGTATTTTTGTCGCCAGAGGGCCGCGAAACCCTGTCCCGCAAAGGGTTCACAGCGTTCGGGGAACTTCGGACATTTGACACCGAATTTCCGGTTGTGATAACCCCTGAATGTTACGTTAGGATTCTTCCATGCCTGACGACCTAAAGCCGGAAGGCGCTCCCGCGCCGGAGTCTGTCCGCCAGCTTAAACGCCTCCCGCCGCTCCACAAAGCCCCGAGGCCGCACCGGGTCACCCCGCCTGCTGCGTCGAAACCTGCAGCAGCAGCGCCGCCCAAGCCTCCGACCGCCGCCGCAAAGCCGGCTGCTCCCGCTGCGCCCAAACCTCCGGCCGTCATGGTTACCGCTCCGTGGGAAGGCGAGTAGCCCAATCGCTCTGGCTGCTCAGTTTTCCGACCAGATCCCCGCTTTCCTGAGTTACGTCGGACAGAACTTCCTGGTCGCCAAGCCTGCCTCCGTCATTCCTATCCTGCAGTCTTTAAAGGACAGATTACAGATTCGACTACCTGGTGGACATTACCGCAGTCCACTCGCCGAAGCGTGATGAGCAATTGCGACATCATTTACGTTCTCTACAGCTTCAGGAGAAACAAGCAGGATTCGCATCAAAGTCCAGCTCAAGGATGGAGAACGAGTGGCGACGGCCACCACGGTTCATCCGACCGCGAACTGGCTGGAGCGCGAAGTATATGACATGTTCGGAATCGAGTTTGACGGGCATCCCGACATGCGCCGCATCCTGATGCCGGACGAGTGGACGGGTCATTCCCGCTGCGGCGCGACTACGCGCTCACCAACATGGATCAGAACGCTGGGTTCAGGAGAACCTGGGCATCGAGAGTCGGTCACTGAGGAACAGCCATGCAGACCACCGCATATCCTACCAACGAAACGTATCTCGACAATTCTGAACTGGTCCTCAACATGGGTCCGCAGCACCCCTCCACGCACGGCGTGCTTCGGGTAGTCCTGAAGCTGGACGGCGAGACGGGTCGGGGCACCGACTGCATCATCGGTTATCTGCACCGCGGCATCGAGAAGATCGCGGAGAGACCGGACTTGCACGATTCGCCCCCTATGTGGACCGCATGGACTATGTCGCCGCTGTCTCCAACGCTGGGCTACTGCCTGGCGGTGGAGAAGCTGATCTCGGCGGAAGCGCCGCCACGCGCGCAGGCGGTGCAGCGTGATCCTGACGGAGCTGAACCGGATCGCGAGCCACCTGTTGTGGCTCGGCACCCACGCGCTCGATATCGGCGCCATCACCCCGCTGTTCTACACCATGCGTGAGCGCGAATAAGCGCTCAACATCTTCGAACAGTATTTCGGCGCGCGGCTGACGACCCACGCGTTCCGCATTGGCGGTTTGCCGTACGAGACATCTACGACGGATTTCAGAAGGATGTCCACGATTTTTGCGACTAATTCATGCCCAAGATCGATGAGTACGAACAACTGCTCACCGGCAATCGCATCTGGGTCGAACGTATGAGAAACGTCGGCATTCTCAACGCCGACGACTGCAAGGCGTACGGCGTGACCGGGCCGATGATTCGCGCGGCTGGCCTGGCCTGGGATCTCCGCAAAGCGCAGCCCTACACCGGGTACGAGCAGTACGAATTTAAGATCCCAACCTGCGAAACGGCGATACGTTCGACCGGTACATCATCCGCATGGAAGAGATGCGCCAGTCGGTGCACATCTGCAGCAGGCGGTGGCGAATATCCCGGACGGCCCGATAATGGGCAAGGTGCCCGCAGTGCTCAAACCGCCAATCGGCGAAGCATACGTAGCAATCGAGGCGCCGAAGGGCGAACTTGGATACTACATCGTCAGCGACGGCACCACGAAGCCGTATCGCGTGCGGGTGAGGCCGCCCTCCTTCATCAACCTGCAGTCACTGGACAAGATGGCGAGCGGCGCCCTGGTGGCGGATCTGGTAGCGATCATCGGTACGATCGACATTGTGCTCGGCGAGGTGGACCGATAACCCCCGGCAGATTAAACGACCATGCGTAAGCTTCTGAGAACAATTTTTCTCGTCGATCTTGTGCAGGGCCTGATGGTGACCTTCCGGAATCAGAATCCGAAGAACATCGTCACCGAGCAGTATCCGGCCGAGACGCCCAAGATCGCGGAGCGCTACCGGTGGCGCTCCGCGGCTGAATATCAACCCGGAGAATGGACAAACCCTCTGCATTGCCTGCGATCTCTGCGCGCTGGCGTGTCCCGAGAACCTGATTGTGGTCACGAGTGAACGCAATCAGGAAGCCAAGCGCAAAGACCTGATCACCTTCACTTACGACACCTCGCGCTGCATGTTCTGCGGGCTGTGCGAAGATGCCTGTCCGGTAGACGCGCTGGAACTGACGCAGGACTTTGAATTGGCGAGCTACTCGCGGGAAGGGGAGATCTTTGACCGGCAGGTGCTGGAAGAAGGCATCAAGCCTACCAAGTACAAGTTCTGATCGCCTCCAGATTGACAGGTAGCGGCTCTGAAGCCCGATGTGTGCCCATGCTGTACACTATTTTTCTATGCGTTGCAGCGCTGCACTCATCGGCGCAATTCTGACCGTCACTTGACGCAACGCCGTCCACTGCGCCATCTCGCTCATCGTGTCGCTGCTCGGCGTCGCCGGGCTGTACCTGCTGCAGAACGCCGAGTTCCTGTTCGCCGTCCAGATCGTGCTGTACATCGGCGGCATCATGGTGCTGTTCCTGTTTGTCATCATGCTGGTGAATCTCGACGCCGCCGCACGGGAAAGGCAGTATCACCGCCACTGGATCGCCGCCGTGACGTGTATATTCAGGAGCTCCGGCGCGCTGATCACCTGGTTCCTGCGGCAGGGGGTTCGGCAGCATCGCCGCTGGGGCAGTCGGCGCCTGAACTGCCGTCGGCCGGCAATGTCGAATATCTCGCCGACGTGCTGTTCAAACAATACCTGGTGCCCTTCGAACTCGCCTCCATCCTGCTGCTGGTGGCGGTTGTCGGCAGCGTCATCATGGCGAAAAAGAGGATCTGACCCATGCTGCATCCCATCACCACGGAACACTACCTCGTCCTGAGCGCCGCCCTGTTGCTCATCGGCACCGTGGGAATCCTGCTGCGCCGCAATGCTGTGGTCGTCATGATGTCCCTGGAGCTGATCCTGAATGCGGTCAACCTCAATCTGGTCGCCTTCGGCAAGCATCTGCAACAGCTCAATGGCCAGGTCTTCGCCATCTTCATCATCACCGTTGCCGTGGCGGAAGCCGCGGTTGGCCTTGGCATCCTGATCGCCGTCTTCCGCAATAAGGAGACGGTACTGGTCGACGAAATCGACCTCTTGAAGTGGTAGGAGGAACCGGCACGATGAACTTCCTCGATCTCATCTGGCTGATCCCCATCCTGCCGCTCTGCGGCGCGGCGATCATGCTGTTCTTTGGCCGCAATCTGCCCAAAGCGGCTGTCCGGATCATCAATCCCGGAGCGGTCCTGCTCTCGTTCCTGCTGTCTCTTGGCGCTGTTCTTCAACTCGCCTCGCTGCCCGAGAAAGTGCACCAGGTCATCCTGTTCCAGTGGCTCCCGTTGCTCCATGTCGACATGGGCTACATGCTGGACCCGCTGTCGAGCAGTCATGATCCTGGTCGTCACCGGCATCGGATTCCTGATTCATGTGTACGCCACCGGCTACATGGCCCATGAGCACGGACCCCGGCACGGCGGCTTTTACCGCTTTTTCGGATACCTCAATCTGTTCGTCTTCTTCATGCTGACCCTGGTGCTGGCGAACAACTACCCACTGTTGTTCGTGGGCTGGGAAGGTGTGGGCCTGTGCAGCTACCTGCTGATCGGCTTCTACTTCAATAAGAAGAGCGCCGGCGATGCGGGCAAGAAGGCCTTTATCGTCAATAGGATCGGTGACGCTGGCTTCATTCTGGGTATGTTCTTCCTGTTCCAGATCACCGGCTCACTCACCTTTGTCGACGTGAACGAGGCGCTTCGATCCGCCAGGTTCTCGCCTGAAGTGGGCGCCTTCGGTGTCCTGAGCCTCACGGCGCTGCTGCTCTTCATCGGCGCCACCGGTAAGAGCGCCCAGATCCCGCTGTATGTGTGGCTTCCGGACGCGATGGAAGGTCCGACACCGGTCAGCGCCCTGATCCACGCCGCCACCATGGTGACCGCCGGCGTCTACATGTGCGCCCGGTCGAATGCCCTGTTTGCCCTGACGCCCGAAACCTCCCATATCGTGGCCGCGGTCGGCGCCGCGACGGCCATCTTCGCCGCCTCGATCGGCCTGGTGCAGAACGACATCAAGCGCGTCCTGGCGTACTCCACGGTTTCCCAGCTCGGGTACATGTTCGTAGCGGTGGGCGTCGGTGCCTACTGGGTGGGCGTCTTCCACCTCTACACTCACGCGTTCTTCAAGGCCCTGCTCTTCCTCGGCGCCGGATCGGTAATCCACGCCATGAGCGGCGAGCAGGACATGCGCAGGATGGGCGGGCTGAAGGACAAGATTCCGGTCACGTTCACCACCATGTTCATCGCCTCGCTGGCCATTGCAGGCATCCCCGGACTGGCCGGGTTCTTCTCGAAGGACGAGATCCTCTGGCAGACGTGGTCGTCGCCCCTCGGCTCCAAAGTGCTGTGGGCGGTGGGATTCTGCACCGCGCTGATGACGGCCTTCTACATGTGGCGGCTGATGTTCATGACGTTCTACGGCGAAGGCGCGCATGGACGAGCACACGAAGCACCACATTCACGAATCGCCCAAATCGATGACCGTCCCGCTGATGGTTCTGGCTGCCGGATCCGTATCGTGCCGGCTGGATCGGCATTCCGAAGGTTTTCGGAGACTTACGACTTCTTCCAGGGACTGGAACACTGGCTCGCGCCCGTGTTCGCGACCGGAGGAAGGTGGCGGAGCACGAAGCAGAGCATCACGACACCAGCATGGAGTGGATCCTGATGGGCCTTTCGGTTGGCGCGGCGCTCATCCGGGATCTTCCTGGCCCGCCACATCTACTTGAAGATGAACGGAATCCGACCGCCCGAGCGGCGGCGCCCTCCACCCAACGCTGTACAACAAGTGGTACGTGGACGAGATCTACGATTTCCTCTTCGTCAACGGATTTTCGATGCGTGGCGGAATCGCTGATGGCCGCATTCGACCGAACGGTAGTGGACGGCGGTGTCAATGGCACCGCGTGGCTGACGCAAGCTGGTCTCTTCGCATCTCGATGTGGTGCGACACCTGGATCGTCGACGGGCTCGTCAATTTCGAGCTCGCTACACGGTTCGAGACCCTGTCTCGTACCCGGTGCGGCATCTGTCCAGACCGGCTTCCTACAGTCCTACGCACTGGTCTTCATTGCGGGCGTCTTCGCCATGTTCGGGTACTTACTGGTGGGTTCGCTAGCGGAGCTATACGAAATATGCAACGAGCACCTACTGTCGCATCATCCTGTTCACGCCGCTGGCTGGACTCCTGCTTCTCCTCTTCATTCCGAAGTCCGCAAAAGACGCTCATCAGGCTTTGGGCCAATATCACCGCGCGCGGTCGGATTCTTGGTTTCGCTGCCGCTGATTCTCAAGTTCGACCGTCCAATGGGCGGCTACCAGTTCGTCGAGAAGGCGGAATGGATCCCATCCCTCGGCGTCAAGTATCTGATCGGCATCGACGGCATCAGCCTGCTGATGGTCATGCTGACGACGCTGATGGGCTTCGTCGCCATGCTTCTCTTCCTGGTCCGCGGTCGAGGACCGGCTCAAGGAATACTACGCGATGTTCCTGTTCTGCAGACAGGCATGATCAGGCGTGTTCATTTCGCTCGACTTCTTCCTCTTCTACGTGTTCTGGGAACTGGTGCTGGTTCCGATGTACTTCATCATCGGAGTCTGGGGCGGTCCCAGGAAGCTGTACGCTGCCATCAAGTTCTTCCTCTACACGCTGACCGGCAGCGTCCTGATGCTGCTCGGGTATCCTGACTGCTCTACTTCCAGCACTCCAGCAGTTCGGCTTCTACACCTTCGAGATTGCGGAACTGATGAAGCTCAACCTGCCGCTGGGCACGCAGCAGTGGGTGTTCTGGGCGTTCTTTATCGGCTTTGCCATCAAGGTCCCGATGTTCCCCTTCCACACCTGGCTGCCTGACGCCCACATTGAAGCGCCCACTGCCGGATCCGTCATTCTGGCGGCCGTTCTGCTGAAGATGGGAACATACGGTTTTATCCGGTTCTCCCTGCCGCTGCTGCCGCAAGGCCAGTTCGCGGACCAGACCATCGTGACGATCGTCGCGGTCCTCTCGATCATCGGCATCCTCTACGGCGCGCTGGTCAGCCTGATGCAGCAGGACTGGAAGAAGCTGGTGGCGTACTCCTCCGTGAGCCACCTCGGCTTCTGCACCCTGGGCATCTTCGCCCTGAACCAGAGCGGGCATCGCCGGCAGCGTGATCCAGCAGATCAACCACGGCATCTCCACCGGCATGCTCTTCCTTGTGGTGGGCGTCATCTACGAACGCCGCCATACGCGCGAGATCAAGGAATACGGCGGGCTGGCGCACGTGATGCCGAACTACGCCATCATCTTCGCGATCGCGATGCTGAGTCGGCGCGGCCTGCCGCTGCTGAACGGCTTCGTCGGCGAGTTCACCATCCTGCAGGGCGCCTTCGAGGCGAACCGGGTCGTGGGCGGCGCTTCGCCGGCAGCGGCGTCGTCTTCGGCGCGGCTTATCTGTTGTGGCTGTACCAGCGGACGATGCTGGGCGAGGTCACCAATGAAAAGAACAAGGCGTTGCAGGATCTGAACTTGCGCGAATGGGCGGTTTTCGCTCCGCTCATCATGTGGGCGATCTGGATCGGTGTTTATCCGAAGCCGTACTTCGACATCCTGGAAAAGCCGGTGGCGCAGATCGTGGATGCATCCAGCCGGCTCTGCAGAAGCACGGCCAACGGCTCACGAAGCGCATCGCCTGCCAGCCGCCGCACTCCATGAGGTTGCACACCCAATGAACGAGTATCTACACTCGCCCGACCACTTCGTCCTCCTTCCGGCGCTGATGCTGGCGCTGTTCGGATGCGCGGTGCTGCTGTTCGACTTCTGCTTCTTCCCGGAGCCGCAAGCAACGCAAATAGCTGCTGATCTTCGTTGGGCTGGGCGAAGGCTTCGCGCGGCTGGGCGACTGATCAAGCAGAGCGCGGTACTGCTGGCGAACAACTGCGGTGAGCTCGTCCGCGTTCCACGGGTCGATCATAGTCGACCGCTTCGCCCTGTTCTTCAACTGGATGTTCCTGATCGCCGACGCTGGTGGTGGCGATCGTCTCGTACAACTACCTCGAAATCGCGGGACGAGCATCACGGCGAATACTACGGCTCCTGCTGCTGGCGCAATGCGGCATGTACTTCCTGGCTAGCGGGAACGAACTGGTCACCATCTTGTCGGCCTGGAAATGATGGCCGTGTCGTTCTATGTGCTGGTCGGGTTCCTGCGGCCGGAGCAAGCGCTCCAACGAAGCCGCGATGAAGTATCTGCTGCTGGGCGGCCTCTCTTCGGGGTTCCTGGCGTACGGTTTCTCGATTCTGTACGGAATCGCCGGCTCGACCAAGCTCGTCGACATCTCGACTGCGGTCGCCGCCCGTCGGCCACGCCGATACGATCCTGTTCATGGCGATCGTCACTACCACGGTCGGTCTGTTATTCAAGATCGCCGCCGCCCCATTCCATATGTGGGCTCCCGACGTGTACGAAGGCGCTCCGACTACCATCACGGCATTCCTGGCGGTCGGCGTCCAAGGCTGCCTCGTTTGCGATGCTGACGCGGATCTTCGCCAGCACGCTTGGTTCGGCCGCGGTCCACGTGGGAACCGCTGCTGCTCGCGCATCCGTGCTTTCGATGACTATCGGCAACCTGGCCGCCATCACCCAGACCAATATAAAGCGTCTGCTGGCCTACAGCTCGATTTCGAATCACGCCGGCTATGTCCTGCTCGGCGTCATTGCGGGCAACAACACGGGCTATAAAGGGCGTTGCTGATCTACATGCTGGTCTACACCTTCATGAATCTCGGCGCGCTTCCTGGTGTCGCCGCGATCAGCGCGAAAAGGCCTATCTGGACGAGACCATCGACGATCTGCGCGGCCTGATGCAGAAGACGCCCGGTCTACGCCGCTACTGGATGCTGATCTTCCTGCTCTCGCTCGCGGGCATTCCGCCCACAGCCGGATTCATCGGCAAGTACTTCATCTTCCTGTCGCTGATCGAGACCGGTCATTACGTTCTGGCTGTCCTCGGCTGCCTGTACGCGGCTGTCGCCATTTACTACTACATGCGCATCGTGAAGGCGATGTTCATCGAGAACGAGGAGGAAGCGATGCCCGCGCTGAGCCCAGCTTCGGGACTCAGGTCGCCCTGGCGGTCACCGGCGTGATGACGCTGGTCATCGGCGTGTACCCTGAGCCGTTCCTGCGCCTGGCACAGCAGAGTTTCCAACGATGAGAGGTAATACAATGAGCACCGTTTTCGCACAACCCTTTATCCCGCTGGTGACCGGATTACGATCATCGGCTGGCTCCGTTGGCCGTGGCCTACATCGTCCTGTTGGAACGCAAGGTGCTCGCCGACATGCAGGTCCGGCTGGGGCCGATGCGCGTGGGTCCGAACGGCGTCCTGCAGCCCTCGCGGACGCTCTGAAGCTGCTGCTGAAGGAAGACATCGTCCCCAAGGACTCCGATCAGTGGATCTTCCGTTTTGCCCCGGCCATCAGCTTCTTCACCGGCGTCACGTGCCTTATCGGTGGTCCCCTTCTCGGACACCATCAAAGTGGCTGACGTGAACGTCGGGCTGCTGGTGATCTCGGCGATGTCGGCGGTGGGTATTCTTGGCTCATTCTCGGCGGCTGGTCTTCGAACTCCCACTATTCCCTGCTGGGCGGGCTCCGCTCGGCGGCGCAGTTGGTCAGCTATGAAGTCGCTCTCGGCCTGGCTCTGATGAGTGGTGTCATGTGCGCGGGCACTCTCTCGCTGACGGGGATCGTGCGAGCCCAGCAGGCGCAAGGGGTCTGGTTCGCGTTCGACAACTTCGGCCTGATGCTGGTGCCGATGTTGATCTACTTCATCAGTTCCGTGGCGGAAACGAACCGCGCCCCGTTTGACTTGCCCGAAGCCGAATCCGAGTTGGTGGCCGGATATCACACCGAGTACAGCGGATTCCGCTGGGGCATTTACATGCTCTCCGAATACATCAACATGTTCGCCGTCGGCAGCGTTCTGGTGACGCTCTTCTGGGGCGGCTGGCTGCGGCCCTTCCCCAGCATCTCCTGGTTGGCGGTTCCGCTGAACTACGGAACCCCGCTGCTGGTCTTCGGCGGCACCGGGCTTGGCTGCCTGCTGCTCGCCCGGCGCCAGCCGATCCAAGGCTATGCCATTGGTATGGCAGGGCTTGGGGTCGTCTTCCTGGGCGTAGCCGCGCTCTTCATGGTGCCTGCCGTGAACGGCCCTTCCGCACCGGTTTTCTGGTGGGCGCTGAAGCTCTTCATCGTGCTCTACCTGTTCATCTGGCTGCGTGGCACTTTCCCCCGCTACCGCTACGACCAGCTCATGAATATCGGCTGGAAGGTGATGATTCCAACGGCGTTAGGTGCCATCTTCGTCAACGCCGTGGTAGGCATGGCGCGCCAGAGCCTGGGCAAGTGACCTGAGTCACAGCCTTTCCTGTGGCGAAAGTCCACAATGAGGCCATGAGTGCAGCGCCAGTAGTTGCCCAACCGCCCACCGCTTCCGGCCGTAAGCCGAAAAAGCCGTTCCTCCGCCGCATCGCAGTGGATCGTTCGCAGACCATCCGGCGCGCCGTCCAGTTCTCGTTTCTGGCGTTGAACCTGTGGATCGGCTTCCAGTTTTACCTGTTTGTCCGCCAGTTTGAAGGAGCGGGTGTCACCGGCTACACCCGTCCGCCCGGGGTCGAAGGCTGGCTGCCCATCGCGGGCATGATGAATACCCGCTACTTCGTCCTCACCGGACAGGTGCCCGTGGTCCATCCGGCGGCCATGGTTCTTTTTGTTGCGTTTCTGGCGGCTTCGATCTTCTTCCGCAAAGCCTTTTGCGGGTGGCTGTGCCCGGT
Organism: Paludibaculum sp.; assembly: GCA_049841055.1. GTDB lineage: Bacteria > Acidobacteriota > Terriglobia > Bryobacterales > Bryobacteraceae > Paludibaculum. Next base: position 5,551 of record JASGIE010000066.1, on the reverse strand, counting down.
CGGAACCTTGTCTGAGTACCTCTGGAAACTCGGCCGCGATACGTTCAAGCGCAACTTCTACCTGCCCCGGTGGCTCGACATCGGCCTGCGGAGCTTGAAGTACATCCTGTTCGGCCTGTTCTTCTATGCCGTCTTCTCCATGCCGCCCGTCGCATTGAAGGAGTTTCTGGAATCCCCCTACGGCCTGGTGGCTGATGTGAAGATGCTGAACTTCTTCCGCCACATGGGTATGGCTGCAGCAATCACGGTCGGGATTCTGATGCTGGCCTCGGTGTTCGTCCAGAACTTCTGGTGCCGCTATCTTTGCCCTTACGGCGCGCTGATGGGTCTCGTTTCGATGCTGAGCCCGATGAAGATCCAGCGGAAAGCAGAGTCGTGCATCGACTGCGGCAAGTGCGCCAAGGTCTGCCCGTCCCGGCTGCCCGTGGATCAACTGGTTCAGATCCAATCGGCCGAATGCCTGGGCTGCCTGGAGTGCGTAGCGGTCTGTCCGGTGGAGGACACGCTGCACATGGCGCTGGTGGTTCCGTCAAAGAAGCCCGTGCCCGCCTGGGTGATGGCAGCCGGCGTGGCGGTGCTGTTCTTCGGATTGGTGGGGGCAGCCAAACTCACCGGCCATTGGCATACCCCACTGCCCAACGAAACCTATCAGGAACTGATCCCGCACGTGAACGAATACTCGCACCCCGGGCGTTAGTTCGCCTAGATCCAGCCGCTTTCGAGCGGGGCGCGCTTCTGCTTCATCGATAAGAGCGGCTCGTTCAGGAAGCTGATCATGGGCGCCATGGCTTTGAACCGCGCACAGATCTCGCCCAGCAGTTCCGGGCTGGTGGCAAGCTCGGCCGGCAGTTCGCGCCAGTAGAAGAACTGCTTCCTCTTCAGCCACTCGATGGCGGGATGATCAGCCGGGAAGCCCTTGGGTGGCCGGCTGAGCGAGTCACCCTTCATCGCCTCCATGTCGGCCAGTTTCTTATCCGCCAGCAGCTTCTGAAAGCGTTTGAAATTGTCCATGATGTGCACGCGGATCAGCCGCAGATTCTCGGCCTCCGGCATGTACACTCCACCGGCGAATCCGACGTACTTGTGTGAAAGCTCGAAGTAGAACCCGCCGGCGATGTGTTTGCCCAGGTCATTCCGGTAGAACGACGCAGCCAGGTGGGTCTTGTACGGCGTCTTGTCCGCGCTGAACCTGGTGTCGCGGTAGATCCTGTAGATCGCCTTGCCCGGCGCTGTGGCGGCCTCCGGAGCGAACTTCGTCATCTCCGCGCCCACCGCCGTCACCAGCGCTTCCAGGGGCGTTTTCACTTTCTCCAGATAAGTGGTCCTGTTTGCTTCGAACCAGTCGCGATTGTTGTTCTTCTCCAGATCCCGCAGGAACTTGATGGATTCCCTGGGCATTCCGGCAAAGCTGGCACGCATTCGGCTGCCTCCAATACAATTGGGACAATGCTGTCTGTGCAAGAGGCGCAAGCGCGCCTCAGTTTGGTCCCGTCTCTCCAGATTAGCCGCAACGAATCGCTGGCGCGTCACACCCGCTTTGCCCTGGGTGGTCCGGCTTCGTTGTTTGTCGATAGCGAGGATGAGGCGGCCTTCCTCCAGGCTCTCCAGATCGCCCAGGAGAGCGGCTTGCCGCACCTGGTGATCGGCCTAGGGACCAACCTCGTCGTGGCGGACGAGGGGTACGACGGTATTGTCCTGCGCTACCGCGGCGGCGCAATCGAATCGGATGGAATGCTGGTGCGCGTGCAGGCAGGCGCGGCGCTGCAGGATCTGGTGGACTACACCACTGCTCATGGACTGAAGGGCATCGAACCGATGAGCGGCATCCCCGGCAACGTGGGGGCCGCTATCTACGGCAATGCCGGAGCCTATGGCGCATCCACCTCCGACGTCGTGGAGACCGTCCGCTACTTTGATGGCGACGCTGTCCGCGAAACCGACAAAGCCGGTTGCCAGTTTCGCTATCGTGGCAGCATCTTCAAACGCAATCGTCTGGCCGGAGAACCGTGGCTCATCCTCTCGGCCTCCCTGCGCATGCGAGCCGGCGACGCCGCCGAACTGCAGAAAACCGCGGCGGAGATCGTCGCCGTCCGCAACCGCAAATTCCCGCCAGAGATGAAGTGCGCCGGCAGCATCTTCAAGAATCTGATCCTGGCTGATCTGCCGGCCGCGGCGCGGGCCCAGGTTCCCGCCGATGTAGTCAAGGGCGGCAAAGTGCCCTCCGCCTGGTTTCTCGATCAGGTGGGGGCGCGAGGCCTGTCCGACGGTGGCATCCGCGTGACCGACTACCACGCCAACACGGTCTTCAATAGCGGAGACGGCACCGCGGCCGGAGTCCGCCGGCTGGTGGCTGAGCTCCAGCGGCGCGTCCGCGAGCGGTACGCCATCGACCTGGAGGAAGAGGTGCAGTACATTGGTTTCGACTCAACGTCGCAGCCATGAAGCTCCTCCTCGCCTCACTCATCGCCGTATCTCTCCTCGCGCAGTCGCCTCGCAAGCAGGCCAGTCCGCTGGACAACCTGCCGAAAAACATCGAGATCCTGACCCATTTTGGCGAGCGGGCCGATTTTTCGCCGTCGAACACCTCCGTGGCGTTCATGGCCAAAAGCTTCGGCGACGCGTTCACCATCGATCTCAAGACGCGTCAGATCCGCTGTCTCACCTGCGGCATCCCCGGAGCCGCCTTCCTGCGCGTCATGCACCTCTCGTCTGGTGACTATATTCTGATCGGCGCCGAGCACTTCACCGACATTCGCACCAGCCGCGGCCGGGACAACGAGCTCTGGTTCCTCTCGAAGAAGCCGGGCTCGAAGCCAATCCGCCTGGGACAGAAGATGAGCGAGGGCGCCGCGCTGTCGAAGCAGTCGATGCTCATCTCGTTCTCGGAGACCAGCGGCCAGAATCCGGAATTGCCGCGCGGGGCGTCGAATCTGATCGTGGCCGAGGTCGATCTCACCGGCCCGCAACCCGCGCTAAAGAACAAGCATGTCGTGCATTCCAGCCCCGACAACTCCTGCACGCTCGAGGCGCAGGATTTCTTTGACAACGACCGGAAGATGACTTTCACCTGCTACGAACCCAAAGGAATGGGTTCTGTCTGGACCATCGATCTGGCGACGAAGCAGGTGGTCAACCATACGAAGTCGATTGGCAGCTACAACGAGGTGGAGGGCATCTTCCCCGGCGGCGCCTACACGTGCGTCGAGTCCGACCGCCAGGCCGTCCAGATGGGCTCCACCAAGCTCTTTCGCGATGTCGATATCTGGAAGCTGAAGCTCGACGGTACCGGCGGCAGCTTCGAACGGCTGACTTTCTTCAACGACTATGAAGGCTGGAAGTCGTCCAATCCGGTGGTGTCGACCGACGGGCGCATGATGGCGTTTCAGGTGGCCAAGAGTTCCGACGAGGCCGGGGTCGGCTATGGCATCCTGCTGATGCATTTCAAGAAATAGCCGCCAATGCGAAAGCGGGCGCGCTTCGCGGGCTTGCCCGCTCAGTCCGATTCCCTTTTTGCTTTTGGCAGGACGGCCCACTCCGCGCTATCGTTCTACAAGGCCCATGCAACTCCCCGCGCAGTTTGGCAAATACCAGCTCGACCAGTTTCTCGGCGGCGGCATGTCGCACGTCTTCAAAGCTCGCGACACTGTGCTGAACCGTGTGGTCTGCGTGAAGATCCTGACGCCGGAGGGCGCAGCGGACTCGGAAACCCGCGCCCGCTTCCTGGCCGAAGCCAAAATGTCGGCCTCGCTGATGCACGATAACGTCATCCGCATCTTCGACTACGGCGAGGAGCAGGGCAAGCCGTACATCGTGATGGAGTTCCTCACCGGAGCCGACCTGCGCACCGCCATCAAGGACGGCTCGTCCGGCGACGTCCGCACACAGATCGGCATCGCCCTGCAGGGCGCCAAGGCCCTGGAGTACGTCCACCAGCAGAAACTCATCCACCGCGACATCAAACCCGACAACCTCCACATCGACCCGCAGGGCCGCGTCCGTCTGATGGACTTTGGAATCGCCAAGTCCGCAGGATCTGCATCTCACCAAGACCGGCTTCCAGGTGGGCACGCCCTACTACATGTCGCCTGAGCAGATCATGGGCGACCCGGCGACGGAACGCGTCGACATCTACGCTTACGGCGTCCTGATGTACGACAATCTTTCACCGGGGTCCGCCCGGTGAGCGGCGATACCATCGAACGATTGTTCTATCAGATCCTGAACGAGCCGCTGAAGCTGGACGTCCTTCGGGAAAAAGGCGTGCCTGAGGCCGTGATCAATCTGGTGGGCCGTATGACGGCACAGATCTGGACTGGAGCGGCCCGGCACGTTCAGTGAGGTAATCCAGGTCCTCGATCCGGTGCTGCACCCGAAGGTGGCTCCGCCCCCTCCTCCGCCGGTGCAGCCTCCGCCCTCTTCCTCGTCGATTCCCGTGCCGGAGCCGCCCGCCCCCACCGAGGTCTGGTGTCCCGGCAAACGGGTGACCATCGTGGTCCTCCTCATTGCAGGCTCTGATCAGCATCGGAATCGCCATTGTGCTGTTCAAGAAGGATCTGATCTTCCAGGCAGTCGACCGCAATCGCCGCATGGGCCCGCCTCCCGGCATGGCCCTGGTGGAGAGCAGGACCCTTCGTCGCGGGCGCCGGCACGAACAACGCCTCGCACGAATTGCCCACTTTCTTCGTCGATCGCACCGAAGTGACCCGCGGAAGACTCGTCAAGTTCTGCCGGGCGAAGAGCATCCCGTTTCCAAAGGAACTGGATGACACCCGCCCCAACTATCCGGTGACCTATGTCAGCGTTCTGCAGGCCAAAGACTACTGCGCCTGGGCCGAGAAGCGGCTGCCCACTCCGCTGGAATGGGAGAAGGCCGCGCGCGGCAAGGACGGCCGAATCTACCCGTGGGGCAACGACCCCGATCCTTCCAAGGCCGTGGTCGACAACAAACCCCTGGCTCCGGCCACTCGATGGTGAGCGGAGTCAGCCCGTTCGGCGCATTGAACATGGCCGGCAACGTCTGGGAGTCGGTGATCGGCCAAGCGGACCCCCAGTGAAGGCGCCATCCAGGCGTTCTCCACGATCCTGAACCCGCCGCCGACCGGAAATGAACCCTGGTACGCCGCCAAAGGCGGTGCCTTCGACCGCCCTGTCCAGGATGCCGCCTCCGCCGAGTTCATCACTCTCCCCACGCGCGCTTCACGGCGCCGAATGTGGGCTTTCGTTGTGTGGTGAGCCAGCCGAAGAATTAGCCGGCTCTCAGCGATATCGCGGTCAGCCATCAGCTAAACTCTCCGCGCTGACGGCTGACCGCTTCCTTCTCAACTCCAGAACGTCAAATAGGGCTGCCCCGTGATCTCCCCGCTGCAGGTACAGAGCGGCCTCGCGCGCATGGTAGTTCGCCCCACATGGAGGATTCACCCCGAGGTACGCTGCCGCCGCCGGGCATCCGGTCCCAGCCATTCGGCCGGTGATAGACCGAGTAGGTGTGTTCGGATTCTATCGTCTTTCCCTATTAACCTTAGCAATACACGAACTGAACCAAGTACGTAGA
>JASGIE010000065.1:0-113078 GCA_049841055.1 Paludibaculum sp. | reverse complement strand
AAGGTTAATAGGGAAACACGATAGAATCCGAACAGCACCTGATCATAGCGCAGGCCGGGGCCCAAAGGGACCACCGCGGGCATCAATCTAGTCGATGAGACCCTTGCACCCCGGCGAACCGCACCAACTCGCCCGTCGAGTGAAGATTCAGCTTCTCCATGATGCGTCCACGGTGCGCATCGACGGTATAAACGCTCAACTTGAGATCTGTGGCGATCTCCTTGTTCGTCTTTCCTTCGGCGATGAGCTGCAGCACCTCACGTTCGCGCGAGGTTAGCAGGTCAATCGGGTCTGTAACGTGTTGACGAGGATAATCGGTCAGGACGGCGTCGGCAATGGCCGGTGACAGATAGCCCTCGCCCCGCGCAATGGCGCGACGGCGGCCAGCAGATCGGCGTCAATCGCGTCTTTCAGGCGGAGCAGCCGCGCGCCCCGGCCCGCAGGATTTCCCGCACATAGACCGCATCCTTGTGCATGGACAAAGCCAGAACCCCGGGTCCTGGGCGAACTTTCCATCAGGCGCCTGGTCGCTTCAATCCCGTTCAGTTCCGGCATCGCCACGTCCATGACGACCACGTCGGGCGAGAGCGTGCTGGCCCGCTCAATGGCCTCACGGCCATTGGAGGCCTCCCCCACAATCTCCATGTCCATTTGGGACTCGAGGATACGGCGAAAGCCCTGCCTCACGACGCTATGGTCGTCGGCCAGCAGAATAGTGATCTTCTTCGAACTCATAGGTGCACGCTGGAGAACCGGCCGCTACTCCAGCCGCTCCGCGAGCGGGAAGCTGGCCAGGATCGCGACACCCTGGTTGGGCGCGGTGTCCACCTTTAATTCTCCCCCAGCGCTGCGTGCGCGCGCTCGCATACCCACCAACCCGAGTCCCCGGCTGTGTTGCTCCTCTTCCCGAACCACACCTCGGCCGTTGTCGGCGATCCGCAATTCAATCTGTCCGCCCGGATTCCCCAGCGAGACCATGACGGTGGTGGCCTTGGAGTGGCGCGCCACGTTGGTCAACGCTTCCTGGGCAATACGGAAGATGTGGGTTTCCGTCTCATCGGCCACCCGGCCGTCGAACGTCGAGGTGTACTCCACATGAATGCCGGTGCGCTGCTGGAACCGGTCACAAAGCCAGCGCAGTCCCGCATCCAGTCCGAAGTCATCCAGGATGGTGGGCCTCAGCAGTTGTGACAACTCTCGGACATTCACAATTGCCGCGTCGACCAAATGTAGACAGTCGTCCACCTGGGCACGGCTTCCATTGGCATGGTCCAGGATCGTCACCAGGTTCGCCTTGACCGCCGTCAGCGACTGCCCCAGTTCGTCGTGCAACTCATGCGAGAATCGCCGGGCCGTCGTCTCCTGTTTCTCCAGCAGGTTCCAGGAAACCCGGCTCAGTTCACCGGTCTGCCACTCCAGTTGGCGGATCAGGTTCACAGTGAGCTTCACCGTATAGATGGCGCAACCCAGAGACAGCAATAGCCCGGCGCCGAGGAGAATCGATGATTCGCGCAGCAGCCGTTCGGAGATCCCCTCCAACTGCTGTTTCAGCTCGACGGAACGACGTGCCTGGACCTCCACCAACTTATCCACCAGCGCGAGCACATTCTGGTGAGCGGACATGAGTTGTCGCAACGGCCGGGCCTTACCCGATTCATCACTGAGGATGCCGCGCGCCACGGTGGAGTAGTGCGTCACCGCCTTATATAGCTCCTGCCACAGGGCTTGGGCCGGCTCGTCCGCGGCATCGGCGGCGATACTTTCAATGTCGCGGTCCGAAGCTTCCAACTGGCTGAGCAGCTGCTGCCGGTCCAGGTTTTCGGGCTGTTTGGCAAAGCCCGCGAAGATGGCGTTGATGGCGCGCTGTTCCCGCAGCACGGCATCCAGCAGGTCCTGGATCCTGACCTGCTCTTCCAGCAGTTCCGCCGTGGTGGACCGGATGTTGCTGATACTGCGGACGCCCAGCAGTCCGGCGGCCAGCAGCAGGAGAATGACCAGGGCAAAACCAGCCAGGACGACCCGGCTGATGGCCTTCTGCGTGACGGGACGCACAAGAGCAAACGAGATGTTGCCCGGTTCCGATGCGTTCGCCACGGTTTTGGTCGTCCCCCTCACCCTCTAGGATGCCGGATTCGACCTGGCGGATATATCCCCCGTGCGGGCTATATCTGGCGACAGATCGAAGGGGCACAGAATTGCATTCACCATGCAAGCCTATGTACCGCCCTCCCCGTATATCTTCCGATCACGCTTGGATTTGGAGTGAAAAATCCCGAGACTTCGGGATAGGAGACGGTATGCCTGCCACGGGATACTGGAAAAAAGTGAAAGCAACCATAGGCATTGTGTGCTGCGGCGCCTTTCTGGGATTCTCCGCATTGGCACAGGGACAGGCTCCTCCTGCGCCCGGCCAGCCGGCGCCAACGGCACTGACCATCGATCAGGCAGTTGACGAGGCCCTCCGCAACAATCTGGACCTCCTCGCGGAGAAACAGAACGTACCGGTGGCCAAGGCTCGTGAAATCACCGCGGCACTTCGTCCAAACCCAACATTGTCCTTCTCCTGGGACTACCTCGATTGGCTGCGTCGCGGGCTCACGCCGCAGAATAGCGCCGGCCCGTCGGAGTTCGCTCCTCAGTTCAACTACATCTGGGAACGCGGCGGCAAAAGGGAGCGGCGCATCGACCTGGCCACGGCCGTGACCTCGGTGGCCGAACTCCGGCTGCTCGACTCCATGCGACAACTGGGCCTGGCCGTGCGCCTCGCCTGCGTCGACTTTCTGCTGGCTCACGAAAATGTTGACCTGGCACAACAGAATCTCAAGGTTTTCAATGACATAGTCCGGGTGAACGAGGCAAAGGTGAATGCCGGCGATCTGGCCGGTGTGGAACTCATCCGGACTCGGGTGGCTCAGCAACAACTGCAGAACGCCGTCGCCCAAGCCAATCTCAAGCTGCAGACGGCCCGCAACACAATTCAACAACTGCTAGGCCGGAACCTCAATGTTGGCGGCTTCGAAATCACCGGTTCGCTTCGCAGCGACGACATGGTTCTCGTGCTGGAAGACATGAAGCAGCAGGCCTTGCAGCAGCGGCCCGACCTGCAGGCCACGCGCAAAGACACCGACAGGGCCAAGGCGGACGCGAACCTGCAGCAGGCCCTGGCCAAGCCAGACCTGACAACGGGCCTGCTGTACCACAACCAGTACGGCTACTCGAACGGCCGCACCTTCGGCGTTTTCCTGAGCATGCCGCTGCCCATCTACGACCGGAATCAAGGCGAGATCGCCCGCGCGCAACGGGAGACGACCCAGACCCAGTTCCGTGCCAAGGCGCTGGAGAACTCCATCGCCACCGAGGTGGAAAACACCTGGCAACAATACAATACGGCCAAGGGACTGCTGGACCGCATCCGCGGCGAACTGCTGAACCAGGCCAGACAGGTTCGCGACATCACCGAATTCAGCTATCGCCGGGGCGAAGCCTCGCTGCTTGAATTCCTGGACGCGGAACGAACCTACAACGACACAATGCAAAGCTACAACGACGCAAGAGCGGACTACACACGCAGTCTGTTCCTCATCGACGCTGTCACCGGGAAGTCGGTAACTCCATGAGATACATCGCAGCACTTCTGTTGGCCGGCATGCTGACCGCCTGCTCGAAGAAGCAGGAAGAGGCTCAGGCGGCCGCTCCAACTCCCAATATCAGACCGGGCGAAGTCGCCCTGCCCGCCGACTCCCCCAAGCTGAAGCAGATCAAAGTCGAATCCGTGCAGACAGCCCAGGTTCCCCTGGATGAGGTGGATGCGCCCGGCAAGCTCGAGGTCAATCCCAACCGTGTTTCGCGGGTCGTCACACCCGTCGCCGGCCGGATTACGCAGGTGTTCGTCAAATTGGGCGACGCCGTGAAGGAAGGACAACCAGTGGCAACCATCGAGAGCCCGGATGCCGATGTTGCCATCTCCGCCTATCTGCAGGCCGATTCGAATCTCGGGCAGATGAAGGCCAACCTGCTCAAGGCGCAGGCCGACTTCGACCGCAATCGCGACCTGCTGGAGCACCAGGCCGTCGCCCGCAAGGAACTGCTGAACGCCGAGAACGCATTGGCGCAGGCAAAATCGCAGGTGGAGCAGTCCGTCGCCGCTCGGGAACAGGCACTGCGGCGGCTCGACATTCTTGGATTGAAGGCGGGCGAGTTCGGCCAGAAGATCACGCTGCGTGCTCCCGTGTCCGGCAAGGTGCTGGAGATGAACGTCGTGCAGGGTGAGTTCCGTAACGACACCAACCAGCCGCTGCTCACCGTTGCCGACCTCAGTACCGTCTGGGTCGCCTCGGACGTGCCGGAGACGGCCATCCGCTTCATCAAGCTCGGTGAGACGCTGGACATCGAACTCAGCGCATACCCGAACGAGCACTTCCGGGCCGGCGTCCGCCGCATTGCTGATAGTGTTGATCCCACGACAAGAACGGTCAAGGTTCGGGCGGAGCTGCAAAACCCGTCCGGCCGCCTGCTGCCGGAGATGTTCGGCCGCGTCCGGCATGTGGAGACAATGGCCTCGATGGTCGCCATCCCGGCGCCGGCCATTCTGCAGGGTCAGAACGGCAGCTACGTCTATCGCGAGACGGCTCCGGGACGGTTTCAGCAGACTCCCATCCGGCCGACCAGCCGATCAGGAGACCTTGTTGGAGTGACCAGTGGACTCAAGGTGGGCGACCGGATTGTCACCGACGGGGTGATGTTGCTCAAGGGCAACTAGAGGAGACTCCGCTTTGATCGCAAAACTTCTCCGTTTCGCCCTGAAGCAGCGCTTCATTACGCTCGTCCTGGGCCTGATTCTCGTGGCTGCCGGCATCTGGGCCTATCAGCAGCTCAAGATTGAGGCTTATCCTGACATCTCCGACACGCAGGTCGTGGTCATTTCTCTGTATCCCGGCCGCGCCGCCGAGGAGGTGGAGCAGCAGGTAACGGTGCCGTTGGAACGCGCGCTCAACAGCGTGCCCAACGTCATTGCCCGGCGCTCCCGCACCATCTTCGGGCTGTCGGTGGTCGAACTGACATTTGCCTACGGCGTGAATGACTACTTCGCGCGCCAGGTGGTGCTGGAAAAACTGCGTGACGCGAACCTGCCGCCCAACGTGTCGCCCTCTCTCGGCCCGCTCTCTACCCCCATTGGCGAGCTGTATCGCTACTCCCTGGAAGGCACCGGCTACGACGCCATGCAACTACGTGAGCTTCAGGATTGGGTGATCACACCTCGGTTCCTGCAGGTGCAAGGTGTAGCCGATGTTACGCCGTTCGGCGGACTGATCCGCCAGTATCAGGTGGAAATCGACCCACTGGCGCTGGCCAAGTATGGCCTCACCGTCAGTCAGGTGGCCCAGGCCATCGACGCCAACAATCAGAATGCCGGAGGCGCGCTGCTGGACAACCACCAGCAGGCGATGGTCATCCGCGGCGTCGGCCAGGTGAAGGCCCTCTCCGACGTTGAGAGCATCGTGATCAGTGCATCCAAAGGCGTGCCGATCTTCGTCCGCGACGTGGGCCATGTACAGTTCGGCGCACCACTACCGACAGGCATATTCGGCGTCAATGACAAGACCAACGGCGTCGAGGGCATCGTGCTGATGCGCCGCGGCGAGAACCCCAGCGACGTCCTGAAGAGCATCGGCGATGCCGTCGAGGAATTGAATTCCACGCGTCTGCCGCAGGGCGTCACCATCAAACCCATCTACGACCGAACGGACCTCGTCAACAATACTTTGGGCACCGTCACCCACACGCTGCTCGAAGGCCTGGTCATCGTCGTTACGGTGTTGTTTCTGTTCCTGGGCAGCGTCCGCGCCGCCCTCTCTGACAGCCATCACCATCCCGCTCTCGCTGCTCTTTGCATTTGTCTGCATGCAATTCTCCGGCATTCCAGCGAACCTGCTCTCTCTCGGCGCCCTCGACTTCGGCATCATCGTCAACGGAACTCTGGTGATGGTGGAGCACGTGGTCCACATGCTGGGAGAGCGCAAAAGGGCGGGAGTGCTGGGCGAGCGCGACGGGGTCGTGGGCGCCATTCGCGATGCGGCCCTGGAGATGGAACGACCCATCTTTTTCTCGCTGCTCATCATCATTTCCGCCTATATCCCGCTGTTCACACTGGAACGCGTCGAACGCCGGCTGTTCACGCCGATGGCATTCACCATCTGCTACGCCCTGTTCGGCTCGATGCTCATCGCGTTGACGCTGATCCCGGTACTCGCCACTTATCTGTTCAAGAACGGCGCGAAGGACTGGGAGAACCCGGTACTCACCTGGCTCGGCAAGATCTATCGCCGAGCCCTGGAGACTTCCATGGCGCGGCCGAAAGCCACCGTCGGGCTCTCGGTGCTGGTGGTGATTGCAGCCTTCATCCTCTCGCTGGCGCTTGGCTCTGAGTTCCTGCCCCAGTTGGATGAAGGCGTGATCTGGGTGCGCGCCACCCTTGCCCCCGGCATCTCCATCGACAAGTCGGCGCAGGTTGCCAGCCAGTTGCGCGGCATTCTGCGCAGCTTCCCGGAAGTCAAGATGGTCAGCTCCCAGAGCGGCCGCAACGATTCAGGCACCGACCCTTACGGAGCGAATCGCAACGAGATCTTCGTCGCTCTGCAGCCATACGACTCCTGGACCACCGGGCGCAACAAAGCGACGCTCATCGACGCGATGTCACAGCGTCTTCGCAATGAAGTACCCGGAGCTTCGTTCAGCTTCACGCAACCGATCATCGACAACGTGACCGAGGCGGTGACGGGCTCCGCGGCCGACCTCGCTGTCATCTTCACGGGTTCAGATCTGGCGGAACTGCGGATGCTTGCCGGCGAAACTCTCGCCGTCATCAAGCAGGTGCCGGGCGCCGCGGACTCAGCCATCGAGCAGGAAGAAGACCAGCCGCAACTCCGGATACAGATCGACCGGCAGGCCGTGGCGCGCTATGGTATCAACGTCCGCGACATCCAGGACATGATCGAAATGGCCATCGGCGGCCGCGCTGTCAGCACGGTGTTTGAAGGAGAACGCGTGTTTGACGTGACGGTGCGCTTCATTCCGGAAGCACGCAAGGACGCCCATGTCATTGGAGAGATCCTCATCCCCACGCGGGATGGAGGGCGCGTGCCTCTGGCACAGTTGGCGCGTATCGATGTGGTCAATGGCGCCAGCATCATCGCCCGCCGCGAAAACCGTCGCCAGATCACAGTGCGCACCAACATCCGCGGGCGCGACCAGGGCAGCTTTGTCGCGGACGCGCAGTCGCGCTTCAAGAAGGCGATCCACCTGCCCCCGGGCTACGACGTCGACTGGGGCGGCCAGTTCGAAAACCTCACCCGCGCCAAGCGCCGGCTGACCTTCATCATGCCGGTCACCGTGGCGGTGATCTTTGCCCTGCTGTTCTGGACATTCGGCTCGCCGGTCTATGCAGGCCTGGTGCTGATGAATGTACCCTTTTCCCTGGTGGGCGGAATCATCTTCCTGTACATGCGCGGCATCAATCTCAGCGTGTCGAGTGCCGTAGGCTTCATCAGCCTGTTCGGCGTAGCCGTCATGAGCGGCGTCCTGGTGGTGGCGGAGATCAACCGCCGGCGCCGGTCCGACCCGGAACTGGGCGTGCGGGATGCCGTTGTGCAGGGCGCCCTCGCTCAGATGCGTCCGGTTCTCATGATGATCGTGGTGGCCTTGCTGGGCATGGTCCCGGCCGCCCGGGCGACCGGGATCGGCAGTGACGTGCAACGGCCTCTGGCCACGGTGGTGGTGGGCGGCTTGCTATCCACCTTGTTGCTCACCCTGCTGGCCCTACCCAGCCTGTATCTGCTGGTGTCGGGATCCGACAAACCCAAAGACGTCGTGGAGGCGGAATGAAACTGCTGGTAATCTTCCTCGCGGAGACCGAAACGCACGGTGACATCCCGCTGTATGAGGCATTGGTGCGTAAGCTCAACCAGAAGGGGATCCAGGGTGCCAGTGTCCTGCGGGGCGTGATGGGCTTCGGCAAAGACCATCACGTCCACCGCAACCGGCTCTTTGGGATCTCCGATGACCGGCCGGTCATGATCGTGGCCGCGGATTCGGAAGAGAATCTGCGGAACGTCGTGCCCAGCCTGCGCAAACTCGCACCCTCGGCGCCCATGCTTTTGATGGACGCCGAGCAACTCTAGCAGTTCCGTCTCTACTCGGCCAGGATGTTGATTTCGCCGATTCCGCCCTTGACACTCAGGCGGACCGTCGCTTTTGACTGCCCATGCGGGTCCCTCACCCAACGGTCGCCTTCCTTTTGCAGGCCGCGCACGTTGATTGAGCCGATTCCGCCATGGGCCTCGGCCACAACACCGACATCCGGCGGCAGGTGGACTGTCGCTTCACCGACGCCGCCCTCGATCCGGACCTCATAATCGCGCAGCGGCTTGCCGCGCAGATCGACATCCACTGACCCGGCCCCCATCTGGACGTCCACACTGCGCAGCGTGAGATCGTGCAGATCGAGCTTGTTCTCGCCCGCGCCGCAGTGAATCCGCAGATCCAGCGGGATGTCGTTGGACAGCTTCAGATCCCAGATGTTCTTGATGTTGCCGAAGTTGCCTTTGCCGCCGCCCTGCCTCACCGTCAGGCGTCCGCGGAAACCAGAGTCGTCGTAGCGCACCTCCGGCTTCCAGTCCGGCACATTGTAGGTGAACTCTCCGTCAAACAACTCCTTGGCGCCGCCGCTCACGTTGAGTTCTCCGGCGCCGATGTTCAAATCGGCGACGACGATCTCAGCTTTCGCGGCGCGGGCCCGTTCGATGATCTTCGTCTCCCGAATCGTCTCACCGGTGGCCTTGCTGTTGATGTCAATGGAACAGCCTGCCGACGCCAGTACGGCGGCGAACAGTCCTACCCGATATGCGGGTAATTTCATGGATACCCTCCACTGCCAATCGGATACGAAAATCAACTTCCGCGGGTTCGGTATTTCACTGCACCGGATGGAGCACCAGACGCTCCAGATTGATGGTCCCACCGGTTTTGGTGTCCAGTTTGACACGCACTTCCGTTGCGCCCTGCTTCAGGTCCATCTCACCCAGCGGCTGCGATTTGAACACCCAATCGCCGCCTGAATTGATCGACACGCCGGCGAGCCTGGCCGAACCGGCTTCCACGGTAAACGGCGTTCCTGCCTTCCTGGAGGAGTAGAAGGCCTCGACACGGTAGCGGCCCGCCTTGGGCGCCTCCACCTTCCAGTACGGCACATCTTTGTCGCGCGTCCAGCGGGTCAGGTACACATGGCCCAGTGCGTTCTCCTTCTTCGCCCGCTGCTCAAACTCCGTCTCGATCTCGCAGGATTCGACGCCCAGACTGATCAGCCCTTTCGAATCGGGCCGGTTCGCGAACGGTACCGCCACGGGCGCCCCATCCAACGTCAGTTCCAACACGCTGGCCACCTCATCCGGAGCCGAGCCAGGCAACGTCAGAAGGACGTCATCCCCATCCCGCCTGGCGACGATTTTGCGCGATGGATCGGCCAGCAGCCGGGCGGAGTGCACCAGGTTTCTGAGGCCGGCCACCCGGAGCGTGCCATCTTTGGGCCAGTCGAAGACGTGCAGGTACAACTTGTTGCCCTTGGTGGTAGCGCGCCCGAAGAAGGACATCCGTTCGAACGGGCTGGCCGTGGTGGCGTAAATGGATTCCTGGTTCACCTTCATCCAGCGGCCCATGGCATTCAACCGGGTCACGAACTCATCCTGAATGGTGCCGTCCGGCTTTGGCCCCACATTCAACAGCAGATTGCCGCCCTTGCTCACCACCTCGACCAGCATGCGAATGAGGTCCCGGTCGGTCTTGAAGTCGGTTTCGTACTTGTTGTAGCCCCAGGAATCGTTGTTGATGGTAACGCAGGCCTCCCACAGAATCGGCTTGCCGCTGGGATCCTTAAAACCAGTGGCCGGCACATACTGCTCCGGCGTCCCGAAGTCGGCCTTGTTGCCGGGCTTTCGTTCGTACAGGCGGTCGTTGATCAGCGTATTCGGCTGCAGTCCGCGGATGAAGTCGTATACTTCGTCATCGCGTTTTGCCTCGGCCAGCGTATGCTCCCACTCGCCATCAAACCAGATCATCGCCACGTCTCCATACCCGGTCAGAAGTTCCTTCAACTGGGATTTCATGAAGTCGATGTACCGGTTGTTATTGCCGCCTTCCTTGAAGTTTTTCGGATACTCCCAGGAACGGCGCGGGCGGTAATCAGGGTGATGCCAGTCCATGATCGAGTGGTAAAAGCCAAGCCGCATATCTTTCTTTCTGGCCGCCTCGGCCAGCTGCTTCAAGGGGTCGCCCGCGTAGGGCGTGATCTCCACGTCGTAGTCGCTCGCCGGACTGCGGAAGATGCTGAAACCGTCGTGATGCTTCGAGGTGATCACCATGTATTTCGCGCCGGCGTTCCTGGCAAGATCCACCCACGTATCGGCATTGAACTTGACGGGATTGAACTGCCGGGCGAAGACGTCGTACTCAGCCTGCGGGATCTGGGCCATAGTCCGGATCCACTCATGTCGTCCGATCACGGAATAAGCGCCCCAGTGAATGAACATCCCGAATTTGGCTTCCCGGAACCAGCGCGTGCGTTCTTCCGCCGAGAGCGGCGGCTGGGAAGGTTGGGCGAAGGACACCAGGGTGGCGGCCATTAGCGCCAGTGCGGCAAAGGGTGCAGGCTTCATGCTCAAGGTATTCTATCGCCCACTGCGATAGCATGGAATTTCCAGGTACTTTGCATGCGGAACGTCATAATCATCGGCTCAGGCTGCGCGGGTAACACCGCTGCCATCTATACCGCCAGAGCGGGCCTGAAGCCACTGGTGATCGCCGGCCACGAGCCCGGCGGCCAGCTTTCCATCACCACGGAAGTCGAGAATTTCCCGGGCTTTCCGGAAGGCATCATGGGCCCGCAACTCGTTGAAAATATGAAGCAGCAGGCCATTCGCTTCGGTGCCGAGTTCATTTCGGGGAAGGTCGAGCAGGCTGACCTCTCCAAACGCCCCTTCCGGCTGAAGATCGACGACGAATGGCACGAGTGCCGCACCTTGATTGTTGCCTCGGGCGCCTCCGCCCGCTGGCTGGGACTTCCAAACGAGCAGAAGCTCATCGGCCACGGTGTCAGTTCCTGCGCCACCTGCGACGGCTTCTTCTATAAGGGCAAGAAAATCATTGTGATCGGCGGTGGCGACTCCGCCATGGAGGAGGCCAACTTCCTCACCCGCTTCGGCGACGAGGTGACGCTCGTCCATCGGCGCGAGGAGTTCCGGGCCTCCAAAATCATGCTCGATCGCTGCAAGGCGAACCCAAAGATCAAGTGGCTCACCAACACCGTGGTCGAGGATGTGCTCGACGTGCAGAAAGGCTACGTCGAGGCGGTAAAACTCAGGAACACGAAGACCGGTGAAGCGTGGACGCAGGAGGTCGACGGCTTCTTTCTCGCCATCGGACACATCCCGAACACTCAGCCTTTCGTCGGCCAACTCGACCTCGACGAGGACGGCTATATCATCAGCCACGGTGGCGCCCGCACCAACATCACCGGCGTGTTTCATGCCGGAGACGTCGAAGATCGGACCTACCGCCAGGCCATCACCGCCTCGGGCGCCGGCTGTAAAGCCGCCATCGAAGCGGAGCGGTTCCTGGAAGCCGAAGGCCACTAGTCGGGGAAACTGGACGAGGCCGCTGGGATCCGGCGGCCTCTCCTACTGCACGTAGCCGAGCGACTTCAGCCGGTCCACGGCTTCCTGGCCCATTCCCAGTTCCTGATCGCCCGGTTTGATGTAATTCTGCTGCCAGGTGCGCAGCAAACGCTCCAGGTGGGCCGCCTCATCCGGCCGGCCGCCGGACACGTCGCGGGTTTCGTTGGGGTCCGCCGTCAGGTCGTATAGTTCCCGGCGGCCCTTGGTGGTGAGCACCATCTTCCAACCGCCGAGGTAGACAGCCCGCTCCACATCGATAAACCGCTCTTCGACGCCCCACTTCTGCCACAACGCATAGGACTCCGCATACACCGGCCGAGTGGCCAGGTGCTCCGCCTTGCGCAGTGTGATGCCCGCCAGGCGGCGCGGCACGGGGGCGCCGATCACGTCCAGCACGGTGGGGAAAAGGTCCACCAGGCTCACCGTGATTCCCACATCTTTCCGTTGCTGCTGGCCCGGATACTTCACGATCAGCGGCACGTGCACCTGGTCCTGATAAACCGACACACCGTGTTCCATGAGCGACCGTTCGCCAAAGACTTCGCCATGGTCCGCGGTAACAATGATCAGGGAATTGTCGAAGACGCCGTTCTCACGCAGGATCTGGAAGAGCCGTCCCAACTGATGATCGGCGTACGCGATTCCGGAATCGTAGGCAGCCGCGAGGTCTTCCCGCTCCTGCGGCGTCACCACGCGTTTCTCTTCGTCGACCAGTTTCACCAGTTCGTAGAACTCCGTACTGGACCAATGCCGGGCCGGTGTCCGAAACCTGTTTCTGAACGGCGGGGGAGGATTGTACGGCCAGTGCGCGTCCATCAGATTCAGAAACAGAAACGATGGCTGCGCCTGCTTCCATTTGCGCAAAACGAGGCCTGCTTCGTCGATCATCTTCGAACCGGGTACGTACGGTTCGTCCGCCCCGGTGATGCCCAGCAACCGCAACCGCGTGGAGCGCAGCACCGAAGGCATGCGGCTGCCCTCGAGCGAAACCGGGGTGGTCGGCACCCGGTACATATCAAATCCCCGCCCGAACCCGATCTCGGGAGCCAGGTACGCCCGATTCGCCACCAGCGCCGCGGTGCGGTAGCCATAATGTTGCAGCACTTCCGCCAGCGTCGGCGCGGATCGCGGGATATGGCCCAACCGGACATCCGGGTAGTCGTACCGCACGCCGTGCCGGAGCGCGTAGAGCCCCGTCATCATCGTTGCGTGGCTGGGCGCCGTCCAATCAGCCGCCGAGACTGCGTCGCGGTAGACCGTCGCCTGCCTGGCGAATTCTTCCAGATTCGGGGTTGTTTGCCGGCCATAGCCATACAGGTGAAGGTGGTCGGCCCTGACCGTATCCAGAGTAATCAGGATCACATTCGGACGGCTGGGCACCGCGCCCTCTGCCACGGCACCGGGCAGAGGCACCCTGGCTCGCAGTCCAAAGCCGAGCACAATCGCAATGGCGGCGATCCAGACGGAGGCGAGCACGGCAAATCGCGCGCCCCAGTTGCCTGACTGATTCCGGAAGAGCAGCCACGACACGGCCAGTACAGCCACAAATGCCAGCGAAGAGAACGAGATCTGAACGAGCGCATTGCCCTTGGGCAGAACATAGGCATACATCCAGGGCCTTAACAGTACGGCCACCGTCAACGTCACGGGATTCATCAGGAACCAGGTCCACCGGGCCCAGCGAGCATTCCAGCCGGCCATCAACCCCGCAACCATCAGCCCCGCCGGCACCGCCAGGGCGAGCACCGTGGGGACCAGGCCCTGTGAACGTCGTGCCAGCACGTACGCGAACACCAACAGCACGGTTATGCCGGCGGCGCGTGTCATCCGCGCTTCAGCCTCTTCCGGATTCCTCGGCGCGCCCAGGAGAAACCAGATCCGCGCGCAGCCCGCGGCCGCCACGCAACCGGCCACCACCCAGAGCGCCAGCGCCGCCACCCCTACCAGCCAATACTCCGAATAGGGCACCGTGCCTTCCGGCCGCAGCCATTCCGACACGGCATCGGCAAGCGCATACTCCACCGCACCGTAAAACGACCAGTACACCGCGCCCCACCAGAGCGCCTTGCGCCAGTCGAAGACCGCCGGGCTCATCGTCCGTTCCATCTCAGAAAACCACTCCGAAGCGCCGTTTCAGCAGCAGCGCCGCGGGCATGGAAATAAGCATCAGCGCCCACAGCCAGTGCATGTGCAAACCGAATAGCCCCACTTCCGCCGCCGGATACTCGATCTCGGCCCAAGCCGCGACCGGGTCGGTCAACCGGCCCTCCCCCGGATGAAGCCAGACACTGAGCGCTCCGGCCACCCGCCGCGCATCCACGGGACGCCGGTGTCCGCCCATCTCGACCCGCTTCTCCACACGACCCCAGGGGAACTCCGCTCGGAGTACTCCGGAGCCCTCCGCGCTGGCGCGAATCCTCCACACCACGTTCTGTTCGGATTCCACCCGGATCGCCGGCGTCTCCACTTCGATTCCGGCGGGGGCAACCAACCGAGGGGCGCTGCCGTCCGCCTGCACCACTCCGTTCAGGTGCACGGTAAAGAGCGCAGTTTCACCGATTCGCAGAGGAACCTGGCCATAGTAGCGTTCCATTTGCGCGAGCAGCGGCAACAACGCAATGCTCGCACAGGCGATTGGCACGGCCATCCAGAAGAGATAGCCCGCGTTTGCCAGCAGCAACCGGCCTTGCGCGCCGAATACCAGCACAGGCTCGTCGGAGAACAGCCTCATCTCCATCAGGTAGGCTCGTAGCAGCTTCTTCGAGCGCTCAATCCGGCTCGGGCTGGAGGTGTGCCGGAAGACGAACAGCATCAGCAGCGCGGCCAGCAGCGCCAGTGGAAGCATGGTCGCCCAGGCCGGCAAACCGCCGGCCAACGCCAGGTAGCCATCAAAGAGCCTGCTCAAGCCGAGATTGATCCACTCCATCGGAATGCGACCGCGCTAGTCCAGGTAACCCAGGCCTTTCAGTTTCTTCGCAATCTCCTCGTCAGAGTCCGACGTCTCGATGCGGGCCAGTTCACGCTCCAGCACGTGCTCCACAAACTCCTGCACCGACGAGTAGCCACCCGCCTCCGCGCAGCGCTTCACCCGCTCCGCCAGGTCTTTCTTCAGCTTGATCGAGGTTGAAAACATAGGAATTTCCTCAGTCTCTCAGAACATCGGATGGCCCGTCATGGCCGCCGGAACGGCAACCCCGAAGTGTTTCAGGATGCTCACCGGCACGTCGCGCAGATGCGGCTTCTCCAGCGCCGGCGTCCTGTTCGTAAAGAACACGCCGGGCACGAACTCCGGATCAATGCAGTGATCCGCCAGCCACGCTTCTTCATTCGGGACGAGAATCTGCTCCGGAACCGCGCCTAGCGCGGTCTGCCAACTGGCTCGGTAACCCGGCGTGTAGCCCACCACCAGGTCCGGCGCGTAGCCCGGCAGCTTGCCGGTCGCCACCTGTGCGGCCGGATACACTGCCCGCACCACGGCTTTCCCGGTCTGCGGATCCCGCAGCGCCAGCAACCTCTCGCTGATCCTCTGAAGCACAGCCTGGCTGCCCTCTCCGGGAGCCACCGCCCCATTCGGTTCACGGCCCGCCAGATTCAGATAGATTTCGTTCAGCCCCAGCGCGTAGGCACGTGTCTGTGACCAGTCGACATTCGCGAACAACTCCTCATCCCCACGCTTGCTGCCATCGATCAACTTCAGAAGACCTTCCTGCGCCAGCCAGGCGTTCAGGTGGACCGCGCGGTCGAACGTCGAGAACCCGTGATCCGACATCACCACCAGTGTTCCGTCCGCACCCAGCTTTGCCATGGCCAGCCCGACAGCCTCGTCGATGCGCCGGTAAACACGCGTCAACTCCGCGTCGTCATGCCCCCACAGCACGTGCGCGTGCTGATCGACGCTCGAGAAGTAATAGAACATCAACCCGTCTTCATAGCGGCTCAACTCATACCGGAACAGCTTCATGCTGTCATCCAGCACCTGCCCTGCCTGCTGCAGGAACTCCGCATGGTTCAACGAGTGCGCCCGCAGCGCCGAAGTATCTTCCGCGATTCCCTGCGTGTAGAACGGCCCCACCGCGCTCGCCAGGCTCGCACTCAGCTCCTTCGGCGTGGAAATGGGCAGCGCCGGATCCCGTGGATCCATATTCACAGGACTCAAATACACTTCCAGGAATGGCTTCACCCGGCGAAGCAGGAGCCGGGCAATGCCGCGTGTCTTCGCCACAGGACCCAGCAGGGGGAATTCGAGTTGGAACCACGGCGACCACTCCCCCACGCGCAGTGCAATCCTTCTGCCGCCCGCGGAGATCAGAGCCGTGTCCGTGCCCTCGTCGGCATCCACGGTCAACCACGCCGCCGACACCGGATGGCCCCGGCGGAATCCGTTCACCGGCCCCTCCACCGTCAATAGGGCCTGCCGCCCCTGCATCTTCACGGCCACAATCCGGCCACCCGGCACCGTGCGATCAATCACCCCGCGCTCGGAGGTAAATGTCGTGAACGTCCCGTAGCCGCCTTGTAGATCCGGCGTACCCATGCCCGCCAGGCTCTCGCCGGGAAACTCGACCGGCGGAAAGTTCACGGGCATCCTCAGGATTCGCGCGGGCACACCTTGCGCGCTCAGCAGGGTCCAGAATGCGGCGCCTTTGCGCAGGCTGCGAACCTGGCCTGATTCCAGCGGCAGGATCCAGGGGCCGAAAGCAAACGTGCGCCGCGCGTCCAGAACCTCGGCCATCGAGGAATAGGGAGTAATGGTAGCCGCGTCCCTGTGCACGAAGTCGAAGATCCCGTGTCCGCCGGGATCCAGTCCCGTGATGACAGCCGACCATGCCACCGGGCTCTGTGGAGGGTTCGTTGTCGCTAATCGCTGAAAGCCGCCCTGCCGTCGCAGCCTGTCCAGGTTCGGCAGCACAGCCCAGTTCTTTTCAACAAAACCGGGATCCATCCCGTCGACGCCCAGCACAATCATGCGTGGGTGCCGCTCCCGCACGTCGGCCCGCCCGCAGCCCCAGAGGAACAGCAATGCCGCCAAGAGTCCGCACAGCCTCATCCCCGAGCCTCGGGCATCACACGCAGGACGGGCGTCCCTTCCATCCAGGCCGGCTTCGTCACGCCAAAGAGGTGCAGAGCGGTCGGAGCCATGTCCTCAATGCCCGGATCCTCCACATCCAATCGCCGGTTCGCAAACAACACGCCGGGCACCAATACCGGATCGATGCAGTGATCGCCGCTCCAGGCCTTCGTGTTGTCGGAAAAGATCTCCTCGCTGGTCTTGCCGAGAGCCGCGTCCCAGGAGCTGCGGTATCCGTCACTGAACCCGACGATGAGGTCAGGAGCGGCATTGAGGTACGGCCCTTTGTAGATCTTCCCGGCGGTATACACCTGCTGGATGGCGACCGTCCCGTCGACTGGATCACACAGCCCGCGCAACTTTTCCGTCAGTTCCCTGCAAAGTTCAGCCGTCTCCGCCCCGCGTTCGACGACACCGTTCGATTCCCGCCCCTTCTGGTTCACGTATACGCCGGCCAACCCGAATGTGTAAGCCCTCGTCTTGCTCCAGTCAATGCCCCGCAGATAAGCACCATCCCCCTCATAGCCGGGCAGCATCGCCAGGTAGCCGTTGTCGCGGAGCCACGCGTTCAGGTTCACTCCACGCCGGAAGGCGCGAAACCCGTGATCCGACAGTACGAAGATCGCCGTCCTGTCATCGACGTAGCGCATGGCGCGGCCCACCAGTGCGTCCATTCGCTGGTACAACTGTTCGATCACGGCCGTATGCCGTCCCGCCGGCAGCCGGCCGTCCAGATGACGGAAGAACATGTGCTGCACCCGGTCGCTGGTGTCGAAGACGCAGGCCACAACCCCGCGGCGCGTTCGCTCCAGCGCATTGAAGAACATCGCCTCGCGCTCGTCCTGGATGGAGTAGGCCTGCGCCAGAAACGCGTCCTCGTCGATGACGCCTTCATTCAACGCCCAGGTATCCTCGGCCATACCCACCGTCGCATAACTGCCCAACAGCTTCGCCAGGTACGTCGCGTAATAGGACGGGTGCGAGATCGGCAGCGCGGGATTCTCAGGATCAATGTTGATTGGCGTCACATACAGACTGAACTCCGGCGCCGTCTCCGTAATCATCACCTGCGCAATGCCGCGCACCTTCACACCCAGTGCCGCCGGAAAAGCCAATTGCAGCCAGGGTGAGTACTCCCCAGGCTTCAGCGTGTGCTTCTGCCCGTCGATCTCCAACTCATAGGCACTACCTCGAGGCCGCAGGTCGAAGGGCAGCTCCATCGCCGCGCCACCCTCCACCAGCGAGTTCGCCGGCCCTCGCAAAACACCGCGCAATACGTCACCCGAACGCTCCAGCGGATAACGGGTCCCGCTTTCGTACGTAGCCTGGGCCACGCGAGTCGTAAACTGCGTGAAACTTCCCTGGGTGCCCAGCAGATCCGGAGTGCACATCGCGGAAAGCAGCCGCCCGTTGAACTGCTCAGGCGGAAAAGTAATCGGCACCCGCAGGATCGTCGACCCGATGCCGTGCTCACCCAGAATCTTCCAGAAGGTCTGGCTCTTCCGCCGCATCTCCACCATCGGGTTCGACAGCGGTATGCGGAATCTCCCCAGGCTGAGATACCTGGTCGGTCCGGACACCCGCGAACTGGACAGCTCCGGCAGGTAGGACTTCAAATTCCGGTTCAGGAAGTCGAAGATATTGTGCCGCGCCGGATTCACTCCTGTCGCGAACGTGGACCATGCCACCGGCGACAGGGAAGGAAAGGTCGTCCGCAAGCGGCGGTAACCGCCTTCATCCCGCAAAGCGGCCAGGTTCGGCAGCTTGCCTTCCGCCATGAACCGCTCAGTCAGGACGGGATCCAGGCCATCCAAACCCAGAAAAATCAGCTTCCGGACCATTGCCTTGCGATACCCTTGCCGTCGGCGTACCAGACTCCAGACCAGCCGGACGGGCCACGCCACCAGGGACAGCACCGTCAGGAAGAACGCCGAGATCATCGCCAGCAGCGAGCCCATGAACGCGAAGCCCGCGCCAGGCCCGACGTAGGCGAATCTGAACCCTTCCTGCCCTGCGTCATGCGGCAGACACAGTGCGGCCACGGCCACCACCAACAGGATCCATGATGCACTCGAACTGCTGAGCCCGCGGGCCGGCGCCGGGATCAACCCGCGCCGCTTCCTCATCTCAGCT
This sequence comes from Paludibaculum sp., assembly GCA_049841055.1. Taxonomy (GTDB): domain Bacteria; phylum Acidobacteriota; class Terriglobia; order Bryobacterales; family Bryobacteraceae; genus Paludibaculum. Next base: position 94,154 of record JASGIE010000065.1, on the reverse strand, counting down.
TGCCCTCGACAAACGGAACCTCGAACACCTTCTCGTGGAAGATCGGGCCGTGCCCGAAAAAGCCGTCCTCCCCGAACAACTCGCCATGATCCGCCGTGATCGTGACGTAAGTGTTCTTCGGCAGCAGGTCGAACATCTCTTCCATCACCCTGTCGAGATACTTCACAGCCTGGATCTGCCGGGCCCGCAGGTCCGCCAGTTTCCTGTCATCGAAGAACTTGTCTTTCTTTGTCAGCAGCTTCCCACCCACGACTTCGTCGTCCAGATGCTTGAAGACACCATGCACGCCGGAAATACGCGGCCATTGGTCAGGAGGTTCCTGCGGTAGCGCGTAAGGGTAGTGCGTCTCACCCACATTCAGGATGTAGAACGTAGGCTGCTCTTCACTGAAACGCAGCTCGTGCACCATCGCCCGCATGTCATTGTGCTTCTCCATCAACCGGTAGCTGTCGAATCCGGTGTTCAGGGGAGTCCTCGGGTTCAGTACCGGCAGCGAGACCATCGCATGCGTCTTGTAACCCAGCGAGTCCTTCAGGAAGGTCGGCAGATTCAAACGGGGGACCAGGGATCGGAAAGAGATATCCTCCGCACCCAGCCGCTCGTTGTAGCGAAGGATGTCGTGCTTGTAATACTCCGATGCATAGACATGCTTCGGGCTGGTGTGCGGCAACAATCCCATCAACAGGTTGTAGTGCGAAGGAGAAGTCCAGGAAGCGTAGGACCACCGCTTCTGCACTTTACCCAGGCTCCGCATCACCTTGGGACGCGCCCGGACAAACGAATCGTAGCGGCAGCTGTCAAGAATGATCAGGAGGTAGTTGTTGAGAGCCTTCGAAGCTCCGCGGGACTGCGCCATCTCAGGCAATGATAACATCCGCCTCCGCTGGCCCCGCCTGAAACGGAATCAACCGCAGGGGACTGCTCGGCGCCGGGAATCAGACTTTGTCGTCCGGTTGTGATATACCCAATCAAGTCCACGTTCGAGATCCGTGTCGTCCGGAGGTACCTCGACATGTCCAAAGTGATCAAAGCGATCGTCCCCGCATTCCTCTTCCTGGCCGCCGGAGGCTCAGCCCAAGGCCCCGCGCCCGGTGCGATCGACCCCCTGGTCCGCGGCTTTCAATCTCCACCAGATTCAGCGAAGCCGCGTGTCTGGTGGCATTGGATGAACGGCAATATCACCAAACCGGGGATTCAGGCCGACCTGGAGTGGATGAAGCGCGTTGGCATCGGCGGATTCCAGAACTTCGATGCCGCTCTCGCCACTCCTCAAATAGTGGACAAGCGTCTGGTCTACATGACGCCGGAATGGAAGGACGCCTTCCGCTTCACCGTCACCCAGGCTGACCGGCTCGGTCTCGAGATGGCCATCGCCGGATCGCCTGGCTGGAGCGAGAGCGGAGGCCCGTGGGTTCCTCCCGCCCAGGCCATGAAGAAGTTCGTCTGGAGTGAAACGATTCTCGAAGGCGGCAGGCCCTTCGTCGGCAAACTGCCGGCCCCTCCCTCCGTCTCCGGCCCATACCAGAACATCCCACGCGCCATGGGTGTGGGGATGATGTCGGCCGCGCCGCCTCAACAGCCACCGGACTTCTACGCCGACAGCAGCGTCGTCGCCTACCGCCTGCCCGCCTCCGACGTCTCGCTCGCCGAACTCCAGCCCACGGTCACCTCGAGCGGTGGCAACTTCACCCTGCTCAGCCTCACCGACAACGATCTCGCCAAGGCGACTGAACTTCCCATGGCCCCCGTCAACGAGCGGGCCTGGATCCAGTTCGAATTCGCGCAGCCGCAGACAATCCGGGCGCTCACCCTGGTGCTGCTCTCCGCCGCCCGCAATCCCTTCGGCGATATGGCATCCGATTCAGGGCTCAACCTCGAATCCAGCAATGACGGCAGCCAGTTCACGCGCGCCGCCTCCATCCCCGTTAGTCGAGCCGTTGCCAACACTGTCTCCTTCGCGCCTGTCACCGCGAAGTTCTTCCGCGTCACTTTCCGGACTCCACCGCCCTCGCCGCGGGGTGGCGCTGGAATGAACTTCGGGGGCGGCCGGGCGCAGGCCACACCTACTGCCCACCGCATTGCCGAACTCGTTCTCCATCCCGGAGCCCGAGTGAACCGCTTCCAGGAAAAGGCGGCCTTCTCTACCCTACCCTCCCTCTCCGCACTCGCCACTCCGGCCGTGTCGGCGGAAGACGTGGTGCCCAAGGCGAATGTCGTCGATCTCACCTCGAAGATGCGCCCGGATGGAACGCTCGAATGGACACCGCCGGCGGGCCGCTGGATGGTCCTCCGCATCGGATACTCCCTGCTGGGCATCACCAACCACCCAGCTTCCCCGGAAGCCACCGGCCTCGAAGTCGACAAGCTCAATCGCAACTTCGTCAAAGCCTACGCCGACAACTACCTCGACCAGTACAAGGACGCCACCGGCGGCCTCATGGGCAAACGCGGTCTCCAGTACGTCGTCATCGACAGCTACGAAGCCGGCGCCCAGAACTGGACCGATGAGATTCTCACGGAGTTCGCCAAACGCCGCGGCTACGACCCGCACCCCTGGCTCCCGGTCCTTACCGGCCGGATCGTGGAAAGCGCCCCCGCCTCAGACAGCTTCCTCTGGGACTTCCGGAAGACCATCGGCGACCTGATTGCCGATAACCACTACGATCAGTTCGGCGCCTCGCTCAAAGCCAGAGGCATGGGCCGCTATACCGAAGCTCACGAGAACGGCCGGGCCTTTATCGGCGATGGCATGGATGCGAAACGCCACGCCGACGTACCCATGAGCGCCATGTGGACGCCACGGCCCGGCCAGACCGGAGAGTCGTTCGGTTACAACGCGGACATCCGCGAGTCCGCTTCCGTCGCGCACATCTACGGTCAGAATCTCGCCGCCGCCGAGTCTCTCACCGCCATCGGCTCCGCCTGGGCCTGGTCGCCCGAAAAACTCAAACCGACCGCGGATAAGGAACTGGCGAACGGCCTGAACCGGTTTGTCATCCATGCTTCCGTCCACCAACCGGTGAACGATAAGATCCCCGGTCTCGGCCTGGGACCCTTCGGCCAGTGGTTCACCCGGCACGAAACATGGGCGGAAATGGCGAAGCCGTGGACGACCTATCTCGCCCGCAGCTCGTTCATGCTCCAGCAAGGCAGGTTCGTCGCCGAGGTCGCCTACTTCTATGGCGAAGACTCCAATATCACCGCCCTGTTTGGCAACAAGGCGCCGGAGATCCCAAGCGGCTACAACTTCGACTACATCAGTCCGGATGCACTGCTCACACGTCTTTCCTGTTCGTCCGGCCGCCTGGTCACCCCCACCGGCATGAGCTACTCCATCCTCGCGCTCGACCCCAACGCCACTCACATGTCGCTGCCTGTCCTGCGCAAGATCCGCGACCTCGTCCAGGCCGGCGCCGCCGTTGTCGGACCCAGGCCTGTCTCCTCGCCCAGCCTCAGCGACAATGCCGCCGAGTTTCAGAACATCGTCGGCCAGCTCTGGGGCAGCGACTCCTCGCCCAGGGCTGTCGGCAAAGGAAAGGTCTACGCCGGCTTCCCCATCGGAGCCGCCCTCGGCGACCTCCGCACCGATGCCGACTTCACCTATACCAAACCCGAGGCTGACGCCGAACTCCTCTACGTCCACCGCAAGCTCCCCGACGCCGACATCTACTGGGTGAACAACCGCCGCCACCGCGTGGAGAATCTCGACGCCACCTTCCGCATCACCGGGAAGGCCGCCGAGATCTGGCACCCCGAGACAGGCGTTATCGAGCCCTCGTCGTTCAGGATCGACAACGGCCGCACCACAGTCCCCCTCCACCTGGAGCCCGACGACGCCGTCTTTGTCGTCTTCCGCAAAGCCGCCGCCGGCGCATCCTCCGACGTCCCCAAAACCGTCGAAACCACACTGACTACGGTGGGAGGCCCCTGGACCGTCGCTTTCCAGGACAAGCGCGGCGCGCCAGCCCAGGTCACCATGCAGAGCCTCGCCTCCTGGACCGAGAATTCCGACCCGGGCGTGAAGTACTTCTCCGGTACCGCCACCTACACCAAGACTTTCGAGGCCGCCGCGGACTGGCAGCGGAAAGGCGCCACCCTCTGGCTCGACCTCGGCGACGTCCAGAACCTCGCCGAAGTCACAGTGAACGGCAAGGACCTCGGCATCGTCTGGAAGCGCCCCTTCCGAGTCGAGATCACCAGCGCCGTCAAGCCCGGTGAGAACAAGGTGGAGATCAAGGTGGCCAACCTGTGGGTCAATCGCCTGATCGGCGACCAGCAGGCCGGCGCGCAGAAGATCACCTACACGACGATGGTCTTCTACCCTGCCGACGCCCCGCTGCTGCCCTCGGGCCTGCTGGGCCCGGTGAAGATCCTCCGAAACAGCAAGGAATAGCCTCTTGGAGGTGTTTCGATTTAGGTATCTGCAACGTGACGGCAGCGAAGTAGTTGGCGCACTGGATCACGGATAGGGCGGTAGAGAAAGCACTGCCGCCCCAACCGCCAGAATTGCTTCCTGCGCTCCGCTTCTTCAGTTGGCCGGGACAGCAGGGATGGAATAAAAGTCGCCTTCGGGGTTGAAGCGGAAGGCAAGGACGGAGAAAGAACCCGTCAGGGACGGGGGAGCGGTGTCCTGGAAAGAGATGCTGCCCAGGAAAGAAGGCATAGAGGGGAACTCAGCTTCGAAGGCAAAACTACGCTGCGCGAGGGCGCGGAGGAGCATGGTGCCCCGGGCGACTTCAACGCCGGCGGCGTCGCGGACGATGTATTGGATATCGCGGTTCTGGGCGGTGGCGTTGGCCAGGGCGATGCCGTGGCGGTAACCGTTTCTGCCATCGACGGTGAGAGTGAAGGCGGCTGAAGCGGGAATGGGCGGGGTGGAAGCTTCAGAGAAGCCGTTGGAGAATGTCGCCACGGCGTTCAAGCCGGGGGCAAGGTCGGGGCGGCTGGGGAGCGAGAGGCGGATGCGGCCGGTGACGAGGGGACCGGAAGATTCGTAGCGGCCGGAGTAGAATCCTCGTGCTGGAATGGTCTGGGACTCTTCGCGCCATGTGACGTTCTCGGTGTCAGTCAACTGGACGAGGACGGTGGCGGGCTCGGAGTTGGAGTTGCCGAGCATGAGGGTGGTGGTCCAGCCGTCTCCGGCCGCGAAGTGTGGGATGCCGGCGAGTGCGGCGCCGGAGGTGAGGGTGGGGATGAGATGGAAGCCGCCCGAGGGGCTGAAGCGGAAGGCGAGCAGGGCCGTGCCGGAGGAGGAGGTGGTGGTCGCTGGTTCGCGGATGGTGAAGGTGCCGGCGAAGTCCGTCAGCGGGAAGGCGTCTTCGAAGGTGAAGCTCCACTGGCTGGCGGAGGGCAGGGCGATGACGCCGGAAGAAACCTCGAGTCCGGCGGCATTGCGGACCGAATACTGAAGGGACTTCGTAAACGAGTCGGCGTTGGCCAGGGCGATGCCGTGGCGGTAGCCGGCACGGCCGTCGATCATGACGGAGTTGACGGCCTGAAAGACGGCGGGTGCGGCGGAAGCCTCGCGGCCGTTATTGCGGAAGATGGCGGCGAAGCCGAGGGAGGCGGCGGCGATGCCTCCTTCGGGTTGGAGGGTGAGTCGGGTGCGCCCGGTGACGAGGGAAGTTGCTTCGTCAAACGTGACGCCCACGGAGCCGCGGGCAGCGAGGTCCCAGGTGCGGGCCAGGAAGGGGAGGCCGGAGTCGCGGGTCAGGCTGGCCGAGAGGCGTGCGGGCCGGCTGACGGGATTGGTGAACAGGATGCTGGTGGACCAGCCGGCGCCGACAGCGAGGTGCGGGACTTCGGACGAGACTTCAGTGCGGGCAACGGCGTTGGGGTAGTGGATGATTCGTTGACGAACGCCGTCGATGACAAAGAGGCTACCGGTGCTGTCGATGGCGAGGGAAAAGGGAATCTGGGGGCAGGAATAAGCCATGAGCGTGCCCTCCAGGTAGTTGCAGCCAGGGTAAATGCCGGAGATGGTGGAGATGATGCCGGTGATGGCGTCAACTTTTCGGACGCGGGAAGGCAGGTACTGGGTGATGTAAAGGTTACCGGCGTCGTCGAAAGCGATGTCGAGGGGATCGACGATACGCGCGGAGGTGGCGGGGCCGCCGTCACCGGAAACCGGGTCGAGTTTGCCGTTCTCGTCGCATCCGGTCGTGCCGCTGCCAGCGAAGGTGGAGATGACGCCGGTGGCCGCGTCGACCTTGCGGATGCGGTGGTTGCACCCGTCGGCAAAATAGAGGTTGCCTTTCTTATCGAAGGCCATGCCCCGGGCGGTGTCGATCCGGGCGGAAGTGGCCGGGCCTCCGTCGCCGGTGAAGCCGGGCTGGCCGCTGCCGGCAACGGAATTGATCACTCCCGAACTGCGAGAGATGACGCGTACGCGGCTGTCGTCGGCATCGCCGACGTAGACGTTACCCTGCGAATCGACGGCGAGGCTCTGGGGAAGCTTGAACTGCGCTGAGGTAGCGGGGCCGCCGTTTCCGGAGGTGCCAAAAACGCCGGTGCCGGCGATGGTCGAGACAATCCCGGTGGTGGCGGAGACCTTGCGGATGCGGCGGAAGAAGCTGTCTGAGATGAAGAGATTGCCTTCGGCGTCAAAGGCGAGGGCGTTGGGATTGTTGAACTGGGCGGACGTGGCAGGGCCTCCGTCGCCGGAGAAGACGGTGCGGCCGTTGCCGGAGTCGTCGTTGCCGGTGGGACCGGAACCGGCGAAGGTGGTAATGACGCGGGTCTTGCGGTCGACACGGCGGATGCGCTGGTTGGCGATGTCGGCGATGTAGAGGTTGCCGTCGCGGTCGAGGCGGATGGCGGAGACTCCTCGAAAAGTGGCATCGCGGGCCGGGCCGCCGTCGCCGCTGAAGCCGTACTGGCCGGAGCCAGCGAAGAACTCGGCGGGCGACTGAGCTGCAAGGGGCAGCGCGGAAGCGGCGAGGAGGAGGAGAGAGAACGGGATAATTCGGGTCACGATTCTGCGGGAATAATATCAATTCCTGGATAAACCGGCGCGGTGATCCTTTTTCGCCAGATGGCAGGGATGGAGCAGATCATCTGCCTGTTCTTCTGCATGGCCCGTCCTTCCTTGCCTCAATCTCTACAAGAAAGGACCATCCATGCGTGGCGGCTGTGACATACCCCGCCGTTCATGCCCGATAATACGTAGGATGGAGTATCGCACCGACCGGCGCCTCACCCCCGACGAATACATCGAATTGCTCAATGCCTCCACGCTTGGGGAACGGCGGCCCGTGGCCAATCGAGACACCATCCAGCAGATGCTCGACCATGCCAACCTTCTCGTCACGGCATGGGATGGCGACACGCTGACCGGCGCCGCCCGTTGCTTCACTGACTTCGCCTACGTCACCTATTGCAGCGACCTGTGCGTCCGGGAGACCATTCAGCGCCAGGGCATAGGCAAGGAACTCCTGCGGAAAGTCCAGGAGGCTGCCCCCTGCCGCATCGTCCTGCTGGCCGCGCCGAAAGCTGTCGACTACTACCCGCACATAGGCTTCACGCAGCACAACTCCGCCTGGCTGCTCGATCCGGGAGGTCTCCGCTAGCATGGGTTTCGCTCTCTGGATCGAGGAGAATCAGGCCGTCGCGCAGGGCACGCACGAATACCGCCCCATGGGTGCCGCGGTCGTCGCAGCCGGCTGTGTCTTTACCGCACGTGACTTCAACCGTCGCCGCCGCGCCCCCAATCGCTACGACCCGCGCTTTGTCGGCCTCTTCGCGTCTCTAGGTGAAATGAATGACTGGCTGAAGAAACGAGCCCGCCGCCACGGCCGGTCCCAACACTTCAAAGTCAGCGTGAAGCGGTCGGCGGCCTTCGCCATCCCACCGTTCTAGCAACCCCGGCCGCTACCGCCCGGCGCCGGTCACTCGAGCTCAAAATCGATGGCCTGGGACACGACGCTCCGGGCGCCTTTCACCTGCTTGTCCCAGACCACCAGTTGCAGGGCATAGTCTCCCGGCTGGAACTGCTGGCCTAATTGCAGTACTCCGCCCACCATCAGCTTCGACTTGTCCTTTGCCCCGGCCACGCCGAGTGGACGCGGATCGCTCTGGAACACCTCCTGGCCATCCCGGTAGAGCCGCACGGACGTCATCAATTGGGGCTCGCCCGACTTTGAATCCAATGCTGCATTCAGGACTTTGTAGCCATACGTCACCTTCTGCCCTCTGCGAAAATGCCGGATCGCCGCATTTCCTTGCGAGGATTGGGCCGGATCCTCGTCGCCACCCTCCTTGCCCGTCAACTTCTGCACGGCTTCACTGGACGCAGCCATCAGCATGATCCCGGAGAGGGCCAGGTGGCCAGCTTTCAGGTTCGGAATCTCGATGTACTGCGTGGCCGACCCTAATCTCTCTCCGGCCGGATCGCTCACCACAGCCCGCAATTGGAACGGCCCCGTCTCTTTCAGCGGCTGCATGATGGTGAAAATGACGCCATTCTCCATCAGCCGCTGGTAGCGCGCATCGTTCGCTCGCAGCGTGAACGAACCCGTTCGGCTCTCCGACAGGCGCCCATCCTCACCAAACGTCGCGGTCACCACCTCGATCAGTGCCTTGTGCCGGCCATCCTGCTCCACCTCAAATCGCAGGTTGCGCGCATCAATGTGCAACATGGAAAAGACCGACGGTCCACTCACCGGATCCATATCGAAAAGGGAGGTTAGCCGGACTCCGATCTCGTTCGAGGCAAACGGTGAGACCAGGGCGTTCACGACTCGCTCGCCATGCGTCTTCGGACCTGCCGCCGCTGCGCTCTCCGGCAGGCTGTAGAAGCCGTTTCTGGACCTCGCCTGCAGTCCCGGTCTCTTCACCCGTATTTTGATGTCGTGATACTTGACCTTCTCGTTCCCAGTGCGAAAAGTCCCTGCCTCCGGGTGGTAACCAATCAGGTAATAGCCGGCCTGATCGTCGGTGGCCTTCCGCAGCAGACCCGGAAGGTCGTTCGATCCATCGAGATACAAACCACCCGTTTCCACCGCCAGGAAATTTAAACCAACCCGCGAGTCCTGGAAGGACTGCTGCCTGCTCTCGAGCGGCGACAGTCGAGCGCGGGGATTTGGGCTGTTTATCAAGGCCCCCACCTGATCCTCCGCCCGAGGCCCCAACGGCATCTGGCCACGTGGATCCAGGGTGTAGAACACGACTCCGGATCGATTCGCCATATCGGTCAGGTTCCGCAAACGGTCCCAGACACCGATGTTGTTGTGATCATTGTGCCGGATCGAGAGATTCTCGGAGAAGAGGACCACGGATTTCCGCCCCGGCATCGGCCGCATGCCTTGTACGAGGTAGCGCAGCACCCCGATCGTTCCCGAGGCGAGGTGGTCGCGTTCCCGGTTGTCATCCTGGTCCTGCAACTCCTTATTTCGTTGATCCTGCATTTCCCTGGAGCGCTGGGACAGAATCTCGGCATCCCGCGCTTGTTTAGCGGCAGGCGTGGGAGGAGTGCTACGGCTTCGGTTGCCGCCGCCCAATTCGCTAGCCGACCTCTCGTCTAAAGGCGCTCGACGGAATCAATGCCCACCCGGGACCGGAAGTTGAATTTGATCTGTTGAATCGCTGCTTTCAACTGCCGCTTATCTGTCGTAAACCGCTGAAGTGTGCCCGCACTCTTTCCGGTCCGCAGCACTGCCACGAGGTCGCCGGGCTGCATCTGCTCGTCCACAAACTTGAGCATGGAATCCTTCGCCCGCAGCACACTTTCATAGGCCAGCCCCAGATCGTCCACGACCAGCGCCATCGTCCGGTGCACCTTATCAGCGCTGAGCTCTTTTGGTTTTACTGATGGAGCCGCGACAGCCCCTTTCTCCCGCTTGACGGAGGGCGCCGGGATTACCTGGCTGGGTTCCGCCACATAGGAGAAATTGGTAATCTTCTGGACCTTTCCGTCCTGCTTTACCTCAAAATCTTCCGCCGTCAGATTGGTTACCGGCCGCCCCTTCCCATCATGGACGACCGCGTCCAGTTGAACCAATTCGACATTCATCCGGATGATTGGCGCATCCGGCACCTGCTGCGGAACAGCCAGGGTCGCTGCCAGCACCGCAGTCAACCCCAATTTGGACAAAACCAAAGCGTGAACCCTCCCAAGGATCCTAATAGTAAATGGTTCTTATGGAAGTTTGGTTACAAAAATCAATCGAGCATTACTTGGCCGCATTCCTGGACGGATTCCCGCCCATGACCCGAATTGAACGTTCGAACCCAATTCTTGCGGCTGCTTCTACCGGCCGGCAGGCGAGAGCGAGATTCACCTCGACTTCGAATGTGTTGCCTGGCAGCCCAGCCGGTTCAGGCAATTTCCGCTTTGGTTTCCGGAACATACAGAGGAAGGCTGCACCCGCGGTACTAGACTCGTACTCTGGGGCAAGGTGTAGAGCCGGGCCTGGATCTTTGAAAACTCAATCTTGTTGCTGAATCCCGGAGTTCGTGCCGCATCGGTCGGATTCCGGGCAATGTGAAGAATATGAGTGGTCAAACCCATCGTGTGGGCTTGGCGGTGGCTCCGAGACGGTCATTGGGATTGCAGAGCGATTTTTGAGGGAACAAACCCACTTTGATCTCCGCCGCGAAGGTTGGATTGGGGATTCCAACGGCAATGAGTGAACAAAGCCACTCGATCCTTGGCCGGCCGTGGACCGAGACATCCGGCTGCATCCAGCGCTTCCTCGGACTCTGAGCGATCAAAGCCATTTTGAACCGCCGGCGCTATCCTGAAGGTATGGGGCAAGGCGCTTCGGCGCAGGGGATCCAGCCGGATCAGCCTACCGGCAGCCAACTGGGCAGCGTCAGCGGCGTCTGGAGTAATGCCGCGCACAACTCCCTGTTCGTCGCACTACTGCTGGCGGCATCCGGCGGATTTCTCGACGCATTCACCTATTTTGGTCATGGTCATGTCTTTGCAAATGCCATGACCGGCAACGTCGTACTGCTCGGCATCAACGCCGCGGCCGGGGAGACACGGCAGGCGCTCAGCCATCTCTGGCCGATTCTGGCCTTTCTGCTCGGAGTGGCCGTCGCCAGGGCGTTGCGGCTCCCCCGCGTCAGTCGCTTCGTGCAGGATCCTTCCTTGCCCGCTCTCAGCCTGGAAATCCTGTTTCTCTGCGCAGCCGGCTGGCTCCCTCGGAGTTTCCCCAGCCAGCCGCTCGTTTTGGCGATCTCGTTCCTCGCCGCCCTGCAAAGTTCGACGTTTCCCCGGGTGGAAAAGTGGGCTTATAACTCCACCATGACGACCGGAAACCTGCGTCAGTTCGGTGAGGCGGCGTTTGCCGCCCTCTGCAACCGGCCGGACCCCGAAAGTACCCGAAAAGCGAAACTACTCGCCGGGATATGCCTGGCGTTCACAATGGGGGCCGTCGTGGGCGCGGGCGTCACCTCGGCGCTGCACAACCGCGCCCTGGTCCTCTGCGCACTGATTCTGTTCTGCGCCTGGGTCCCGCTCGTCATCGCGGATCGCCGGCAGCGGAACCTTCAGACCACCGGAGTCTAATTGTTGTCTTTGCGCTGGTAAGGCGTCTGGCGGTACTTGGCCGCCTCTTCCTGCGCACCCTGCGTATTGTCCTTGGTGCGGATAGCCAGCGTATACTCGTTCACCGCGCGTTCCCGTTGTTGCGTCACATCAAAGATCTTGCCCATATTGATGTGGCTCCAGACCTCGGTCCATTTCGGTTCGTTGTCCCCATTCAGGGCCTCGCGGAACTCGTTCACCGCCGACTGGTAGTTGCCCTGAAGGAAGAACACTTCCCCTACGCGGTAGTGCGCCAGAGAACTGGTCTTCATCACTTCCAGCGCCTTCTGATACTCGCGCAGCGCCTCGTTGTATTCCGAAATCTCGACAAACTGCTCGCCGCGCCGGATCGCCACCGCCACCCTCATCGCGGGGCTCAGGCGCAACATCCGTCCATTCGGGTCCACAATCACCTTGCGCGGCTTTCCGAACGTGTCCACCGAGAAATCAGTCGTCGGACCAACAACATCCACACGCTTGTCTTCCGGATTCCCTTCCGTTTCGATCCGCAGCTCCACCGGCATCCGGAACGTGTCCAGGTCCTGGGTGATCTTGCCCATCACCCGGAAGCCCTTCTGGGTTCGATAGATGGTGTAGTCCATCTTGAACTCGGGCGCACCGGTCGACTCCGAGCCACTGGATGAAGAACCCCTGCAAGTTCTGCCCGCCGGCCGTCTCGGCCACCTTCCGGAAATCGTCGGTGGAGATCGGCTTGTTGGTGTACTGGTCCATGATCGACTTCAGCGTCTTCTGGAACGCAGCGTCACCGATGATCCAGCGCAGCATATTGTAAGTCGCCGCGCCTTTGCTGCCGGTCACCGCGAAAAACTCCGGGGAATAGTCGTCATAGCGCGCCGCCTGGCGCACGGGAGCATCGGTCACGGTCAACGCATCGACATACAAGTCATGAATCTCGGACTCCAGCGCTGACGGCCCATTCACGTGCTCCTGATACATGATCTCGGCGTAGCGGGCCATCCCGTTCACGATCCAAATATGATTCCGGTTCACGGGCGAGATCAGGTTGCCGAACCATTGCCGTGTAATCTGGTTGCTCAGCAGCCGCTGTGAAGGCTGTTTGCCGATCCCGGCGGGCGATAGAAACAGAATGCCGGGCGCGGAGTACCCGTTGGGCGCACCCTCGCCGCTCTCAACCAGCGTCAGGTTCTTCTGCGGCGGCACCCCGTAGATGCCGGTGAAGAAGTTCATCTGTTTGGCGGTCTCTTCACCGATTGCCTGCGCCACGCCCTGCCGGTCGGCCTGAAAATAGATGTCGGTCGTCACACCCTCGGCGCTCACCCGTTTGGCCGTACCTTTCACCAGCGCAAGGCTCCCATAAAATCCGGGCTGCGTTGATTTGAATACGATTCCACCCTGCCCCGGCAATTCCAGCCCGCTGCTGATCGCCTTGAACCCAGCCGGAGCGGAAACCGTGAGCTCCATCTGGTAGCGGTCCGTCGTGTAACCGCTGATGGGGAACCACCGCGCCGGATACATCAGGTAAGCATGGTCAGCTTTAATAGCCGCAAAGTTGATCCCGTAGACCGGCGATTCCTCGGTTCCACCAAGCCGGCCGCTGTAGTCGAACGTCACGCTCGTCGCAGTACCCTTGGCCAGCGGTTGCGGGAAGTTAATGCGTACGGAGAAATCCTGGTTACCCCGGCTCGTCTGCAGCGTCTGTCCGGTCCCGTCGGTCACGCTGTTCAGATTCAAGGCGTTATTCAGCTCGAAGGTCACCGTGCTGATGCGGTCTTCCTGGGGAGTAAATGTCACCAGGGCCTTGGCGGAAACCGTCTGCTGCGCCGGGTCCACCGTGGCCTGAATCTTGTAGGAATCCACATCAATTGTGGCCCGGCGATCCGGCTGAGCGGAGACGGCTGCCGACAGAACCAGGAGCGCGGCGGCCAACTTATTGATTTGCATTGCGGGGGACTTCATCGTACTTCCTCTTTGATGGACGACAGGATCCGCCCGGCGGATTCTTCCATCGGGTCGTGGCCGGTTTCGAGCGCCGAACGCACAGCCGCCAGTTCCTCTTTCATCTTCGCCATGGACTCGGGCGAGTCCAGCAACCGCAGTGTCTCCGTGGCCAGCGCTTGGCCCGTCATATCCTGCTGAATCAATTCGGCCACCACCTTGCGGCCCGCCACCAGGTTCACCATTGAAAAATAAGGGACCTTCACCAGCATCTTGCCGAGCGCCCAGGAGACCGGGGTCACTTTGTAGAAGGTTACCATCGGCGCCCCCAGCAGCGCGGCTTCCATGGTCACAGTCCCGCTGGCCGCCAGCGTGACGGTCGAGTGAGCCATTGCATCCCAGGTCTCGCCTTCCGCCACCTTCACCGTGCCATCGCCCGTCAGTACGTCGAAAAACCCGCCGCCAAACCGTTCGGCCGCGCCGGCCGGCGCCGCCAGCAGGAACGTGCAGGCTCGCCGCGCCGTGATCTGGCCGACTGCGTCACGCAAGGTTGGCAAATGCCGGGCGATCTCGCCTTTCCGGCTGCCGGGACACAATGTGATCAATGGACGATCCCCAGGAATGCGATGCTTGCGGAAGAAATCCTCCCGGCTGAGCCGCGGCCGATAACCCTGGCCAGCGGATGACCAATGTAATACGCGTTCACGCCGCGCTGCCGGAAGAATCCCTCCTCGAAGGGAAAGATGCAGTGCAGTTCTCTCAGCGTTTCGTTGGAGTTGCCTAACCCTGCCTTCCCGCCACGCCCAGGCCTGCGGCGCCACCAGGTAGTAAACAGGGATCCCGCGCCGGTGCAACTGCCGGGCCAGACGCAGGTGAAAGTCGGGGCTATCGGTGAGAATTGCCAGGTCGGGCCGCTCCTTTTCGGCGGCCGCGATCAGCTTGCGGTATTCTCCGTAAATCCTTGGTATGTGGTGCAATACCTCGACCAGGCCCACGACGGACAGGCTGGCCGCATCCACCACGGTACGCACGCCGGCAGCCCGCATCTCCAGACCGGTACAGCCGAAAAAGTCGGTCTCCGGGCTGTGCCGGCGGAGCGCAGCCACCACTCCGGCCGCGTACCGGTCGCCCGACGCCTCCCCCGCCGACACCAGAATCTTTAAGGACACAAGTCATAGTCTATCGTCAGGTCTTTGTGAATCTCTCTGGTAGACTGGAGATGCCAGTGAAAATGCCAGCGCAGAATCCCCTGCAAAGCCTTAATTTGGGACAGTTCGCCGATCGCTTCCGGAACGAGATGATCCCGCTCGGAAGCCGTTTCTGCTATTTCTGCGCCTCCGTAGCCCTCAGCGAAGAAGACTTGCGCGAGTACCTCGACGAGCCGGTCGCCGCCCTGCCGCCCGTTATCGCCGCGCGCCTTCCTGAGATCCGGATCCTGCTTGTTCCCTATCTGGAAAAGGGCGAAACCGCCAAAACCACCCAGGCCGACGGCCCCATGGTCTCCACCGAGAAGCCTCAGGATTCCCGCGCCGTGTCGTTCGGTTCCCTGCTCACCGGCGGCGGCGCTGTCTTCGCCTTCGCGGTGAAAGACACCGAGGTGGCCGACTACCACTATCGCTTTTATCGTGGCATCGCCGAGCTTCTGGCCGGCAAGACCGGCAAGGACATTCCTTCCGGCTATGCGGAACTGCTGGCCGATGAACTGGCCAGGGGCGCGCACGGCGAAGTCGACGAAGACTCCTGGCAGCGCAAGCTCGAACTCGAAGACAAGGACAAGAAGGCCGTCCGTCCGACGAAGGCGATGAAGGCCTACATCCGCCAAAGCTTCGTGGATACGCTCACCTTGTATATGCACGGCGTCTGCTGCGACATCGACGTCGAGACCGGGCCGCGCCAGTTGCCGTCCAATCTGCTGCGCCGCCGTCTGAAGCTGTTCAAGGACCTGTACCCGCCACCGGTGGGGTACGCCGTATTCCCAGAGGATCTGTAACCAGCCAGTCAGATTCTTTGCGATACAAAGTACTTGACGACGCTAACTTCCTGTGGTCCAATAGGACCGTGGGACAAGTAGAACCAATTCCCATTCACGATCACGCGCTGGAGAACCTGCGCTATATCCGCTCCGCCATGGAGCGCGCCGGCTCATTCACAGCCGTGCCCGGTCTCGGCGGCATGGTGATGGGCGCGTCCGCGCTGCCCGCCGCCTGGTACGCTCACCGGCAGACCAGTTCAGAAGGCTGGATCACGGTCTGGTTGACGGAGATGGTGCTGGCCGTGGCCATCGGTTCCCTGGCCATGGTTCATAAGGCCCGCCGCTCGGGCGCCCCTCTGTGGAGCGACGCCGGCCGCAAGTTTGCCCTCGGGTTTGCGCCGCCCATTCTGGCCGGCGCCTTGCTGACCTGGCCCCTGTACCACGCCGGACTGCTGCATGTGGTGGCAGCGGCCTGGCTCATGCTTTACGGCGCAGCCGTGGTGGCCGGCGGAGCGTTCTCCGTGCGCATCATCCCGGCCATGGGCGCCGCCTATTTCGCCCTGGGGCTGATCGCCATGCTCGCGCCGCCCGACCTGAAAGACCTGCCTTTGGCTGCCGGCTTCGGCGGCCTCCATGTAGTGTTCGGATTCTGGATTTACAGGAGGTACGGTGGCTAAAGCGGCACGCAAGCTCGACCCCTCCGGTGACGACGTCCGTTTGACGTCCGTGCAGCAGGACATCCCGCAGCTCGACCGGCTTATTCACGAGAAGCTGCGCCTCGGCATCGTCAGCGCCCTCGCGGCGGCGCCCTCGCTCACGTTCTCCAACCTGAAGAAACTGCTCGATACAACCGATGGCAACCTCAGTGTCCACGCCCGGAAACTGGAGGAGGCCGGCTATATCGTGTGCGAAAAGTCGTTTGAAGGACGCGTACCCAAGTCGGAGTACAAACTCACGCCCGACGGCCGCAAAGCGCTGGAGCGTTATCTCGACCACATGGAAGCCCTCGTCAGGGCCATGCGGGGCGGCCGTGCCTGATTTTCCCGGCAATGCGATGAACAACAAATCCTCGCGGCTGCACGTCGCAATCATCATGGATGGCAACGGCCGCTGGGCCCAGGCACGCGGCTGGCCCCGGACTGCCGGCCACCGCGCCGGGGCGGAGACCGTCCGCCGCGTGGTGGAAGCCGCGCCGGACCTCGGCATCGGCACCATTACGCTCTATGCGTTCTCGGCCGACAACTGGAAGAGGCCCCAGTCCGAGGTTTCGACACTCTTCCGCCTCTTCGCGCGCTACATGCGCCAGGAGGCGGAGAAACTCCGCAAGGAAGGTGTCCGCTTCGAGGTGATCGGCCGCCGCGACCGGCTGGCCGGTCCGCTGGTCTCGTTGATTGAAGAGACCGAGGCCCATACGAGCGCCTGCACACGCCTGCACCTCCGCGTAGCCATCGATTATTCCTCACGCGATGCCATCGTGCGTGCCGTCGAGGCCGGAGCACGCGACCACCAGAGTCTCTCCGCGGCCCTTGGCCCCGACGTGGACCTGCTCGTCCGCACCAGCGGAGAGCAACGGCTGAGTGACTTCCTCCTGTGGGAGTGCGCCTACGCGGAGTTCTATTTCACGGACGTCGCCTGGCCTGAACTGACCGCCGCCGATCTGCGCCTTGCTCTCGACGACTTCCGCTCCCGGCAGCGCCGCTTCGGCGCAGTTACCCCGCTGCAAGCCGTGCGATAGAATCGCGTCATCATGCAACGCCGCAGTTTCGTGGCCGGCGCCGCCGGCGCATCTTTTATGACATCCGCACAGGCTCAATCGAAATCCCCTTCCATCCTCGAATTGCGCTATTTCCGCCTTCGCAACACGATGGATAACCAGAAGGGCCGTGTCTCCGATTTCCTCAGCAATACCGTAGTGGCCGCCCTGCAGCGCGCCGGATCAAGCGCGGTGGGCCTCTTCAGCAGCTCCATCGGTCCCGACACGCCCTACATCCTGCTGCTCGTTCAGCATGCCAATATGGCGTCGTTTGAAACCTGCTGGGACAAGATGAACGCCGATGAGGCGGTACTGGGAGCCGCTCGGCCCCTGACCATGAATCCCGCGCTGCCGTTCGAGCGCATGGAAGTCCAGTTGCTCCGCGGCTTCAAGGGATTCCCCGCGGTCGAACTGCCGCCCGGCGATGCGAAACGCCCCGGCCGGATCTTTGAACTGCGCACCTACGAATCGAATACGCCCGCCTCGCTCGCCAAGAAGATCGGCATGTTCGAGAACGGCGAGATCGAGATCTTCCGCAAGTACGGACTGCTGCCGGTGTTCTTTGGTGAAACGCTGGCCGGCCCCAAGATGCCGAACCTCACCTACATGGTGGCCTTCGACAATCTCGCCGCCCGCGAAGCGAACTGGAAGGCGTTCGCCACGAGCCCCGAGTGGGGCAAGCTTCGGGTCACGCCCGGCCTCAGCGACGGCGAGACGGTCTCCAACATCTCGAACGTCCTCCTGACGCCTATGCCCGGTTCGCAGATCCGCTAAATATCCCTGGCGGCGGTGCCTTTGCAGGCGCCGCCGCACGCGCATTCCTTCAGTTTTCTCCTCAGGAAACGACGCTCGGGCTCGGAACAGCGGCACTCCAACGCGGCGCGGAAACATTCCGCCGCCAAGGCGTGCTCATCCAGTTCCAACAACAGATGGCCCCGGACGGCCAGATACAGGTAATAGCTCTGCATCTTCCCATCCCGCGCGATCGGTTCCAGTTCCGACAGCCCCGCCGCGGCTCCGTCCACCTTGGCGAGCGCCACCGCCCGGTTCAGCGCCACTACGGGTGAAGAGCTCAACTCCATAAGCTGGTCATAGAGTTGGAGAATCACCGGCCAGTCGATGCCGTGGCGATCCGTCGCCCGTGCATGCGTGGCCGCGATGGCCGCCTGCACGTGGTATTCGGTCAGCTCTTCGCCGGCCATCGAGAGATCGAATTCGCGGAAGCCCATCGAGATCAGGTGCTGATCCCAACGGCTCCGGTCCTGTTCGTCCAACAGGATCAGGTCACCGGCTTCATCCGTGCGGGCGGGCAGACGAGCCGCCTGCAGGGCCATTACCGCAACCAGAGCGTGCACGCGGGGATTGGCGATGGACGACCGGGCCATGAGCCAGCCCAGCCGCAACGCCTCCGTACAAAGGTCCTGTCGAATCAGGTCCTCGCCTTCATGCGCCGCATACCCCTCATTGAACAGGAAGTAGAGGACGTCCGTCACCGCGACAAGACGCTCAGCCAGTTCCCGGCCGCTGGGGATCTCGAGCGTCAGGCCCTGCTCGCGGATCTGCTTCTTGGCCCGGACCAGCCGTTGGGCGATGGCGGATTCCTCCACCAGAAACGCCCTGGCGATTTCGCGAACACTGAACCCGCCTGCAATTTTCAGACTCAGGGCGACGCTCGAATCGCGGCCGAGTTGCGGATGGCAGCACATGAAGATCAGGCGCAGCTCATCGTCCCGCAACTGCTCCTCAAAGTCCGGATCGGTCTCGTTGAGAACGACTGGACGATCGAACTCGGCGATGAGCGTTTCGGACTTGCCGCCGGCCATCCGGCGATGGCGCACCGCGTCGAGCGCGGCGTTCCGCGCCACCCGGAACAGCCAGGCTTCGGGATTCTCGGGCAGCCCCTTGTACGGCCAGGACTGAAGAGCCTTCAGCATGGCGTCCTGCACCATCTCCTCGGCGAGATCCAGGTGGGCCGGACCCAATCGGCGCAGCAGATGCGCGACGATCCGGCCTGCCTGGTGCCGGAACAGGTGTTCCAGCAGGACTCTGGTCTCCGGGGCGCCGCTCACATCTCGAAGATCTGGCGGACTTCGATGGTGCCGTGCTCGAGGTGGGGGTGATCCATGCTCAGTTGCACCGCCTCTTCGTAATTGGCCGCCTCGATGGTGTAGAACCCGCCCATCATCTCTTTGGTCTCGCTGTACGGACCATCGGTGACGCGCGGCCCATCCGGTGTATAACGGATCACCTTACCTGGCTCTTCCGCCAGCCGCTTGCCACCCCGGTTGATGGGCTTCTTCGCCCAGGCCATGTACTTCTCGATGGCCGTCTGCATCTCTTCCGGGCTGAGCTTGGCCCAGCCGGTTGGATCTTCGTGAAGCAACAGCATGTACTGCGGCATCTGGTTCTCTCCTGCATGAACGTGTGAATCGGAATCCGCGACGTGCTTTCACCCGTGGGCTGAACACCCGTCGCGTCCGCAGTAATTACGAACCATCCTTCAGGAAATCGACAGCCCGGCGGAAAAAATCTTCAGCCGAGTTTCTTGCGGGCCAGCGGCACCGCATAGGCGGCCGGCGGGTTGTGCGCCCGAGCACCGGAGGCCTTCCTGTAGTACTCCATCGCCTTGTCCTTCTCGCCCAGCTTTTCATAGGTCTGGGCGATGAGGCATTGGATGAACGCGTCGTTCTGATTGGCCTTCTGGAGGTCGGCGAGGGCTTTCTGGTAGTCGCCCAGATAGAGAGCTACATAGCCGGTGAGATACGGATAGAACGCTTCCTGCTGACGTTTCATGTCCGTCATCCGGTCCAACGCCGCGCGGGCGGCGGCAACGGCCTTCTCAGCGTCGGCCTTCTTATTGCGCCGGGCGGCAATGCGGCCTTCGGCATGGGCGAGGCGGAATTCCCAAAGGGCTTTGCGGTCGGCCGGGATTTCTGGTTCCTTCAGACCCAGCTCCGTGCCAAGCCTGTAGAGCCTGGCCGCGGCATCCAGGTCGCCTGAGTCGATGCAGACGCGGGCCGCTTCGTTGGCCATCTCGCCCTGCTGGTAGAACGCGTTTTTGGGCTCCTCAGTCTCGCGCGTCTTCCAGTAGGCCATGACCATCTGCTCATACTCGGTGGTCTTCCTACAGTTGCCCTCGAAGGCAAAAGACATGGCCATGGCGCGCTGAGCATTGGCTTTGGCGCGCGGGTCGGCCGCGGAATCGATTTCTTTCTGAATCAGCTGGCGCGCCTCGGCATATTTGCCCTCGAGATCGAGAGCCGTCGCCTGGCGCAGGCCTTCGGACATGGAACCGGGTCCGGGTCCGCGTCCTCCACCGGGAGGCTGGGCGGAGACGGTAAAGCTTAGCAGCAACGCTGCGGCAGTCAGGGTCGGGGCGATGCGCATGCCCGCGATTATCGCATAGCCCCCCTGAATTCTAGCCCCGCAAATGCTGGTTGAAGAAGTCGAGTGTGCGTTGCCACGCCAGCTTCGCCGCCGTTTCGTCATAGCGAGGCGTCGTGTCGTTATGGAACCCGTGGTTCACACCTTCATAGATGTACGCCTTGTAGTCCACTTTGTTCGCCTTGAGCGCTTCTTCGTAAGCGGGCCAGCCGGCATTCACGCGGGTGTCTAACCCCGCATACTGCAACAACAGCGGAGCCTTGATCTTCGCGACCTCGGCCGCCGGCGGCTGTCCGCCATAGAACGGCACCGCCGCGGACAAGTCCGCACCCAGGCGCACAGCCAGTTGATTCGAAATGCCGCCGCCAAAGCAGAATCCAACTACCCCGATCTTGCCCGTGCAATCCGGCCGAGACTTCAGCCATTTGGCCGCGG
Source organism: Paludibaculum sp. (assembly GCA_049841055.1). Lineage (GTDB taxonomy): Bacteria > Acidobacteriota > Terriglobia > Bryobacterales > Bryobacteraceae > Paludibaculum. The sequence goes on along the minus strand of JASGIE010000065.1, from coordinate 73,163 downwards.
CCACAAAATCGTCGGACATCTTCGCCCGGTCGACCTGAGCGAACGCTTTGCCGCCCGCTTCGTCGTTACCGGGATAGCCGCCGACACTGGTCAGCCCGTCGGGCGCGAAGGCAATGAAGTTCGACGTGCCCAGGCGCCGGGCTACGTCCTCGATGTAGGGGTTCAGTCCGCGATTCTCATGCACCACCAGCACGCCGGGGAGCTTGCCCTTCGCGCCGGCGGGCTTCACCAGATAACCTTTGATGCTGCCGTTGCCTTGCGGAGACTCCACCGTCGCATACTCGGTCGTGATCCGTTTGTCCTCCTTGGGCACCTGCTGCGCCCAGGCGTAGTTCGGCTTCAAGCTCTCCCACAGAGCCGTTGCCGTCACTCCGCCGACGGCGTATTTCTTGGCCCCCTCGAGAAACTCCCGGCGCTCGATGTCGCCGTGGACATAACGGTCGAACAGGTTGAGCAGCTCCTGCGGATAGTCGGATGCTTTCTTGCGTTCCATTGCGGCAGCCCCTTTCGTGGAGCAAGAATACCACACGGTTCAGACTGCGCCGGGCCGCCGGATGCCAAGCGCCTTCATGCGGGAACTGAGGGTGGCCGGGTGCAGCTCGAGCAGTTCGGCAGCGCCGCCCGGGCCGGAGATCCTGTAGTTGGTACGCGTGAGAGCCGCCACGAGGTTGGCCTTTTCCATCTCGCGCCACTGGGATTCCGGCACCACCTCAGTTGGTTCGTGTGGAACCCTGACCGGTTCCGACACTCCTCCCTCTGGCAGATCGAGTTCCAAGACGCCCGTCACGAGCCAGGATGACCGCGCGATCCACGGCGTTCTGCAGCTCCCGGATATTGCCCGGCCAGTCGTACCGCATGGCCCTCTGCAATTCCCGGTGGCTCAGGCGAGGCTCCGTCACGTGGAAGCGGGCGGCGGACTGCCTCACAAACTGCGCGGCGAGCTCCGGAATGTCCTCCTTGCGATCCCGCAGAGGCGGCATCTCCAGGGGAAACACAGCGAGCCTGTAGTACAGATCCAGCCGGAATCGGCCCTTCGTCACCTCCTCCTTGAGGTCACGATTGGTGGCGGCCACAACCCGGACATCCACTTTGCGCGTCACGTTCTCACCGACCCGCTCGAACTCCCCTTCCTGGAGCACCCGCAGGAGCTTGGCCTGCAGATCCATGGGAATCTCCCCCGCCTCATCCAGGAAGAGAGTCCCTCCGTCGGCTAACTGGAAGCGGCCCAGCCTGTCGCTGACGGCGCTCGTAAACGCACCCCGCACATGGCCAAAGAACTCGCTCTCGAAGAGCTCATGGGGTATGGACCCGCAGTTCACTTTAACCAGCGGCTTGCGAGCGCGCGCGCTGCGCTGGTGGATGGCCCGCGCAATCAACTCCTTGCCGGTTCCGCTCTCGCCCAGGATCAGGACAGTCGCCTCCGTCGCCGCCACCATCTCCACCTGGCGCAGGACCCGTTGCAGCGCCGCGCTGTGGCCAAGAATTTCACCGAAAGACCCGGCTTCCCTCACCTCTTCCCGCAGGTAGTCGCGCTCCAATCGCAGTTCTCTCTGGAGCCGTTCCGCTTCTTCAAACGCGCGCGCATTCGCGACCGCCACCGCCGCGGCATCCGCCATCACCCGAAGCCACTCCCAGCAGTCGTCATCAGTGACTACGCGCCGGAATACCGCCAGGACGCCCAGAACTTCTCCATGGAACGTCATGGGATGAGCGGCAAAGCTGACCAGCTTTTCCCGCCGCACCCACTCCGGCTCGGCTACCCACTGCGAATCGGAAGCCAGCTCGTCGATGCGCACTGCGCGGCCTGTTCCGCTGATCTGGGCAACTTTCAACCTGGAATCGAGAGGCAACCGGTGGAAGCGACCCGCCGTGTACTTCCAATCCACTCCTGCCTCCAGCGGACTCCCGCCGCTGGCTCGCAGATGCATCGCAATCTCCGGCGAGCCTTCGCAGAGCGGACACGAGAAACCGGTTTCCTTCAACCAGATTCGGGCCAGACCAACCTCGGGCTGCTGGACAATGGCGTCGATGATCGATTTCAGAACCGCATCCAGGGAGCGTTGCTGCGCAATAGCCAGAATGATCGAGGGCAGCGACGACATGTCCATGCCGAACAGATGCTGAAACTTCACGATCGACTCCTGATTTTTCATGATTCATGAAATCTCAATAGTCTGCATTTTCTACTAACTTGTTTATAATCAATCCATTACCGACTGGGCCCGTGAATGCCAGCAAGCGGGCATGTCACGCATCACCGCAGTAGACCCCAACGCAGCAAGCCGGTCGAAGGAACTGCTCGACGGCGTCAAGGCCCAACTGGGACGCATCCCGAACATGATGAAGGTCATGGCCCAGTCGCCTGCCGTCCTGAGCGGCGCCTTGAGCCTCAGCAGCGCATTGGCCGGAGGCACCCTCAAAGCGACGCTCAGAGAACAAATCGCCATCGCCGTTTCGCAGGCCAAACGTTGCGAATACTGTCTCTCCGCCCACACGACGCTGGGCAAACTCCAAGGTCTTCCGGCATCGGAGCTCTCCGCTGCTCGCAAAGGCCAGTCCGTGGACTCGAAGACCCAGGCGGCGCTTGAGTTCGCACTCGCCATTGTCGCGGCGAACGGCAGGGTCACCGACGGAGCCTTCACCGACATCCGCGAAGCCGGATACGGCGATGAAGAGATCGCTGAAATCGTCGCCAACGTGGCGTTGACCACCTTCACCAACTATTTCAACAACGTGGCCCAGACGAACCTCGATTGGCCGGTGGTCCCCCTGGTGCAGTGACCATGGAGTTCACCCTCGAAACGGCCCTCCAACGTGTCCAGCTTGCCGAGGACGCCTGGAACTCGCGCGACCCGGAGCGCGTCGCGCGAGGCTACTCGGAGGATTCCGAGTGGCGCAATCGCTCGACCTTCCTGAAAGGCCGAGCCGAAATCGTCGAGTTCCTGCGCCTCAAGTGGGCGCGGGAACTCGACTACAAACTGAAGAAGACACTCTGGGGCTTCCGCGGCAACCGCATGGCGGTGAACTTCGAGTACGAATGGCACGACGCAACCGGGCAGTGGTACCGGTCGTACGGCGTGGAACTCTGGGAGTTCGACGACGATGGTCTGATGCGCCGGCGCGTGGCTAGCATCAACGATGCGCCGATTGCGGAATCAGAACGCAGGATCCTCTAGATCACGCGGTTGAATAGCGTTCCGATACCCGATATCTCGACCTCCACCGTGTCGCCCGGGCTCATCCGCTGGGTGGTGCCCGGCGTGCCGGTGTAGATGAGATCGCCGGGCAGCAACGTGACATAGCGGCTGATGAAGCTGACGATGGTCGGGCAATCGAACAGCAGATCCGACGTATTGGAATGCTGGACAACTTTGCCGTTCAATTTGGTGGATAGTTCCAGGTTGGCGTAGTCGAGGCCGCGTACAATGCCCGGACCCAGCGGTCCGAACGTATCGGCGCCTTTGGCTCGCCACCATTGCAGGTCCTTCTGCGCGCCATTCTGCCAGTCGCGTTCGCTGACGTCGTTTCCGCAGGTGACGCCGAAGATGGCATCCTTCGCATCGGCGGCGGAGGCGTTGCGAGTGTGCTTGCCGATGACGATCACGAGTTCGCCCTCGTAATGCGTGTTCTTTGAGTCCTTGGGGATGACGATATCCGCGCCGGGGTGCTGCAGGCAGGTGATCGGCTTGTAGAAGATCTCCGGATTCGCGGGCGGCGTGCGCGTGCCGATGTGCGACTTGTAGTTCAGCCCCACGGCCAGCACCTTGGACGGCTGGACCGGATACAGCAGCTTTTGCGTGCTGAACTTCACGGTCTCCTTGGTGGTCTTGAACGACCCGAACAGATCTCCGGTAATGCGGCGGATGACGTCGCCTTCGACGAGCCCATGCGTGGGTTCGTTTCCGCGCAGGTAGCGCACAAACTGCGTGACGCCGGTGGATGGCGGTGCGGCGGCCGCCATAACGGGTGCCGCGGCCAGGAGCGTACGACGGGTGATGCGTGCCATGGGCCTGATTGTATCCCTTACATGTGGGAGGCTTCGAGCAGCACCTGTTGCAAAAGGAACTCCTGCTCCAGGGTGACGGACAGCGGCTTGTGCTCCGTGACGCACCGGGCAAGCTCCGCGAAGTCGCCTTCGTACCGGCGGAAGGGCGCCAGATCCACTTTCTGGCGGCCTGCTTTGTACGGTCCGGCAGGCTTGGCAAGGTCGATCTCCAGCACGGGCTGCTCAATCGGCCGGAGCACCGCCGTACCGTTCGACCCGAAGATTTCCAGGCAACGGTACGGATTCGCTGAAGGCTGAAGGACGGCGGTGGTGATGACCGCAACAGCCCGCGAATATTCCAGGACAGCCACCGCGTTGTCCTTCAGCGTGTCCTTGAAATCTCCGCTGGTCTTGAGGACGGAACTGATCTTCACCGGGCGCCCCAGCAGCCGGACAATCGGATCGAGCAGATGGCAGCCCTGCTCGAACATTTGCCCGCCGGGGAAGAGATTCCATTCCGGGCGCTGCTCCGCCGTGATCAGCGTATTCATCATGCCCTTGACGAGGTAGATCTCCCCCAGCCATCCCTGGCGGGCGGCATCGAGCATCAGGTTCATGCCCGGATGGTGCCGCCACATATAACCCAACTGCAGCAGACGCTGCTTGCGGCGCGCCGTTTCGATCACCGTGCGCGTTTCGGCCATATTGTCGGCGGGCGGCTTTTCCAGATGGACATGCTTCCCGGCATTCAGCGCGGCAAACCCGTCCTTGGCATGGCGCTTCACCTCGGACTCCACGGCGATTACCTCAATGGAGGGATCGGACAGCGCCTTCTCGCGAGTCAGCAGCGGCAACCCCGCCGCCTCGTAGCGGGCGCGGAACTTGGGATCCTCTTCCACAATCCCGGCCAGGGAGTAAGCGGGATTGGCTCGCACGACAGCGATCTTCCCTTCCGCGTGGGAGTGGGCCGCGCCGAGAAACGCAATGTTGATTTTCCGGGCCGGCGGCTGAGCCAGCGCCGGAGTGGCGGCTAGAAAGGTCCGGCGGGTGAGAGAAGTCATGGCGACGACGATTCTATCGTGGCGGACCGTGCCGCTTCAGGCCATGGAAGGCCCAATCCTATTGCCCGAGAAGATAGACTGGCGCATAGATGAAACCACCAATCGTAGCCGTTGAGCGGCTGGGAGAAACACTGCACCCTTCGCCCCTCAAGCTGCATGAAGCCGACCCCGAGCACCCGAATGTGTTTGTGCGCGACAGCGAGTTCATCCCCCTGCACATTACGGTTGATCTGGAGAACGAGCGCGAAGGCAATCACCTCTTCGAAAAGGCCGGCCCGCGCGACTCCATTTACTTCGACCCGGCCCAAACCCGCGCTGCCATTGTGACCTGCGGCGGGCTCTGCCCTGGACTCAACAACGTGATCCGCTCGCTGGTGCTGAGCCTCCGCTGTCACTACGGCGTACAGCGCGTATTGGGCATCCGCTACGGCTACCATGGCCTGAACCCGGCGCACGGCTATCCGCCCATGGAACTCGATGTCGACGATGTCAGCGATATTCACGAGATCGGCGGGACAATCATCGGAACCTCGCGCGGTCCGGAAGATCCGGCCGCGATGCTGGAGTACTTACGAAACCTGGGCGTGCAGATGCTCTTCACCATCGGCGGAGACGGGACGCAGCGCGGCGCGCTGAAACTGCACGCCGAAGCGCGCAGGCAAGGCTACCCGCTGGCTGTCGTCGGCGTACCCAAGACAGTGGACAACGACATTCAGTATGTGACCCGTACTTTCGGCTACGGCACGGCGGTCGATCGCGCCAGGGCCATGATCGACATTGCGCATACCGAGGCGCGCGCGGTGCTCAACGGCGTGGGCCTCGTCCGGCTGATGGGCCGCGATTCGGGCTTCATCGCGGCCGGCGCCAGCCTGGCCAGCGGCGAGGTGAACTACTGCCTGATCCCCGAGCAGGAGTTTGCGCTGGAGGGCGAGCGCGGTCTGCTGGCAGTGCTCGAAAAGCGGCTGGCCCGGAAACGGCATGCGGTCATCGTGGTGGCCGAAGGCGCCGGCCAGAATATTCTGGCAAAGGATTCGCACGACGTGGACGCCTCGGGCAATGTGAAATTCGCCGATATCGGCGTCTACCTCAGGGACAGGATCACCGCCCACTTCAAAGCCAAGGGCGAGACGATCAATGTGCGGTACATCGATCCCAGTTACGCCATCCGGGGTCTGGCCGCGAATACCGATGACGCGGTGCTGTGCGACATGCTGGCCCGCAATGCCGCCCACGCGGCCATGGCCGGACGCTCAGGGCTGATCATCGGGTATGTGCACAACCGGATGGTGCACGTCCCGATGGAGATGGCGACCAACGGAAGGAAGAAGGTGGGCCTGGAAGGAGCTCTCTGGAAGGGCGTGCTGGCGGTCACGGGTCAGCCCGCCAGTTGGCTGTAGAAACGAGAAGAGGGGAGCCACCCCGGCTCCCCCCTTCTCGTCCGCCGAACAGTGTCTAGCGGCGACGCCAGCCGCCACCGCGGACTATCACCGTAGGCCGGTAGAAACCGTAGCCGCCCCAGTACGGGCCCCACAGCGGATCGCCCCAATACGATCCCCAGTAAGGGTAGCCGCCCCAGCCGACTCCGAGATGCACCCGGCCCGGATACCACGGTCCGCCTGCATAGCGGCCGCGACCGTCGTCCAGCATCCTGTCCCGCCGTTGGGCCCATTCGTCAAAAGCGTCCTTGTCGGGCGCGGAGACGATCTCCTGCCGGGCACCGTGTTCGTACTCACGGATCACGAAGCTCTTGCCTTTCTTGATGTGCAGGTTTTGAGCGGGCGTCAGGACCTCCGCCTCGCCATTGCGCACGATGAGCTTGCTCTCCTTGGGCCCCATCACCTCAATGCGATAGGTGCCGTCCTTCTGTGGCACCACATTGGCATTGGGCGTTCGCAGGTCTACATCGGCCTCACCATACTTCATCATCGTGTACGACACGGAACCGTTCACGATGTTGATCTGGAAGGCGCGCTGGCCCAGTTGTTTCAGTAGGATTTCACTGTTGGAATCGAGTCGAATGTAGTTCGAATCGTCCAGCCGAAGCTCCGCCCGGGATGCAGGCCCGGTGGAGATGGAATCGCCGCTAACCAGGGGCATTCCCGATTCAGCCGTCATGCTATCCCGGCCATGGCGCCGGCTGGCGTCGCCGGCCACCATACTGACGCGAGCAACACCCACGCCGCTGTTATCGGAAGTAGTCCGCCTTGGTTGGGCAAAGAGAGAGACGGGCATAGCCAGTAGGGCTACCGTGGCAACACCCAGCCACGTTTGTTTCGTCATTGGGGCACGCATTAGTTGCTCTCCTAAACTTTCACTGCCCACGTAAATGCAATTCGGCGGCCAAACTGTAAGCCATCTGAAATCAAAGAACTTGCGAAAGCGCCGAATCCAGGCCTGGTGGCTGATTTCCAGCAGGTGGCCCACATCCACCACCTGTTGCAAACCGCGCCGCACCAGCCAAGCACCCGTCCTTTGCACCGCCTATTTGTGACATCCTGTCTTCGAATAGGCTCCGCTCCGCCGCCGGAGGCGGACCCGCATTCCACCTCGACACAAGGACATGCAGCCCATGAAACAGGCATCCACAATTGCATTGATCGGAGCTCTCTGCTGGCTGGCGCAGCCCGCCTCCGCCCAGGACGGCACTTATACAGGCCTCACCTCAAGTCTCGAGAATCTCTACCGGGTCGCCACCGCCAAGACCTTCTCCATCAGCCCGGAGAACCTCACCGGCGAGAAGGGTAAGGGCGCCATGGCCGCCCAGGGATCGGCCTCGCGTGCCGCCTCGGAACTCGGGCAGGGCTGGAAGGTCAATCCGTTCATCGTGATCGCCCCCGGCCAGACCTTCACGCTCGGCGAGATCACAGGCTCCGGTGCCATTCAGCACATCTGGATGACACCCACCGGCAACTGGCGCTACTCCATCCTGCGGATGTACTGGGACGACGAAGCCGCGCCTTCCGTCGAAGTGCCCGTAGGCGATTTCTTCGCCATGGGCTGGGGTAAGTATGCGCCCCTCACATCGCAGGCGATCTGCGTCAATCCCGGCAGTGCGTTCAACTCCTACTGGCCCATGCCGTTCCGCAAGAAGGCCAAACTCACGCTGGAAAACATCGACGAGAAGCCGATGACGATCTACTACCAGATCGACTACACGCAGGCACCAGTTCCGGCGGATGCCGCCTACTTCCACGCCCAGTTCCGCCGCACCAATCCCCTGCCCTACAAGGAGGTCTACACCATCCTCGACAACGTGAAGGGCCGCGGGCACTATGTGGGTACCTACATGGCCTGGGGCGTCAACAACAATGGCTGGTGGGGCGAGGGCGAAATCAAGTTCTATATGGACGGCGACAAGGCATTCCCCACCATCAGCGGGACAGGCACGGAGGACTACTTCTGCGGCTCCTATAACTTCGAAAACCAGGAGACCCATCAGTATCAGCCCTTCACGACGCCCTACACCGGCCTGGCCCAGGTCATCAAACCCGATGGGCTCTATCAATCCCAGCAGCGCTTCGGCCTCTATCGCTGGCACATCACGGATCCGGTCCGATTCGAAAACGATCTCCGTGTGACCATCCAGGCTCTGGGATGGAAGGAAAACGGCCGCTACCTGCCCCTCAAGGACGACATTGCTTCGGTCGCCTACTGGTATCAGATGGAGCCGCACAACGCCTTCCCGAAGCTGCCCGCCAAGGACGACCTCGCGGTCCGCTGACGCTGCATGAGCCGGGTGGCCGGTCGCGGGCCGGTCACCCTGTTCCGCCGTTGGGAACTCGCGCCTCGCGCCGGGCGTCAAATACATTGGACAGACCCTAAGACCCTATTTTTCAGAGCTTTTCATGAAGAGTGGGCCGCCCAGCCTATCCGGAGCCGGCCATGCACTGCTTCTATCTTCCCGAAATCCCCTTCTCCCGGCTTCTGCTGGCTGCCGCGCTACTGACCAGCGTCTGCTGCGCCAGCCGCCCGGCTTTGGAGTTTGGCTCCGGACTGGACGTACCTTACGTGCAGACCGCGCCAGGCGTCGTCACGGCCATGCTGCGAATGGCGGAGGTGCACCCGGGCGACGTCGTGATGGACCTCGGCTGCGGCGACGGCCGCATTGCGATCGCCGCCGCACGCGAGTTTGGGGCTGAAGGCATCGGCTATGACATCGATCCGGCCCGCATCGCCGAGGCGCGCCGGAATGCCGTCATCGCGGGCGTCAGCCTTCATACTCAGTTCTTCCAGCAGAACTTCTTCCAGGCGGATATCTCCCGCGCCAGCGTCATCACGGTCTTCCTGATGCCCAATGTTCTCGAGCAGTTCCGGGGGCGCTTCCTGCACGATTTGGCTCCGGGAACCCGCATCGTGTCGGCATAGCTTCCCCCTGCGCGACTGGCCCCCACACCGCAGGCTCCTCGTGGAAGGCCGCACCCTCTATCTCTACATCGTCCCGGCGGACTCGGCCGAGAAGCCGTCCGCGTAGAAATCCTGCCACCTTTGATCGATTCCGGCCGGACACCGCGCTTTAGTCTGTGGATGTCCCGCATACTACTCAGCGCATTTGGCGGATTGATCTCGGCCTTCGCCCTCTGGAGCGTCTTCGCCTCCTGGTCAGCGTCCATCCTCGTCAGGACCTCGGGCGGCACCCATGAAGGCGACACCGGAATGACCGGTGGATTCCTCATCGGACCGATGACCGCAATGGTGGGCCTTGCCGGCGGAAGTTATCTGATGTGGACCATGCTGGCCGATGCAGCCGCATCCGGGTCCGTGGCCGTGATGGGGATGGGCGGTCTCATCGTGGCGGCCATCGGGCTGACTCACCTGCTGTCACCCACCCTCGGCCGGCGGGACGACTTGGCGCCGGAGTGCGCCCCGAGTTCGAGATCGAGGTCCGCTTCCCGGCCGCGGAAATTGCCCGGCTCGACAAGTCCTCGCGGATCGCCTATCAGTTGCGCGGCAGCGACGGGACCGTGGAAGCGGAATGGAAGCGCGACCGGATCCGCCACGAAGACGGATGCGCCATCGTACCCGCCTCCTTCAGAATCCGGGAGTTTCTGCGAACGAAGCTCTTCGCGCTGATGATGAACGACCGGCAGCGCGTCACGGCCGGCATTTACGTCGAGCCCGTCGGGAACCCGCAGCCGGTATGGAGCGACTGGCAGGAACTGAACACAGGCCTCCAGTTGCGCCACCGCATCGTGATGCCGGGCCGTTAGACTAGACGTCTCGCGACCACAGGTCCGGCAGCCGTTTGTCGCTGTCACCAAACCGCTCGAGCTTGACGCCCATGCGGTCCATCAACGACAGATACAGGCTGCAGGCGCGGCGGTTGTCGTCGCCGGCGTCCAGGAAATCGAGAATCCGGCCCGTCTTCAGCGCTCCACCGGCCTGACCCGCCAGCAGCAGCGGCATCTGCTCCGCGCCGTGCGAGTCTCCATCGAACAGGTTCGATCCGCTCAACAGGATCGAATTCTGCAGTAGCGACTGCCCGCCCTCGTCAATCGACTTCAGCCGGTTGACGAGATATGCGAACTGAGCCAGGTGGAACTGATTCGTTTTCAGGTACATCGCCTCCGCCGCCGGAGCCTTGCCATTGTGCGTCAGGTCCAGGTGCAACGCGCCCTGCACGCCCTTCAGGAACTTGAAGTTCATCTGTGACAGGTCGTTGTTCAGCATGCAGGTGGCGATGCGCGTTTTGTCCATCTGGAACGCCGAGCACCATCAGATCAAGCATGAGCTTCATGTGGTCCGGCACATCCTGAGGAAGCTGATCGGCAGGCCGCGGCATGTTCGGCTCCTTGAGCGTGGGACGCCATCCCTCCAGCCGTTCGTCTTTTCGCCGCACGGTTAATGCGCTTTTCAATGTCGCGAATCGATTCCAGGTACTCGCCCAGCTTCTGCTTGTCACTGCTGCTGATGCGCGGCTGCAGATCGTGCGAATCCTTCAACACCGCATCCAGGATGCTGCGATCCAGCCGTCGGCCGCGCGGATCGCCCACCAGCGCGTCAAACACGCGCGCCGGATAGATCTCCTTGGTGGCCGGCTTGGAAGGCGAAGTCCACGAGAGCGACGATCCGTAGATCATCGACAGCCCGTCTTCCAGGCGCAATTCATTGGGCTCAATGCCCAGCACCAGGCTGGGCAACGCGGTCTGATGGCCGATCTGCTGGGCCAGCACCTGATCCATCGTCGTGCCGACGCGGATCACAGCCGGGTCCAGACTCACGGTCGCGCCGGAGAGCATGTTCGGCATCCGGCCCAGATGCGGGCTCGTCGACTTGAATGCCTGGTGATTGTAGAGGCCACGCAGGAAGACGATATCCTCCCGCAGCGGTTTCACGGACTCCAGCACGGGCCCAAGCTCCATGGAAGCGCCGCTGCCCTTGGCCCACCAGTGAATCGGCTCCACGCCATTGGAGAAGTAGAGACAGGCGAAGCGCAAGGGAGGCTGCGCGGCCGCCGCCTGCGCGCCTTTGAGTTGCAGCGACTCCAGCCACGGCAGCGACAGAGCGACTCCGGCCCCACGCAGGAAGTTGCGCCGCGACGGCTTGCGTCCGGCGTTCGTGATCGTGCCTCTCATTGCGCACCTGCTTTCGCGGTCAGAATGTCGTTGCCGGAGCCCCGCCGTGGAGGCCCCGCCGAAGCCGTGTTCGTCGCCGGCTTGGCCGGTGCAGGCTCGGGTCCGCGCCGGTATCGGAACTGCTTGCTGGATACGACCTCGTTCACGAGCTGCGAGAAAGTGGCATTCGGCCCCTCATGGCTCAGACGGTCCACCAGCGATTGATCGGAAGCCAGAACCGTCCGGCCCAGCGCATAGCCCAGAAGCTTTCGCGCCATCGTGCGATTGACCAACTCCTGCTGGGTATCCAGGTACTTCAACAACCCGTCGACACCCGAGATCTGCGTCCCATCCCCCGTGGAACTGGAATCCTCCACGGGCTTGCCGTCGTTGTACTTGGTCCGCACGCGGCCCACGGCGTCATACCGCTCGAAGGGGAACCCCAGCGGGTCGATCCGCGTGTGGCATCCGGCGCACGAGGCATTGCGCTGGTGCGCCTTCAGCTTCTCGCGCAAGGTCAGACCCCCAAACGCCTTCTCGTCCGCGGGAATCGATCCGGCATCGGCCGGAGGCGGAGGCGTCGGTGTGCCCAGAATGCGCCGCAGCACCCAGTCACCACGCTTCACCGGACTGGTACGCAGAGGCGCCGATGTCACTGTCAACATTGTGCCCAGACGCAACGCCCCACCACGCTGGAAAGCCGTGGCGTCCTGCACCAGCACCATATCGTCCTTGGACTTGATCTCTTTCTGAATCCCATAATGCTTCGCCAGGGGCTGATTGAGGAAGGTATAGTCCGCGTGGAGAATCTCGCGCACCGGGCGGTCTTTCCGGATGATGTGCTCGAAGAAGGAAATCGACTCCTCGTACATCGCCGACTTCACCTCGTCGCTGAACTCGGGAAACCGGGTCGTATCCACTCCGCGGTGCTGATCAAACCGGTAGAAGCCCAGCCATTGGCCGAAGAACTCGGTTGCCATGCGGCGCGACTTCTCATCGGCCAGCATTCGCTTCACCTGCTTGTTCAGCAGGGCGGGGTTCGACAGTTCACCCGTGCCGGCGGCTCGCCGCAGTTCCTCGTCTGGCATGGAGGACCACAGGAAGTAACTCAGCCGGCTCGCCATCTCCCAATTGCTCAACGGGCGCAGCCCTGCCTGCTGGGGCGCCTGTTCCACGCGGTAGAGAAACGCGGGCGAGACCAGGATGCGGGTGATCAGCGCCCGGATCGCCTTCTGGTGGTCCAGTGATTCCTCTTTGCGGAGCTTCGCATAAAACGCGCGCAACTCCATCTTCTCGGGCTCGGTCAAGGGCCGGCGCCAGGCGCGGCTGGCGAACCGCAGGCAGTCGTCCAGGTGACCGCCACGGCCTGCCGTTTCGGCGGCCATCACTACTCCGTAGTGCGCAAAGACGGGACGCACATACTTGCGTAGCGGCTCCGGCATCGCCTCGACATCCGCCTTCGACATCTTCGCCATGGACAAGCCCTTGAGGTCGTACTTGAACTTGGCGGCCAGCAGTTGCATGTACGAGTCGTGGTAGTCGAAGGATGCGTAGAGATCGTTCCAGGCCTGGTCCAGCCGCGTCCGTGTCGCCTGGTCCAATACATGGTTCACCAGGAAATTGTCATCCCTGATGTACTTCACCTTGATCACGAAGTCGTCATGCTCCGGCACGTTGTAAGTGTTGTCGAACGGTTCGGGGATCGGATCCTTATCGGCCGGAGTTGCTTCGCCATTCGAATTGGGCGGCAATAACCGCGCAAACTCGAGCACCCCGGACTTCCACGCGTGGTAGCCTTTGCTCTTCGGATCCCCGGCAAGACCCCACACCGGCACGCCGCGCGTGCTGCCGTCGGCCCGGTCGGAGAATGTCACGCGCAGCACCTGCTCGTGGTCGGCGCCAATCTCCGCGTCCACCTGCAACTCGAATACTGAGATGCCATCCGGCACCTTCACGTCGAAGAACGTCGAGCCCTGGCTCGCAAAATCAGCTGGTCCCACCTGCGTCCCGTCGAGACTCTGGCCGAATCCCAACTTCGCCGCGAACTCATCCGTGATGACGCTCTGCAGCGGGTGGCGCGGGAGCTTCTCCGCGCCGGCAAACTTCGGGTTCGCCAACTGGATATCCGTCACTGCCGGCGCCGACGCCTTCTGCGCGCCGCCCGCGGTTTGGCCTGCAGTCGATTCCGTCGCCGGGGGCGCCGGAGGCACGGCCGGCGGAGGAACCATCCGGGCCGATCGGAACTGAATGGTCGGATTGCGCCAGACGATGGAAGGTTTCTCGTCGCCTTTCGGGTTTACAAGCACCACGTTCAGATAAATCCGCACAATGCCGCCTGTCACCGGTGGAGGCCCGTTGGGTCCGCCGCGCCGGCCCAGCCGGACAAAGCGGAACTTCTGCCGCACCTCGGCTTTCAACGATTCGTCGTTGAACATCAACGGCCGTTCGTCACCGGCTCCGCCTGCAGCCACGTCTCCTCGCGCAAACAGCCAGCTCGGCCAGGTCGTGAGGTACTTCTGGATCTCCTCACAGCTCTTGCGCACGGCCGCGAGGTCGATTGGCTGACCGGCCACCGCGGAGGGCAGCTTGCGCCAACGCTCCGCGACATCCATAGATGGGTGCATCAGCCCCGGCGTATTCATCACCGTCCAAATATGCTCCGCGAAACGCGGTGGGATGCCTTCGCGCTCCGCCAGCGATCTCAGCGTCGCCAACGGTTGGCCCAGCGAGGCGCGGTTCTTGTAGCTCCACGCGACAAACAACGCCTTGCCATAGCGCTCCAGGCCGAAAGGCTGCCCGCCTTCTCCGGAAACCGTGCGGAACCCGTGATCCTGATAGATCTTCTGAATCCGGTGGATGGCCGACAACTCGAAGCCGGTCTTGCCGGGGTCCTGGTAGAAGCTCAGCGGTCCCGCACCGAGCACAGCGCGGTCGGCCACACTCTTGGCCACTTCGAGATAGCGCTCGATGTTCGCATCCTGCGTGAACTGAACATCGGCGAAGTTCGTGAATCCTTCTCCGCCCACCTCATCGTTCACGAGGTCCTTCTGCACATCCAGCTCAAGCCCCGTGAGGTCCTGAATCGTATAACCGTATTCGCCGGACGTCAGCCGCCGCACCGTCACCCGGCCCGGATCGCCGTCATGCTTCCTGGCATAGTCCTTCAGGCTGGAACGAACCCAATTGATGACTTCCTGGCGCTGCGCATCCTCGGGTTGCGGCATTCGTGCCGGCGGCATGCGCTTCTGCTCGAGCACTGTCGCCACCTTCTCCCACTTCTCAAAGCTCGCCCCGATGTCGGGCTGCGCGCTCATCTCCTGCAGGTTAATGCCGGCCATGTGATTGGCCTGGCTGTGGCACATGAAACAGTTTTTCTTGAGGATGGCGGTGGGAGGAAGTGAAGGCGGCTCCGCGGCCTGCAAGGCGGTACACACACCAAGCGCGCCAAGCCCGAACAGTCCAACTATTTGGCGGGCGCCGCTCAATCCCGGGAGCAAACGGATCCGCAGAGGTCGACCGATGTCATCGGGGACAGCCATCCCAGCCTCCTGCTTTTGGATTGAGTTTATCAGAGGATGGGCGTCAAGTTTAGCCTGAATCGATCCAAGCCAAGCGTCGCCAGGGCAAACAAAAGGGGAGCGGTCTACCAGCCTCCAAAGGCCGGCGCCGCTCCCCTTTCCGATGACAACGATCCCGAAATCCTACTCCAAGCGGTAGTTCGGAGCTTCCTTCGTGATGATGACGTCGTGGACGTGGCTTTCCTTCAAACCGGCAATGGAGACCCGCAGGAAATCCGCGCGCTCCTGCAACTCAGGAATCGTGCGGCATCCGCAGTAGCCCATGCCGGCGCGCAGGCCGCCCACCAACTGGAACACCAGATCGGCCAGCGGCCCCTTGGCGGGCACGCGGCCTTCAATGCCTTCAGGCACGAGCTTGCCGCCGCCTTCCTGCGCGTAGCGGTCGGAACTGCCCTGCGACATCGCGCCAATCGAACCCATTCCGCGATACGCCTTGAAGGTACGGCCCTGGTACAGAATCATTTCACCGGGGCTCTCATCCGTACCGGCCAGCAGGCTGCCGATCATGACCGAATCCGCGCCGGCGGCAATCGCCTTGGTGACGTCGCCGGAATACTTCACACCGCCGTCCGCGATCATCGGGACGCCCGTGCCGCGGCAGGCCCGCGCGCATTCCGCAATCGCCGTGATCTGAGGCACGCCGGCGCCGCTGACAACGCGGGTCGTACAAATGGACCCGGGCCCGATGCCCACCTTCACGCCATCCAGGCCGAGCGCAATCAGGTCGCGCGCGCCATCATAAGTCGCGACATTGCCGGCCACGACATCCACATTGGGCAGGCTGCGCTTGATCGCAACCACCGCCTGCATCACGCGCTCGGAATGCCCGTGCGCCGTATCGATGACCAGGACGTCTACTTTCTTGCTGACCAGTTCCTGCGCACGTTCCAGGAAGTCGCCCGTTGCACCGATGGCGGCGCCAACCCGCAGGCGGCCCTTCTCGTCCTTCGTGGCGTTTGGGTACTTCCGCTTCTTCTGAATGTCCTTGACCGTGATGAGGCCCTTCAGGGCGAAGTTCTCATCCACAACCAGCAACTTCTCGACGCGGTGCTTGTGCAGCTCTTCCTGCGCCTGTTCCAGCGTAGTTCCAACAGATACCGTGAACAGCGGCTCGTGCGTCATGACCTCCCGGATGGGCAGGTCGTAACGGTTTTCAAACCGCAGATCGCGGTTGGTGAGAATACCCACCAACTTCTGATCCTTCACCACGGGGACACCCGAGATGCGGAAGCGCTTCATGATGTCCAGCGCTTCGTGGATCTTCTGGTCAGGATCGACGGTGACGGGATCAACGATCATCCCGCTTTCCGACCGTTTCACGCGGTCCACTTCTTCCGCTTGTTTTTCAATCGACATGTTCTTGTGAACAATGCCGATGCCACCCTGACGCGCAAGTTCGATGGCCAGGTGACTCTCCGTCACCGTGTCCATGGCCGAACTCACAATGGGAATGTTCAGTGAAATGTTTCTGGTGAATTGCGTTCTCGTGTCGGCTTCCGCGGGGACCAGACCGCTTCGTGCCGGTTTCAACAATACGTCGTCAAACGTGAGGCCTTCAGTGAGAGACTCAGGCAGCATGATTTCTTCTTATGGTAACAGCCCCGTCCAATCTGTCACTGCACGACGGGCAGCAGAACGTGCGAATCCCACTCCTGCCCGTGCCGGATCTCCTGCCTGGCCGTGCGCATTGTTTTCTCATCCGCCAGCGGCCCACCGGTGTTCAGATTGCGGTCGTACTTCGGGAAATTGCTGGAGGAGATGTCCACCCGGATCCGGTGGCCCGCCTTGAACAGATTGCTGGTCACGCCGGCGTCGATCTCGATCCGTTCCACCGCTCCCGGAACGTATTTCACCGCCTTTTCAATGCCTTGGCGGTAGCGCAGCCGCAAGATCCCGTCGCACAGGATGACCGCCCGCCCGTCCGGCCCCACGTCAACCAGTTTCGCGGTGAAATCAGTATCCTCGGCGCTGCTTACCACGTGCAGGATGACCTTGATCGGCCCGGTTACCTCGATCGCCTTCTTCAGCGGATCGCTGGTGTACACCAGGACATCGCGCCGGCCTTCCACCCGCCGCTGGTCGAATGGACCCCACGGGAAAATCTTGTTGTTGCAGCAAAGTGCGCCGCCCACGGTCGGCACCGCCACCTTGGGATCATACGTGTAGAAATCCGAAGCGCCTTTCTTCTGCTGCTTCAGTATCAGCTTCCCGTCCCCGTTCAGCGAATTGGCGCCTTTCTTACTGGTTAAGTAGAACGCTGTCAGGAGGTTAGGCTTGGGCGGCCAGCTTTCGCTCTCCTTCCACTCATTGGCGCCCATCAGGAAGTAGCGGACAGCCGACGCCGGAGCCGGAGCCGATTGCTTCACGTAGGCGTCAAACCACTCGATCTCCATGCGCCGCAGCGGCTGGTTCGCGATATCCCCAAACTGCGCCTCGGGCATCACCGGGCTCAGATTGTGACCCCACGGGCCCACGATGATCCGCGCCGGGCGGCCCAGTGCCCGCAGCCCGCTCCACATTTCGAGATCACTTTGCGCGTAGTTGTCATACCAGCCCGCTTCGATGAATGCCGGCACGTGGATCTGCTCGATATGCTCCACCGTGCTCAGCCTGCGCCAGTACTCGTCATAACTCGGATGGTTCAGTACGGTTTGGAAGAACTCCAGCATGCGCCCGCTCACCAGCCGGTCAGCCCGTCGCAGCGGCAGATAGGTCACCATGCGTTGGAAATCGACTACCGGCGTCTCCGCCGGCTTGTAGTTCTCGGCAATCCAGCGCAAACGGTGGCCGAGTTTGAATGCTCCCCCACGCGAGTAGTAGCGGTCTGTATACTCATCGCCGCCGGCCAGGGCCGGGGTGATCGCCTTCAACGCAGGGTTGCCGCTCAGCGCCGTACGCCATTGCGATAGACCCACATAGGAGCCGCCGAACATGCCCACCCGTCCGTCGCTCCACGACTGGCGCGCGACCCAGGAGATCGTATCGTCGCCGTCATTCATTTCCTGGTTGTATTGATTGAACTCGCCATCGCTGTCGTAGCGGCCCCGCACATCCTGCGTGATGACGGCGTAGCCTCGCCGCAGAAACGCCTGCAGCCCCGGCGTCAGTTCCGAGACCTTGCGGTAGGGCGTCCGCTGGATCACCACCGGAAAACGGCCCGTCGGTGCGGGACGGAAGATGTTGGTGCACAAGCGGATCCCGTCGCGCATTGGAATCTTGACGTGCAGGGTCAGCAGCGGTTCAGCAGCACAACCGGCCAACCAGAGCAACGGCAGAATCCAGCGCATGGGAGTCTAGACTTTCCTTCGTTTCCCGAACAAGGCAGTGCCCACGCGAACCATGGTGGAGCCTTCCTGGATCGCCACCTCCAGATCGTGCGACATGCCCATGGATAGCCCCCTCAGACCGTGTTCCACCGCCAGTTCCCGAAGGCGGCGGAAGTAGGGCCGGGAAAGTTCAACGTTTTCTGACCAGGGCGGCATGGTCATGAGTCCGGTCAGCGTGAGGTGCGGCAGTTCGCGAATCGAAGCAATCAGGCCCGGCAGTTCCAGCGGCGCGCAGCCGTGTTTCGAATCCTCCTCGGAGAGCTTCACCTCAATCATGACTTCGAGCGGTTTCTCCAGTTCAGACAGACGGCGCGCCAGTTTCGCCGAATCGACCGTCTGCACCACCTGGAACAGCTCACCGGCTTTACGGCTTTTATTCGACTGCAGATGGCCGATCAGGTGGAATCGCGCACCAGGCAGCGGACCCAACTGCGGAGCCTTGCCCTCAAACTCCTGGACATAATTCTCGCCAAACTCGCGCAGGCCGGCCGCATAGGCGTCCAGAAGCACCTGCGCCGGAAAGACTTTCGTCACCGCCAGCAGGGTCACCTCGTCGCGGGCCCGCCCGGCCGCATGGCATGCGGCGGCGATCCGGCCCTCCACTTCCGTCAACCGATCTGCCAGCGTCTCCAATCTCGCTCCTTCACAATCCCCGGCCAACTTGGCCGTGCGTATACCCATACTGGTGAGTGGGGTAATAGCTCCAGCCACTTCCAGACATTCTATAATGGCCATGGTGTCCGCTCAGAAGAAAGCGGCCCGCCCAACGCCCGTCCCCGCGCTGCGCGAGCAGATCGAGAGTTTTCTCGCTGGCTGCCGCCAACCCGCCGCCCTGGAACCCGGGAAACCCCGTTCCCCCTGACGCCGAGGCGTACCACTTCTCCGACTTCCCGAAACACCTTCAGTTCGAGATCTGGGACGAGCAGCGCACCCTCATGCGGCGCATCACCGCCATTCACCAGCGCCGCACCGCTCGGCTCACGGTGGAAACAGTGCGCTTCGGCGGCAAATCGGGATTGCTGACCTTCACTGATCTCGCCAAGCCTCAATCTTCCGTACCGTTACTGGAAAGTTCGAGATCCGTTTTGAGGGAACTGTTGAGGCGCTGGCTGGCCCGGCAATTCCCGGGCTGGACACTCGATCAGATCACCTCCGGCGCTGATCTGGAGCACACCCTCTCCCCGGCCTGCCCGCGGGCCTGCCTCACCAAAGGCGAGCGCCGGATTGCCGCGCTGGCGGTGCCCGCGCCCCATGCGCCCGACGCGTTGACCCATGCGCTCCTCTGGCTCGCCTATCTGCGCCGCCGCCACCCGGTGCAGGAGATTGCCCTGTTTCTTCCCTGCGGAACGGAGACGGCTACCCTCCTACGCTTGCGCCACTTGAACGTTGTCTGCCGGCCATTCCGGTATGACGACAGCGGCTTCGAGGCGCCGATTGATCCGGACGATCACGGCAATCTGATCACAAAACTCGAACCGTGGCAGGAGGGTCCCCCGGAGCCTCTGAACGAGGCGCAGGCCTGGGCTCGCCAGGCGGAACTCCAGCCGGGAGTCCAGGGTGTTCAATTGACGGGCGGCGTCCGCAGCCTGCGGGTAAATGGCCTGGAATTTGCACGTTACGAAGCCGGGAGTCTCTTGCTCGGTGTCTTCCGGAAGGAACCGGCGCGCAGCCTGGCTTCGGTGGAGGCCCTGGCGCGAGAACTCGCCCTGTTTCGCCAGGCCGGCGGTCCTGTGCCCGACCATCCCTGGCGGCTCCAGCAGCCGGAGGCGTGGCTGGAATCTGTCGTTCGCGACCAGACAACCCTCCTGGATGCCAGCTTTCTGCCGCACCCGGTGTACGGCCAGGTGCCGGCACTCAGCGGATGTGAACGCTCGTGCCTGGACCTGCTGGCCGTGGAACGCAGCGGCCGCCTGGCTGTTATCGAGCTGAAGGCCTCGGAAGACCCCAATCTCCCTCTACAGGCACTGGATTACTGGATCCGGGTGGCCCATCACGCAGCCCGGGCCGATTTCCGGGCAAATGGCTATTTCCCTGGTTTACCTGTGAGTTGCAAGCCGCCCAGGCTCCTGCTGGTCGCACCCGCCCTGCAGTTCCACCCCACGACCGAAACTTTGCTGGAGTTCTTCTCCTCTAACATACAGGTGGAGAGAATCGGCCTTGGCGTAGAATGGCAAAGGATGCCCCGCGTCGTTTTGCGTGCCCTTGGCGCGCAGAGCCCGGAGTGGGATCAGACGGACTTCTAACTCATGTCGCTCCGCTTCCTTGATCAGGTGCGCACCGCTATTGCGCGCATCAATCCAAACGAGATCCGGCAATCCGCGGAACGGCCCGTGCGGGTGCTCATGCTCGGGTCGTCCAGCGCGTTCTATGCGCAACTGGAAGATTTCCTTGCCCCGGCCGACGTTTCCCGGGAAAAGCGCATGGAAATCGCACGTACGCTCACCCGGGCGGGCGATGCCGATCCCGATGGCCGCTACCACCTGATTCTGGCCGAATCCAATTCGGACATCCCCTCTGGTTGGGATCTCAACAAAGACGCGTTCCTGTTTGATCCGGCCCACCCTAACCGGCTGGTTCACAACGTCATAGAGAACTTCGACGAGGCCACCCTGCCCCTCGCCCGGCTGTTTAGCCCGTTCCGGGAAGCCGCCATTCATAAGACTATCCACACCGTCTCGAAGGAGAATGCCCTGTTCTCCCTGCTGACCGCCCTGCCGAACGTGATTCCCAGCCTGGCGGAACTGCCCTGGATGGTGGGCGAATTCGCCTCGGATACGGCGGTGCTCACCACCAACCAGATCCGCATGGCGTTCCTGTTGGCCGCCGCCAGCGACCGCGCGGTGGGATTCCGGGAACAGCGCTCGGAGATCGGCTCCATCGTCGCCGGTGCGTGGGGTTGGCGTGCCGCCGCCCGCGAACTGGTCGGCAAGATTCCCTTTGGCGGCGGGATCCTCCCGAAAGCAGCCATCGCCTACGCCGGTACATTCGTTGTTGGCCTCTCGCTGGAGCGGATCTACCGCATCGGCTATGGACTGACACGGGCCGAACGGTCCGAAGCGTATGAAGCGGCCCTCGCCAGGGGTAAGGACGTTGCCGCCGGATTGCTGGACAAGGTACGCCGGAAATGATTCCCGTATTCGTTGCCGCCGTGTTCGCCGTTTCTATGACTCCTCAACAGCGTCTGGTGGAAGGCAAAGCGGACAGCCCCGTCCGTGTCCTGATCTTCGAGGATTTGCAGTGCTCCGACTGTGCCGTGTTCCGCGTCATGCTGGACGAAAAGCTGCTTCCGAAGTACGGTGCCAAGGTGGCCTTCGAGCATCGGGATTTTCCGCTGGCCAAACACGCCTGGGCCCGTCCCGCAGCCATCGCCGCCCGCTACCTCCAAACCGTGGATCTGGCCAAAGCAGTGAAGTTCCGCCAACTGGCCATGAAGTCGCAGGCCGAGATCAAACCCGAGAACTTCAACAGCTTCCTGGCCATATTCTGTGAGGCGAACGGGATCGACCGGGACAAGGCCCTCGCGGCGCTCCAGGATCCCAAGCTGGAAGCGCTGGTGCAGAAAGACTTCGAGGACGGCGTGGCGCGCGGCATAGCCCACACGCCCACGGCCCTTGTGAATGGCGTTCCTTTCATCGAGACCTTCACCGTTGAAGAGATCTCCAAAGGCATCGACGCCGCTTTGAAAGAAAACGGAATCCAATGAGTACCAAACCTGTCGCTATTGTGACCGGCGCCTCCCGGGGCATCGGCCGCGGAATCGCGCTTGAACTGGCGCGCACCCACACGGTCATCGGGACGTATCGCGGCCGCCGCGACGCCGCCGAATCGCTCCAGGCCGAATGCGGAGCCGATATCGTGCAGTGCGACATCGGCAGTCCCGCCGATCGGGCCGCGCTGATTGCATACGCCGTCGAGAAGTATGGCCGCATTGACCTTCTGGTCAACAATGCCGGCATCGCGCCCCGCGAACGGAAAGACATCCTCGAAGCCAGCGAGGAGATCTTCGACGAGGTTCTGGATACCAACCTGAAAGGTCCGTACTTCCTGACCCAGCTCGCTGCCCGGCAGATGGTGGCGCAGGGCTCGGGCCGCGTCGTCTTCGTCACGTCGATTTCCGCCTATACCGCCTCCACCATGCGCGGAGAGTACTGCGTTTCGAAGGCGGGCCTCAGCATGGCCGTACAGCTTTGGGCCGCCCGCCTGGCGCCGCACAATGTGCAGGTGTTCGAAGTGCGCCCCGGCATTATCCGCACCGACATGATTGAGAAGGTGAAGGACGTCTACGAGGAGAAGGCCAAGAACGGGCTCCTGCCGCAGAACCGCCTGGGCGATCCTTCCGACGTAGCGAAGCCGATCCGGGCGATCGCCGACGGGCTCGTCGACTACGGCACCGGCACGGTCATCAACGCCGACGGCGGCTTCCACCTGCGGATTCTGTAGCCGATTGCATCCACCTGCCTGGAGCCATCGGGGGCCGGGACCCTATCGTGTGATATAACTGGCATTTCACATAGCGGTCCCGTTCTCTCGCGGGCCGTGCGCCAGGAGCCTCGCACTCGAATGAAGAAATCCTTCTACGGCTGGTGGATTGTCGCCGCCGCCTGCTTCACTTTCGGCCTCTCCACGGGTATCCCGTACTACAACATCGGGTTTTTCTACGACTACATCGCCCGCGACTTCGGCTGGACCCGCGAACAGATCACCCTCGGCTTCCCGCTGGCCGCGGCGTTGACCCTCTGGATTGGACCTCTGGTCATCCACCGCTTCAGTCCGCGGAAGCTGATCCTCATCGGCACGGCCCTCACGTGTATCGCGCTGATGGGCTTCGGCAACATGCCCGGCGTGCTGTGGATGTATTACGGTTTCTGGGTCCTCTACACAGTCGGCTACTTCCTGTCGGGCCCGCCGCCGCACCAGATTATGGTGTCGCAGTGGTTCCGCCGGAACCGCGGCAAGGCGATGGCGATCGTCTATGTCGGCGTCGGCCTGATGGGCTCCCTGGGCAGCTACCTGGTGAAGCCCCTCACCGAGAACTTCGGCTACCACACGGCGCTTATGATCCTGGGCGGGATGCTGTTCCTGTCCTGGCCTCTCGTTCTGTTTGTTCTGAAGGACAAGCCTTCCGACATCGGCCAGAACCCGGACGGCGACGACCAGCCTCCGGCGGAAGCAGCGGTGGTCTCCAAGACCTTCAAGGAGCTCGCCGCCAGCAAGGCTTTCTGGCTGCTGCTGCTGGGCAGCCTCTGCTCCATCGGCTCCATCGGCGCGGTGAACTTCCACATGAAGTTCGTCTTCCTGGATGAGGGCTTCTCCAAGGGCGGCGAGGTGGACGGCGCGTGGCGCATCGCCTCCATCCTGATCCTGTGGTCCTCCATCGCCGGCCGGTTGTCCATCGGTTACTTCTCTGACCGCTTTTCCAAGAAGTGGGTGATGTTCACCACCTACTTCATCGTGGCCGCCACCATCCCGCTGCTGTTGCAGGTGAAGCCGGGCGCCGACTTCTTCCTTTACGCCTTCGCCATCCTGTTCGGCTTCGGCATGGGCGCCGACTACATGATGATCCCCTTGATGGCGGCCGACCAGTTCGGCGTCAATTCCCTGGCCCGCGCCATGGCGGTCATTCTTCCCGTGAACACCATCGGCCAGACGTGGTTCCCGTTCTTCGTCTCCGTGCTGCGCCGCGAGATGGGTTCGTATCAGGGAGCCATGGGCGTCGTGCTGGGCGTCGCGTTTCTCGGCGCGCTGGCGATCGCCCTGCTGCCGCGTCACAAGCCATTCAGCCAGGCCAATTAAACTAGTTACTACGGATGCGTCATTTCATCTACCGTTCTCTTGCTGAGCTCGAAGCCGGCGCTCGGGATCTTGGCACACAACACGTACGCTTTGAGCACGACCCCGCCAAAGTGCAGCAGGCCCTGCTGCGCAAGGTGGCCGTTGGTGACCGCACAGCCGGCAACTCCATGGCGATTCATCCCATGGAGGGCTGCGAACGGAACTCTGGAAGGACATCCGGATGAACTGACGTGGCGGCGCTATGAGCGCTTTGCCCGCGGCGGCTGCAAGCTGATCTGGTTTGAAGCCACAGCCGTACACGAAGGCGGCCGGGCGAATCCAAGGCAGATCTGGCTGAACGACAATACCTACGATTCGTTCGCCAGGCTCTACGAGATGATGATCCGGTCCCATACCGAGGTGTGGGGCACCACGGACGATCTGCTCGTCCCGATCCAGCTCACGTCCTCGGGCCGCTACTCCGTACCGACGCGGACCATCGCTTATCACAATCCGCTGATCGACCAGAAAAACGGCGTGCCGGCCGACTATCCGGTCATCAGCGACGATGAACTGGAACGTCTGGAAGATTCTTACGTCGAGACCGCGGCGTTGGCGCAACGCGCGGGCTTTACAGCGGTCGATCTCAAGGCGACCCACGGCTACCTGCTGGCGGAACTACTGGGCGCCAAGACGCGCGAAGGCCGCTACGGCGGATCGCTGGAGAACCGGACTCGATTCCTTCGGAACGTACTGGGCAAGATGCGGGCGCGGTTTGGCGACAAGATGCTGCTCTGCATGCGGCTGGGCTGCTTCGACAGCGTGCCGTTCGTGCGCGACGAAGTGACCGGCCTCGGCAAGCCACTGCCCTTCCCCACGCCGTACCCCTGGGGTTGGGGTGTGAATCCCGATAATCCTCTGGAAGAAGACCTGACCGAAGTCAAGCAGGCCATCACGTGGCTGCAGGAGTGGGGCATCAAACTCCTGAACGTTTCGCTTGGCAGTCCCTACTACAACCCGCACATCGGCCGCCCCTTCGAGAAGCCGGATGACGGGAACTACGAACAGCCGGAACACCCCTTCCATGGCGTGGACCGGCACTTCCGCATCGCCGGCGAACTGCAGCGTACTTTCCCGAACCTTCCTATCGTGGGCACCGGCTATAGCTGGCTCCAGAAGTACGCCATCAACGCGGGCGCGGCGAATGTGGAAGACGGAAACGTGACCTTCCTCGGCCTGGGCCGGGGCGTTCTCTCTTACCCGGATTTCGCCAAAGACGTCATCGAGAAGGGCGAACTGGACGAGATCCGGGTGTGCAAGACGCTCACTTACTGCACGTTCCTGATGCGTCAGAAGACGAACGAACTGGGCCAGTACCCGGCGGGCTGCCCGCCCTTCGACAAGCTCGTTTACGGGCCCATCATGAAGGAAGCCCGCCACACCAAGAAGAGCTAATCGAGACGCTTCGACTCCACACCGCGAGGCGTCTCCCAGGCGGCGAGCACCGTTCCGTCCGGCAAAGCGGTCAGGTTCACGAACGACCCGTCCGCCGAAAGCACCTGCGGCTGGTTCGAGCCGGGAGCGAGAAGCTCCACCCCACCGCTGCCCCGGGTCCAGGCGACATAGGCGCCCTTTTTGCCCTTCGCAATGGCCGTATCCTTCCCGGCGGATAAGCGCCGCTCCGGCTTGCCCGGCTCTACGAGGAAAATGTCGGATTCCCGCCGCCACGTCGAAGTGACCTTGCCCTTCTCGACGTAGAATCCGCCGCCGTCCATGGGGCAGGCATCCAGCTTCCAGGTGGATTCTCCCTGCTTCGCGGCCGCTTCGAAATGGACGCCATCACTGGATTTGGCGACATACAGATCCCTGGAGCCATCCAGAGCGTTCCGCCACATCACCCAGATGTTGCCCTGTGCGTCGATCAAGGCCGAGGGATGGCAGCACTGGCAGATGGTGCCGCCAGGAGACTCGTAGACCAGCACGTTCTTTGACCAGGTCTTGCCGCCGTCGGACGACTGCGAGCCATAGAGTTTAGTGCCCTTCGTACGCAGGTCGAGCCACACCGCGAAGATCCTGCCGTTCGGGCCGGCGGCCATGGCGTGCAGACCTTCCCGAGCGGAGCCTGGCTCGTCATTCACGGTGCCGGCATAGCTCCAGGTCTTGCCCTTGTCGGTCGATCGCCAGGCGAGAAGATTGCCCGGCTGCTTTCCGCGTTCGGCGTCGGGATCGGCCACCGCGGTGATGACCAGGGCCGAACTCGTGATTGCCAGACGAGGTCCCCGATGCCGCCCCAGAGCCAGGGCGGGTGTCGAGGCCACCTTCACGGGCGGGCCGAACGTCTTGCCCTGATCCGGTGAAGCGGAGAAGTAAACAGCGCCAGGCCCGCCGTAGGTCATGGCCACCTGCCCCTGAGCCGCCGCTGCCTGCGGTTGCCGCATTGGTCCTGCCGCCGCCGCGGGTCCATCCGCGGGCATCATCATCAGCAACGCGAGAAGTAGCATCTTTGACTCCTGACTAGAAAGAAATCCGCACTGCCAGTTGCATAGTACGCGGATCCGCCACGGAAGTTACCTGTCCGAACGCTGCCGCAGGATTGGTAGGATACGCGCCCGCTCCGAATACTCCATTCAGGGTAACGCCATTGGCCCGGTTCAAGGAGTTGAAGCTCTCGGCAATGGCTTCCATCCGCAATCGCTCAGTGAACTGGAACGAACGGCTGAGGCGGACGTTCAGGTTCAGGAAGTCGAAGCCGCGGCCGGCGTTGCGCTCGATGAAAGCGCCGTTGACCGTGGGCCTTGCGGCGGTGCCTTGCACCGTGTTGCTGCCCGCCGTGATGTTGAACGGCAGCGCCGAGTAGTATTGCAGCATGCCGCCCAACTGAAAGCCGTGGCTCACCAACTGCCATGCGGTCTTCGCCGGCCCCATCGGCGAATGAATTGTGCCATGGAAGACGACCCGGTGGCGCTGGTCGTCATCGGAGCGGCCCCAGTCCTGCCAGATGTTGTATTGATCGACCGGGAGCTGAAGAAGAACTCACCCACATTGGCGAGAGCCTTGGAGTAGGTGTACGAGATCCGGTAACTTGCCCCAACGCGAAGGCCGTTGGACGAAGGAAACGTGCAGCCCGTCATAGCGGGAATCGGCTTGCGGGGCGTATTGCGTGTTGTTCGCGTAGTTCGGATTCGGCCGGCAACCGTTGTTTGGAACCAGCCGCCACGCAGGTGGGCACGTTCTGATTGATGGACACGATCAGGTGCAACCCGCGCAGGTGCTCATAGCCGACGCTCAGGGTGCTGTGGGCGCCCAGCTGCTGCTCCACTTCCAGGCTGCCCTGCGTGGAGTAGGCGTTCTGCATGTTCACATCCATCGTGGAGAAGTTCGGCAAAACCGCAGCGGGCAAAGCGCCGATGACGTTCGGAAAGACCGGCGCTCCGGCTTGCGTGGGGCTCAGGCTGATGCTGATCTGACTGGCCGGAGTGACGATGGTTGAATTGCCGCTCGACAGCAGGGCGTTGGCGAGGGCGCGCAACGGCACACGGTCGTAGAAGAGCCCGAAGCTGCCGCGCACCACGGTGCGACGAGCTGCAACGGGCGACCAGGCGAAACCGCCGCGAGGGGAGATGTTGCTTTTGTCGGTTTGAATGGACTCGAGGAATCTGCAGGTCATAGCGCACACCGAGGTTCAGGGTGAACCGTGGGGCGATCTTCCACTCGTCCTGGACATAGAAACCCACGTTCGGGTTCGTTTGTGAATTCACGGTATTCCCGAACGTCTGGGTGAATCCGGCGTTGTTGTATACACCAGCGAGGAAGTTCGCCAGGGACGAGAACGAGTAACTGCCACGCAGGGTACGTGGATAAGTGATGGTCGTGGAGTTGTAAAGGAAATTCCCACCCGCGCGCAGAGCATGTGGCCCCGCCTGATAGGAGATGTTGTCCACCAATTCGATCAGTTTGTTCTCCCTGCCCGTGGGTGAACCGGAGAGGCGGCCAAAGGTGGCGACGCCGGCGATACTGACCGAGGGACCATACACGTCATTGGGCTCAGCCAGCAGGCTGCTGCTCGTGAACTGTCCACGTGTCTCGTTCACCAGACGCGGGGAGAGGGTGACGATGTTGCTGGCGGCGATGTTGTAGTCGGTGTTCTGAAGCCCGGCCGCCGCGGTATATGCGTTCAGTCCTCCGGCGCCGCGAGTATTGCTGCTGCTGACGTCATACAGGCTGAAGCGCAGGCTGAACTGATCGGCCGGCCGGAACTGGTGGTCGAGTTTGCCGATCACGTTGGTGAGGCGCACCGGATTCGAGTAGATGCCCGTGGCCAGGCGTGGTCCCTGGTAGCCCGTGGCGTCCAGGCGTGCGTTAATGAGAGCCACATTCGCGGGCAGGATGGTCACCAGGCCGGACTGGTTCAGATTGCGCTGCTCGAAGTTCCCAAAGTAGAAAGTACGGTCGGCCATGATCGGACCTCCGAGACTGGCTCCGTACTGAGCCTGGGTCAGGGGGAGCTTCGTCCCGGACAGTGCATTGCTGGCATTCAGCCGCTGGTTGCGGAAGTAGCCGTAGATATCTCCGTGCATCTCATTGGTGCCGCTCTTGGTGATGACATTGATGTAGCCGCCAAGCGCGCGTCCAAACTCGGCCTGGCCTCCGGACGTAACAACCTGAAAGTTATTGACGGCGTCGACGCTATACAACATGCCGCCCAGTCCGGCCGCGTCATCGTTTGCGCTGAGGCCGTCCACGATGAAACTGTTCGAGAAGTTGCGCTGGCTGGCGATGGAAATGCCCTGCCCCGGCACGGCCGATGTCTCAGGAAACAGCTGGGTGCTGGCGGTGTTGGTCGGCGACACGCCCGGAACCAGCAGGGCGATGTCGTTGAGGTTGCGGCCATTCAGCGGCAGATTCGCTACTTCGGCCTGAGGCACAGTGCCGGCCACCTGGCTGCGTCCTGCTTCCACCAGACTCGCCTCGGCCCGCACATCCACCGTAGTGTCCGATCCACTCACACGGAGTTCAAAAGGTAATTCAAAGGCCGCGCCCACGGTGAGCGTGACGCGCTGCGTGACGGGGGCGAAACCCGGTTGCTGCACGGTCACCTCATACGGCCCGGGACGCAGATACGGAAAGCGGAAGCGGCCTTCGCGGCTGGTGATTGAGTTGCTGGTCTGGTTGGTTTCGAGCTGGTGTGCCCGCACGACAGCATTCTCAATCACGAATCCTGAGGGATCCGTTACTCTCCCGCCGATCGTGGCGTGGCTGATCGTCTCCTGGGCAGCACAGAAAAGGCAAATACAGAGAGAACAAAACAAAAATAATGGGCGAAAAACCATACACAACTCCCTGACAGGACGGAAATTCGACCGCGAATGGAATTTTGGTGAGTTTCAGGCGAATGTCAGGGGTGGTGGACGCTGCCGCAGACTATAAACGGAGACCGCTGTTACGCCACGGGAATCACAGATCGCGACGAGGTCCGCGCTCTGTAACACGTGGGCATGCTCGGGCCGCGCCGCATGGAATAACTCCACCGCCATCTTCGAGGCGGAGGCTGTTGGCAGCATTGCCCCCCACAGGACTTGTCGGAGAGGACCGCGGTCGTCGTGCTGGTCTTGCGGCAGCAGCACTTCTTCCAGTGCGGCAACAGGCCATGCCGGACATGGATCGCTCCGGCGAGGCCGCCATCAGCGGCATCAGCAGCAACAGTGAATAGAGGCAGAGCAGTGTTCCGGCGACGACACGTTGCCCCCAGCGGTTGAGGTGAACGGAACCCAGCATCTCTGGCGCCGATATAGCATGCCCCGCCAAATGTCCTGCGCGGCGGCCATCCTTCCTTCCTCGATTAAGATCAGCCTATTCGCGCCACGGAACAGTCTTGGCTTCCGGAATCGCTTCGACGCGGCGGATTTGCTGGCTTCCGGCCTATCCCGACGAAGCGCAGGCGATTTCTTAACAAATCAGACCTGGACTGCGTATGACAATGTCTGCAAAAATTGAATTGGATTCATAATTCGATCGGTCACGAACTGGATCCGGGCCTTCAGCCGGCACGATCAAGGCTGGAATTATTCTGGATGATCTCACTCATTGACCCATCCCTTCAGGACCATGAAGACCCCTCCACCAATCTTGGAGACCTCGTCATTTTTCGCGCCATTGCTCGATTTTTGGGACTGCTCCTTCCGGCGAGGCAATTCACCGAATCTCGTCGCATTGCCCGCTACAGCCACAACATCGGGAGATGATGGACGCCAGCCGCCTTGTGATTTTCGGTGGTTCGAATCTTCTGTCGTCCGATGTTCTGGAGTACAACCAGTGGAATTTCGCGGAAGACCACCAGGATACGAACGCATCGAGATCAATGACGGAGTCTTGTTCGGCGTGGGCTGGTGGCAGTATCAGGGACCGGTGACACGCTTCACTTCCAGGTTCTACAAACGGGTGCTCAGCGGCCATCGCCTGCACTCCGTGCGCGACGGCTACACCGCCACAAAGCTGCGCGAAGCCGGCATTGCCAATGTCGTGAATACAGGGTGCCCTTCGATGTGGAGCCTGGACGGCATGGTCAGCAACCGCCAGATGCTGCGCACGGAGGACTGCCTGCTGATGCTCACGGATTACTACACCAATCCGAAGAGGACGAAGCATTGGTCCGCCTGCTGCTGCGGCACTTCGAAGGAACCATTTTCTACTTCCCGCAGGGTACGGGCGACATCGAGTACCTGCGCTCATTGCCCGCCTACCGGCACAACCGTGAGCGCTTCGAGGTACTGAACCATTCCCTGTCTTGTGTCGAGGAGTTGATGGCGAATCATTCCATCACCTATGTCGGGACCCGATTGCATGGAGGGATTCTGGCCCTCAATCACAAGGTGCCCTCCCTCATCACCGGTGTCGACAATCGCTCGATCGAAATGGCACGCGACTTTCACCTGCCGGTCGTCCCGCGCAAGGATCGCAAGGCGATTGACCGCTGGCTGCGCGGCCAGGATGAAGGCCAGTGCATCAGCGTGCCAAAGACCGACATCCTGACCTGGTGCCAGCACCTCGCACCCGGGGTGGACCTCGCCACCGTCGAGAACTGCTTCTAGCCGGCCGTCGGAGTCGAAGGGACTTCTTCAGCAGCGCCTGGAGTGTCAACCGTCGCACGAACCTGCCCCGTTCGCAGCCGGATCTCGAGTCCAGTACCGGGCGGCGCATCGTCGGGCGCTTTCACTATCCGGCCGGATTCTGTCTGGACAATCGCGTACCCCCGATCCAGAACCCCAAGCGGACTCAGCGCCTGCAACTGTGCGGCAAGCGGCTTCAACCGCAGCGAGGCCGCGTCCAACCGGCGCCGCATGAGTTCCGGTACGGGCTGCGCCGCGCTCTGCAGCCGTTGTGCGGAGGCCAGCAGACGTCGCCGCATTCGGTCGTCCAGGGCACGCGCGGCACTGTCGAGCCGTCTACGAGCAGCGGCCAGGCGGGTGCGCGGGTCGTGCTGGCGCAGCCGCTGATCCACATCGTCCAGACGCTGGCCGAGCCGTGCAATGCGGCGCTGCAGGAGACTGGCCGCGTGCTGGATCCCCTGTTCATGCAGCCGGCAGGCCGATTGTGACAGGCGGAAGTGGATCGCCCGCTCCACGCGGTGCGTGGTGGTCTCCAATGCATTCAGTATGTCTGCCCGGTTGCGCACGACGAGCTCGGCCGCGGCCGAAGGCGTGGGCGCCCGCAAGTCGGCGACGAAGTCTGCGATGGTGAAGTCGGTTTCGTGGCCCACCGCGGAGACGACGGGCATTGGGCTTTCGACGATGCAGCGCGCCACGGCCTCTTCATTGAACGTCCAGAGATCCTCGATGGATCCACCTCCGCGGCCGACGATGATGACCTCCGGCCAGCCGGATTCCGCGAAGTAAAGGAGCCCCTCGCAGATCCCGTCAATCGAGCCCTCGCCCTGCACCGGCGTCGGGAATAGCCGGATGTGCAGGCCGGGAAAACGGCGGCGCAGCACGGTGAGCATGTCGCGAATGACGGCTCCGCGGGGTGAGGTCACGATGCCGATCCGCTGGGGAAAGGCTGGGAGCGGCCGCTTCCTCTCGGTGGCGAAGAGGCCTTCCGCCGCCAGTCGAGCCTTGAGCTGTTCGAAGGCGAGTTGCAGCGCACCCACGCCCTGCGGTTCCAGGGAGGAGACGATGAGCTGGTACTCGCCGCGCTCCTGCCGGACTTCAACGGACCCGCGAGCCACCACCGCGAGCCCATCGGTGGGCTTGAATCGCAGATAACGAAGGGTGTTCTTGAACAGGACGCACCGCAGTTGAGCGCCGGAATCTTTCAGAGTGAAGTACGCGTGTCCGGAGGTCCACACCTTGTAGCCCGAGATTTCGCCGGTGATGCGCACGTCATCGAAGTTGTGAGTGAGCAACCGGTGGATGGCCGCCGTGACTTCCGAGACGGTGAAGACGGAGGGCGCGGAATCGAAGGTGAGTTGTTCCATCCGTAGGATTAGGGTCGCATAGGAGGACCAGAGGCTGCCGTGAAGGAACCGGCGGATGCCGCCACCCCGCTACTGCTTGGCGGCCTTCCATTCGCCCACGAGTTCTTTGGGCCACTCCCCACGCAATGGCACGTCTCCATTCTCCGTAACGATGGTTGCAGGCGGAGGGAGGTTCGCCGGGCAACCGTTGTCCCGATCGAGGGGAAATCGGCGCTGGAAGTCGCGGCAGAACCGGGTGCGAAGTTGGCGGTTGTTCACAGTCGTACATAGGCGGAGTTCGTCCATCTGCCAATGTTCCAGTTTGGTGCTGGAGAGATCCAGAGCCCCACCCTTGGCCATTCTCTTCTCCGCTTCACGATTCTCGCGCCAGGCGCGTATCGGAGAGGTGACGGCATAGGGGCGGCTCAAAAGAGCCCTTTCCTCGTCTGAAAACTGATCCCAACACTCATCCTGGGCCCATCCGCTCAGGTGAAGCAGGGATTCACACCCAGCAAGACGAACCGCAAGTTCCGGGTGTTTGAGCAGACCCCGCCAGAGTTTGACCTTGCGCCACTGACTGAGCGCGTCAAATGGATCATCGAGTGAGCCTGACGATCCTGACCCCCAACCGGGCTGGACCCAATAGTTCATAAGCGCAAAGCGCTCCCCAAACGGATGGGAGCCGTCCAGAGGCAACCGATCGTGTCGTCCACTGTTGATTTGGAAGATGCTTCGAGGACCAGTCGCGGGTCAAATGGTAACGCCCATTCTCGACCCGCAAAGGAGAACGGCATCGTTCGCCGTTCGAGGTCGAGTTCCATTTTCCCGCGGCGCCGCCCGTCCAGTAGATTTCGTAAATGTCGACGGATCGCCGGTCTTCCGTTCCGCGCAAAATGGTCTCGACGCGAACCCGCCTCCGGAGGACCTTCCAAAACTTGGACTCCTCGCCCGGAGTCCTGACCAGCGGCCAACTCTCCAATACCTGATACTCAATAACGCCAATGATGAGATGGCTCGATCGGTCGATAATCTGGTCGTCCGTCATCTCGCTGTGGTTGAACTCAAAAGGTGAGCCACAACCGGCAAGCAACACCACAGCCAGCAGCCACAAAACTCGACCCATACGATTGGGACACCACGGTCCGATACATGGTTCCGGACGGAGGTGTGATCCAGGGTACGAAAGTGTGGCCCGGAATGCTTCAGTAGAAGCGCTCCGGGCCACCCCATGAACGCGGTGTGATTCTCATTCCACCAGCCCCCATGACAGGGGCAGCAGGAACGCGAGCCCTACTTCATCTTGTAACTGCCGTCCGCCGCCTTCTCCCGATGCGCCTCGTGGCAGCCCTTGCACGTCCCACCCAGGGTTGCAAACGCCGCCGATGCCTTGTCGAAATCTCCGGCCTGCGCGAACTTCGCGACATCCGCGGCGGCAGCCTTGGCCGTGGCCGCACCCTGTTCCGCGTCAGCCACGGACTTTGCCTTGTAGAATCCGTGCACCTTGTCGAAGGCATCCGCTACCTTCTGCGCGGAAGCCGCGGCATCGGCCGACTTCGCTTCAATCGCCTTCTTCGTCGCGCCCATGTTGCCGCCTACCGTCTTCATCCACCCAGGGAACTGGGCCTCGTCCTGCCCCAGCAGGACACCGAGGGACATGACAGTCAGCAGCAAGCCAATCTTCTTCTTCATTCCCAAACCACCTCTCCTCGCGGCGGAGCCGCAGAATCTGAACCGTCTGGTCATTGTACGCAGCCGTCGCGCCTTTGTCATCGGAAGCCGTCCCGAATGCGCAATCTCACAGCTCCTCGAGGACCCAGCCACGACCGGAAGCCCGGCCGCCGGCCCGGCGGAGATCACCTCCGGATCCGGCTAACTGATTCCCCGCCGTGGACTTGGCCGGAGCAGCGCCAAAGCCGCTCCAGTGCTTTTCGCGGCCCGGCGAGGCTATTTCAGATACTTTACTCTGCTTAACAAGTATCGCTGTGTATCGTTACTAATTCTATCGTTTGATTTCTTTTTGGCTTGTGTTTTGATTTCGGCCGTGGTATCACTTTCGTATCATCTCGCAGGGGTAAGTTGCCCCAAGCAGAAGTCATGAACGGTAGGAGAGTTTTATGCTGCATCTGAATCGACGCCTGATCTCGAGCCTCATCCTCGCGCTCGCGGCCTGCATCGCACCAGCGGCTCTTTGGGGACAAGGGACTGACTTAGCAGCGATTCGCGGCACAGTCACCGACATCTCCGGAGCCCGGGTGCCCAGTGTCAAGGTGACCATCACCGACCTGGGCACGCAGGCGGTGAGATCCCTCGAAACGAACTCGGAGGGAGAGTACGAGGCCACCGGTCTCAAATCCGGAAGCTACAAGGTCACGTTCACCGCCGCTGGTTTCAACACACTGGAGATCGGCGGCGTTACCCTGCGCACCAGCGAAACCGCGCGCCTGGACGGCCATCTGGAAATCGGCCGCGCCAACGAAGTCGTCGTCATCAAGGAAGAAGCGCCCATGGTTCAGACCGACAACCCAACCGTGGGCGGTTCGCTGAACAACGAACAGGTCACCGCGCTTCCTCGCGACAGCCGCGACTACACGTCCTTCCTCTACCTCAGCCCCAATATCACGCAGAGCAATTCCAACGGCAGTTTCAAGTTCCTGGGCGCGCAGAGCTACGGCGCCAGTTTCTCCGTCGACGGCCAGCGCACCAATGGCGGCGTCTTCGGCGGACCGACCACCAGCCAGCCGTCCCTCGAAACCGTCGGCGAAGTCACCGTCCTCTCCAACAACTTCACGGCCGAGTATGCCGGCATCGCCAACATCCGCGTCAGCACCCGCCGCGGCGATGCGAGCTATCACGGCTCTGCCTTCTGGGACAACAAAAACTCCGCCCTGGCCGCCTGGGATATCCGGGACAAGAACGGCCAGGCATCCTTCGTCCCCACCCAGGCAACCCCCAACTACCCGAACCCGTTCTTCAACCTCAATGAGTTCGGCGGCTCCTTCGGCGGCCCCCTGCCCAAAATCAAGAACACCTACTTCTTCGGGGCCTACGAACGCCAGTACCTGAACAGCCCCGTCTATATCCGCAACACCCGGCTGCCTCACCCTTCGCTGCTGGCCGGTGATTTCACCAAGGTCGCCGATTCAGTGAAACCGCTGGTTCCGGCCAGCGTCAGCCTCACACCGTCCGAAATCGCCCAGAACACCGTCGACGGCGCGGGTGTACGCTTCAGCTCCATTCCGCAGCGGCTGCTCAATCCGATCACCGCCAAGCTCGTCCAGACTTACTTCCCGCAGATCAGCACCAGCGCGCCCATCAACTCGTCCAATGGCCGTCTGGTGGAGTACTCGACCAACGTACCCGGCACATCGGTCCGCAACCTAGGCACAATCCGCGTCGACCACGACTTCCGCGAGTCCGACCGCATGTACGTCGTCTACAACGCCCAGAGCCAGGTTTCGGCCAACGCCGCCGTGGTGGCGCCGTTCACGCCCCTGGGCCTCACACAGAACGACCGCCGCAACGACACCGTCTCCATCTCGGAGATCCATATGTTCGCGCCCACGGTGATCAACGAAGCCCGCGGCGGCTTCAACCGCGTGCCGAACCTGCGCCGCTCCAACAACACCCTGCGGCAGTTCCTCCAGACCATCGGCTTCAACGACGCGGACATCAAAGCCTATGGCGACGTCATCACGCCTTCCGCCCTCGACACCTTCGGCCACCCCGCCGTCAATCTGGGCACGAACTTCCAGGCGCTGACCAACGGCGGCCGCAACACCTACCGGCCTCTCGATCAGACCCTCGTGACGTTTGGCGATACCATCACCTGGCTCAAAGGCCGCCACACCATCAAGGCCGGCGCCGACGCGGTCTACAATGCGGCGAAGGACGGCTTCACCAGCGGCCGCGGCAACCCGCGCGGCCTCATCAACTACAGCGGCGCCGGCACCGACCCTCTGGCCCGCTTCCTCATGGGCCTGCCCGCCAACACCGTCAGCTATGTGAATCAGTTCCGCCCGCCCATGGATGTACACAACTGGGAGCAGGGCTACTTCGTCCAGGACGACTTCAAGATTCATCCGCGCCTGACCCTCAACCTCGGCCTGCGCTACGAGATCGTCACCCCGTTCACCGAGAACAACGACCTGATGGTGAACTTCGACCCCGACTTTGTCGGCAACGGCAAACGCGGCCGTTATGTCGTGCCGTCTCAGAAGACCCTCGCCTATGTCGATCCCCGCTACATCGCGTTCGGCGTCGTCACGGCTGACAAGCTGGACCTGCCGCGTTCGCTCGTGCGGACCGACTACGGCAACATCGCGCCTCGCGTCGGCGTCGCCTGGAGAATGACTGAGAAGATCGTCCTCCGCGGTGGCTACGGCATGTTCTACCCCACCTCCGCAGCGCAGGGCATTCGCGATCCTCTCGCCACCAACTCGTTCCAGGTGGGCCTGACGAAGACCAACACTGCGGACTCGCCACTCTCCGGCTGGCCCGGCGCCAACCACGGCACCAGCCCCATGTCCGGCGGCGCCCTCAGCAGTCTCAGCGGCATTACCTCCGGCAACTGGGTCCCCTTCAACCTGAAGCAGCCCCGCATCCACCAGTACAACGTGACCGTCGAAAGAGAACTCGGCTGGCAGACCGGCATCCGCGTCTCCTACCTCGGCACCCTAATGCGCCGCCTCATCTCCGGCGTCGACGCCAACATGATTCCGCCCAGCGACCAGCCCTTCGGCACGACCATCGGCGACGGCATCACCGCCTGCACGCCCGACGACGGCGATTGCGATTACTCCGACTCCGACCGCAAGCGCCTTCCCTACCCGGACCTGGGCAACTATCTCACCAGCTTCGGCAACTTCGGCCACGGCCGCAGCCATGCGTTTCAGACGGAAGTGAATCGCCGCTTTGCCGGGGGATTCACCTTCAACGCTTCCTACACTTACCTGGATCAGAAATCCACCGCGCCCGACACCGGCAACGCGAGCCTCGGCGGCACGGCTTACAATCAGTTCAATCCCGAAGCCGATTACGGCATGGACGCCTTCACCTCCCGCCACCGCTTCATCACCTATGGTGTCGCCCAGTTGCCGTTCGGCCGGAACGCCCACTTTGGCTCCGGCATGTCCCGGCTGGCCGATACCTTCATCGGCGGCTGGCAGCTCTCCTGGCAGGCATTCGCCAAAACCGGCACGGGCTTCTCTCCGTTCTGGCTCTGCGACAACTGCGACCCCATCACGCCCGGCAACCTCGCCTCGGGCTCCGTGGACGCCACCGGCGGCTTCTACGGCACGGCCTTCCGCCCGCTGGTCACCGGCAATCCCAACGTCAAGAGCGGCGACCGCATCTGGAATCCCAGCGCCTTCGGCCTCATGCCCCTCGGCGCGGATCTCTTTACGAATCCCAATGTCGCGGTCCGAAACCTGCTCACCGGACCGGGCACCTACGGCTTGAACCTCGGCGTACGCAAGGCCTTCCGCTTCGGCGAACGGATCAGAGTCGAACTGGGCGCCGATGCCAACAACGTGCTCAACCACCCGCTGAAGTCGCCCGACAACTACGACATCGGCTCGCTGGGCAACTTCACAATGAAGGTGAACCCCACCACGCTCAAGCCGGAGATCCAGGATGTCCAGCCGAACCCCGACTTCGGCCGTCTGCTCACCAGCTACGCGCAGGACGGCGTCGATAGCCGGCGCGCCATTCGCCTGCGGCTGAGAATTACCTTCTAACCACGTTCAATGCAAGCAAAGAAGCCGCAGCCCCAGCGGGTTGCGGCTTCTTTCTTTTTGCGAGCGCACTACTGCAGCTTCACCAGCGCCTGATAGGAATCCACCCACAAACCGCCATCCACCGCGCTGACCGTGCCAAAGGACCAGTTCGGCTCCAGCGTCTTGCGCGAGTAGGACCAGAGGATCGTCCGGGTATCGAGATCCAACGCATAGAGTGTTCCGCGTGGCGCAGCCGCCGGCTGGACTGACGGGCTGCCCTGGAAGTAAAGCACCTTGCCCACCACGGCCGTCGAGGGAGCCCGCTCGGTGTACTGTCCCGCGATCTCCCACAGAGTCCGGCCGGAGTCCTTGTCAAAGGCGATCAGGTGGTTCGCGGTCATGCCGATCAGAGCGGCCTCCGAATCCACCAGACCCACCACCTGCACCGGCCGCTCGCGTCCTTCCACCGTGCGGCGCACCTCAAACGGTTTCCATCGGTCGCGGCCTGTGTCCCGCGCGATGGCGTATAGGTACGACTCGCCGGAACCGTAAATCGTCGTGGCCGTCACCACAGGTTGACCCAGGCAGACACCGCGGTGGACGTAGGGCGCCTCGGCCCGGTACCGCCACCGTTCCTGACCGGTGGCTGCGTCGACGGCAATCAGATAGTTCCCGGCCGGCTTCTTCGAATCGCCGGCCACGGCGTCAGCGCTCGAGGTCAGGTAGATCGTGTCACCTGCCACAACTGGCCGCGAAGCGCAATTCGGCCGGGATTCACTCAGCACCACTTTCCACCGTTCCTTGCCATTCGCCAGGTCCAGGGCGTGAAACGCGCCGTCCTTGGCAAGAATGTAGGCAAGATCGCCGTGGACCACGGCAGCCGCATCCAGCACGGGATCCGGTCCGCGCCACAACTCTTTCCCCGTAGCCAGCGAAAGGGCTACGACAGCGCCCGGATAGCCGGCGCCGTATGGGACAACCACGGTTCCTCCGGCAACAGCCGGAGACGTCGATACGGAGGCAGTTCCCCCCCGGAACGCCGGACGGTGCGACCACTTGACCTTTCCGGTGGCCGTGTCCACCGCGAACAATCCTCCGGCGCCCGTCGGACTGCCCGCGAGAATCGTGCCGCCGGACAACGTGGCCGGTCCCGCAATCGCGAAACCCGGCATTGACCGCGAATCTCTCCACGGGTGCGGTCCGTAGCGGCTTCAATGCTGCCGGATCCGTCTGCGCCCAGGCCGCCTGCCCGAAGGCTGAGAGCACGATGAAAAACCCAGGGCCCATCCCCAGAACAGGTCGAATCCTTACCTCGTTCATTTCCACTTACTATCGCACGGGCCGCCGGTTGTCCCGTGCGCAGACGCCCCGGGCTACTGCGGCTTAGACCCTCCCGGTGCTTCCTTCCAGCACAGCAGGCACTTCCTGCGCGGCCATCACCGGCAGCCGGCGCGGATAGCGGCGGCCATTGAGAAGGACCCCAATCCACGTGGATCTCACCATCAGATCGTAGGAGACGATCAGGATCACCACCGCAAGGGCCAGCACGATGGGAACCTTCGCCAGGGCAGGCAACGGCAGCGGCAGCAGTGCCACCTGCAGACCGACCACAACTGGCATGTGCATGATGAACAGCCAGTAGGACGCGTCCGACATATACCGCCATCTCGCGCTGGGACGGCTGCAAAGCTTCAGAAACAGCCCCGTGCAGACGAAGATGTTGAACCAGCACAGCAGCACATTGCCCGCCGCCTTGATGTAAGGGTGAGTCCCGCCAGGCACCAGTCCGTACACCAGGAACGCCGGCACCGCCAGCGCCAGATACACCCAGATGTGCTTCTTGAACCTGTCCAGCAGATCCCGATTCGTGTACAGCAGCCACCCGAACGTGAAGGGCGGGATATAGGCCAGCAGAATCGGCAACTCCGGCATGAATCCGTCGCAGTCCTTCAGATTCCCGCGCATCGAGGCCAGTTGCAGCCAGGAGAACAAGGCAAACAGCGCCGGCGCGTAAGGCCGCTGCAACGCCCACCGGTAAGCGGAATGAATCCCTTTCATGAGGCCTTCGGGGAACCATTGCGACAGCCAGGCCACCACGCCGCCGATCGCGTAAAGGAAGAGAAGATACTCAAGGAACCACAGATGCAGCGGATGCAGCCGCCGCAGGACGGCGCCGCTCAGGAATGCCGGAACCACCTGCTGAGTACCCTTTTCCAGGCTGATGACGATGGTCGCCATCAAGGGGAACAGAAACGCCCAGAACAGGGCGAAGGGGATCAGCACCCGCTTGATGCGATTGCTGACAAACGAAGCCGCGCCACGTCCATTCCACAGCAGCGCCCCAAAGAACCCGGCCATCACGTAGAACGCCGGCATTCGAAATGAATGAATGATGCCCAGCGTGAACGACAAGGCCGTGCTGGGATGCGGATCGATGTAGGGCCAGTGCCCGTCGCCGGAGTATCCGACGACCACGTGCAGATAGATCCCCATCAGCATCATGGACGCTCGCATGCTGTCCAGGGCGTGGTAGCGGGCATTCGTTGGATTCATGGTCGCCTTGAGATCAGATCCGGCGCGATCCATCGCTCACCGGCCTCTCTCCAAACTACGAGCCGCCGCCGGGCCGGGTTCGCAAAACTTCGGCCGGCATGCACATTATTTAATCAGATCTGAAACTACCTGTATCCGAACGTCATGAGGACCTGACCGTGTTCTCATAAACAGATGCAGCGAAAGGACGGACGCCATACACCGCCACCCTGCGCCGCCTCTACCCCCCGCCGGAGCCCGCTGCCCCCTCTCTGGTCAAGGCTAGGGGGGAGGGATGTAATCGGCGAAGCGAGAGAGTATGATTGTGCTGTCCGGAGGTATGGACTAATGGGTATGAAACTCTTCTCTGCCGCAACCGTGACAGTTGCCGCGATCCTACTATCGAGCTGCTCTGAGGCTCCGCCCCCAAGCGCCAAAGCCGAAACCGAGGCCAAAAAAGAAGCGGCCAAGCCCACCGGGCCCGTCGCTGCCCGCGGGGCCTACTTCGAGATGTACAAGGTAGCCCGCACCTGGGCGCCTGACCTGCTGACGCTCAACCTGAAGGGCGGCGAGGTCGCCAACATCAAGAATGAGGAAGGCAAGGCCGGCTTGTGGACAGCGGTATTTGTCTCCCCCAGCAAAAAGGAAGCGCGGACATTCAGTTGGGCAGTAGCCGACAGCGGGCCCGATATCCACAAAGGCATAAACATCAGCGACAA
Source organism: Paludibaculum sp. (assembly GCA_049841055.1). GTDB lineage: Bacteria > Acidobacteriota > Terriglobia > Bryobacterales > Bryobacteraceae > Paludibaculum. The sequence goes on along the minus strand of JASGIE010000065.1, from coordinate 31,476 downwards.
GCAGACCTGGGGCGGCGCAACGCCGAACAGCAAGGCCTTCGTCAATGCTGAGTTCCTGATCGACTCCGATGCGGCATTCAAAACCGCCAGCGATAAGGCTGCCGGCTGGCTGAAGTCGCATCCCGGCATGAAGTACACGATGACGCTCGGCAACTCCTCCCGGTTCCCCGCTCCCGTCTGGTACATCATGTGGGGCACCTCGAAGGACGGTTATTTCACTTACGTGAACGCCACCACTGGCGCGGTTGTCAACGACTAGCTCCCGTTCTGTTCAGTAGGATGGATGGCGCCGGACCCTTGTCCCTCCGGCGCCGTCAGGCAACAGTTTGGGGCAAGTGAGAGTGTTCCGGGGCGGCTGGCACTGTCCGGCCGCCTCTGTTACGGTTCGTGTCGTCCTGGATTGAGCCCCTCTTCTTCACCCGCCACGCCGGCCCCTCACCTCATCGCCACCAGCCCTCGGCCAGGTCAGCCCCATCCCTTCAGCCGCTGTACTGGGCGCCTACGCCAGCTTGCGGGCCGTCGCAATCTGACGCCGCACATCCTCGAGAATGTCGCCCTCTTTCTCGTACTCCAGCGCGATCAGCCCCTTGAAGCCGATCCGGCGTAGCTCCTTCATCACCTCGGGAACCCGGCACAGCCCCTGCCCCAAGGGCACGTTCACTTCGCCCCCTCGGGCCTGGATATCCTTCAGATGGACCAGTTTCAGACGCGGCCCCAGCTTCCGCACCGCATCCACCGTGTCGAATCCGCACGACACGATATGCCCCACGTCCAAAGTGCAGCCGACTGTCTCCGACAGCCCGTCCAGCGCCTTCAATATGTCCTCGGGACTCTCGTAGTCGAACTTGCGGTTCTTGAAATAGTGGTTGTGGATGCCAAACGTCAGCCCCTCCGCCGTCATGCGCTCATCGACATACTTGAGCACCGGCCCCGTCGGATCGCCCGTAATGTTTGAACAGCCCAGGATCCGCGCGAACCGGATCGCGCCATCCAGATCCGCTTTGTCCTTGATCGTCGGCGCATAGTACGACACGCACCGGATGCCCGCCGCGTCAATCCTGCTGCGGAAACTGCCGAACAACTCCGCCGGCGGCTTGTTGAAGTTCATGAATTCGCCGCGCGACATTTCGATCTCCGTCACCTTCAGCGCGCGCAGGTGCTCGATCATCGCGTCCGTCGAGATTGCGTGGTAGGTGTACGCCCCAATCCCGATGTTCAGCCGCCGGGCCGCCATCAAGGGAACCGAGGCAGCGCCCGCGGTCAATGCTCGAACAAAGCTACGCCGGGTGTGGGTCATTCCGAAAACTCCTTCTACTTCCTTGCACTCGCGGGCATCGGCCGCGGCGTGATGTCGGCATCCACCTGCCGCGTCGCCCATTGGATCGCCCCGATGATCATCGCCTGGAAATCCGGTCTGTCCCAATTGGCCGGCACATGCCCCAACGTTGTATAGAACACGCGCCCGTGCCCATAGTTCTTCGCCCAACTGACCGCAAAGTCCCGATCCGCCCGCTTCACCTTCTTATTCGACAGATCGACCTTCGTCTCATCCAGCCGCATCAGGACCCGCGTGTTCTCACGCGAATAGTTCCTGATCTGGTAGATCTCATCCGTCATCTGGAAGGCCGCCGGCCACTTCTGCATCCCAGGGAAACCCGCATCCTCCACGACGATCGGCGCCTCGAATGTCCCCCACGGATGCTCGTCAAAGTATCCGCCGAGCATCTCTCCGTAGGCCGGCCACTGCACAAAGGTGATGGCCGCACTGTGGATGCCCAGGAACCCCTTCCCATCCTCACGAACGAACGAGAGCAGATCCGCCTTCTGCTGCTCGTCCATCTGGAGCGTGCCGCCTGTATAGAAGATCACCGCGTCGAAATCGTTCAGGTTCTTCGCGTTGTACTCCAGCTTCTTCTTCGTCAGCGGCTCCGTGTCGGTTCTCAGGTGAGTCGCCCACAACCCGGTCTCCCGGCCCAGCCTCTCCACGGTCGCCATGGCGTGCGAGATCGCCTCATGCCGGTAGCCCTTCTCATCGCCGATGAACAGCACCTGCTTCAGCCGCTTCGCCGGCACGGCATCACTGGCCTGCGTCTGGCTCAGGCCGGTCCCAGACGCCAGCAAACCCAGGATGACGGCGGCCAGCGCGCGAGCGCGCATCACCTCCGCGGCAAAGCGGGCGGGACCTTGATTTGAACTATGCATGGAGGGCGGATTCTTTCGCACTGGGTATCTGGCCAACACCTCAGTGTATTGCAGTGCGTGTGAACCCGCCTCGAGAGGAAATGGACGCCTTTTCCCGCTACGGCTTCGGAATCAGGTCTTCAGGCTTCGATGCCGGCGCGATAGTTGCCAACGGCCTCCGAGGTCCTCAGGGCGCGATTGTAGACCCTCAGCTTGCGAATCTCGCCGAAGATCTTCTGACCCACCTTTGCCTCGGGCTCGCCGTTCACGTCACCAAGTTCGGGAGCAAACCGCCCCCACCCGTAGTCTCGTACCGCCCCGCCGTCGTTCAGGATCCCGTCAATCACCACCGAGATGATCTTCGGTCCTCCGTCGGCGATAAACACGACATGCTGCCACACGCCGGACCGCAGCGTCCCGGCATGCGTCCCGGGATCGCAGTCCCAGGTCGACTTGGCCCGGCCGTCGCTCATCGTCAGCGCCAGCGTGAAGCGATCCGTCGTTCTTACCGATACGCCCTGCCCCGACGCGGTCACCGTGTCGAACAGAACCTGCCCCTCCGACAACTCGCTCAACTTCACCCAGAACTCCAGCGTCAAACCGCCACCGGCGGAGAGCTCCGCCAACTTCGGCAGCGCTACAGACGCAGCCCGCCCGGCGGCCGTCGCCACCAGCCCGGACTTGGCCACGGACTTGTTCTCCAGTTGATTCCACACCCCATCCAGGAGCGTCTGGTCAATCGGGTGGACCCGCGCATACGTCTTCACCGTCTCGGTGATGTAGTACCGCCCCTTGTCCTCCACGAAATCCGGATAGCTGATGCGCGTATCCGGGTTGTCGTCGTACAGCAGGATCTCCGGCTGGCTCCAGTGAATGAATCCATTCTTCTCCACGCCGCCGCTGATCCAGCCTGGATTCCGGCCCGTGTAGTACGGCCACTTCTGAGCATGCACGGCCTCGCCGGCATGGTTGTGATACCACAGCAGGAACTTGCCGTTGCTGAACTTCCGCACAAAGTTCGCCGCCCGTGGATGCTTGATCGGCCGCCCGCCCGGCGTATACGTCGCATATCCCGGCGGCGTCCACGTCTTCCCGCCGTTCCGGCTGTACGCCGCGCAGTTGTAGCCGTCGATGCTGCGATATGTGCAATACAGGCTGCCGTCGCTCAGTTCCACCAGGTTCGCTTCGTCCGACACGGGATTCTTTGGCGCCCGCAACCCTTCCTCGCCCTCCGGCAGCAGTTCCCAATGCAGCTTCGCCGGATCCTTCTCCGTGGCGATGTTCGAGCTTTTCATGAAGACGCCCTGCGACGTCACCATGCCGCCCGGATCGCCCCACTTCCCCACTTTGGCGTAGCCGAAGATCATCTCTTTCTTACTGGTCAGGATGGGCTTCCCCACCCCCCAGAAGTACATGAGCTTCCCTTCCCACGCATTCTCTCGGTCGATCCTCATCGGCCGCATCGGAATGAAGTACCGGTCCTTCGACCACGTGTGCCCGTGATCGTCCGAGTACTTGTACGCATACTTGCCCAGCGTATCCACGCGCCGCCCCACCTTGGGATTGTTGCTGCGCGTATCCAGCCGCAGGTTCTCCGAGTTGTAGGTATAAAAGACGTACACCCGCCCGCCCGGAGCAATGAACGGCATCACCCACGACGCCTCCGGCCCATCCGCCGGCTCGATGTCGATCGGCGTCGACCACGTCCGCCCCTGGTCCGTGCTGATCGTCGCAATGATGTGCTGGCCCGGCTCGCCTTCCACTCCGCGACCCGTGGTCAGCACACACAGCCAGTTGCCGTCACGCGTCACCACCACATAGGGCTGGTCGCTGTAGCCTTCCCGCGGAATCTGCCATCCATTCTTGACGTTGCGCCAGTCTGGCTGGCCGGATTCCGCCGCGTGAACGGGAACCCCTAGAACCGCGGCCGTGGCAAAGAAGTCTCGTCTGGTCATGGTCGTTGATCCGATTAGAACAGGAACTTCAGGGCCAGTTGCAACTGGCGCGGCGAGTTGGCCTGGCTGCTGATGACACCGGCACTGGTCGAGCCGATGGACGTGCTCGGCATGCCGAACCACACCCGGTTCATTGCATTGAACGTCTCGAACCGGAACTGCGCCTTCAACCGTTCATAGATCGCGAACGTCTTGAACAGCGACAGGTCGTAATTCGCAATGCCAGGCCCGCGCAGGTCCGGAGCCGTCCTGGAACTGTTGCCCACCGTGAAGGCGGCCGGCACCGCAAAGGCGTTCGTATCGAAGTAGCGCAGCAGCCGGCTCTGCGTCGAGCCGCTCAGTTCCCCACTCTGCTGCAGCCGGATCGGGCGTGAACCCGAAATGGCGCTCATCACCAGCGGTTCCCCCTTCTGGAAGCTCGCAATGCCATTCAGCTGCCACCCGCCGAACAGCATGTCCACACCCCGGTTCCAGTGCGACCCCAGCCAGCGGCCGCGCCCGAACGGCAGTTCGTACACACCGCTCACCACCAGGCGATGCGGAACATCCTGCGAATCCAACGACCGCTCCAAGCGCAGGTTGTACGGATCCATGACGCCTGTCGTCGAACCCACGGCCGCGTTCGAAAAGTCGGTGATGTTCTTCGACCACGTATAGGCACCCAGCAGCGTATAGCCCTTGCTGAAGCGCTTCTCCACACGCGCCTGCATCGAGTGGTAGTTCGAGTTCCCAATCGACGGATTTACCAGATTGATCGACCCGTACTGCGGGTATGGCCGCAGCAGTTGACCGCGCTGTACCGTCGCCAGCGACAGCGAACTGGTCGGGTCCGTAATGATGCTGTAGAACGGATTCGGTACCAGTTGCTGGTTCACCGTACCCAGAGCGTTCTGCGCCTGCGTCAACACGTTCGGATTGTAGTTCGTGTAGGGCACATGCGTACCCTTGTTCGCTGTATATGCGATCTCCGCAATCAGGTTCTGCCCCAGCGAACGCTGCACCGAGAAGTTCCACTGCTGGAAATACGGCGTCGCCAGCGAGAGCAGGCCGGAGGTGTTCGATTGGCCCAGCAGCGAGCTCGCCGTCAGTTGACTGCGCGATAACGGCTGGTTGAAGCCATTCGGGAACGGATTCGAGAGACTCGCAATCGGGGTCGTCCCGTCCAGAGACGTCACAATGCTGGTCGTCGCCTGGAAACCGTCCACAAATCCGCCCGCCGCGCCGGAAGCATCCGTCGAGGACAGCCCGAAGAAGATCCCATAACCGCCGCGGATCAACGTGTCCTTCGTCATCTGGTATGCGAAGCCAAACCGCGGAGCCCAGTTGTTCTTGTCCGCCGGGATCAACTGCCGGTTGTCTCCGTCTCGAAACGCCATCGCGCCTCGCAGCCCGGGAATGGAAGGCACCTGCGATGCAATCGGCGACACCGCGCCCACATCAAAAATGCTGATGCGGTCGAACCGCTCCGTCCGCGGAACGTTCACTTCATACCGCAATCCGAGGTTGAGAGTCAGCTTGCGGCTCATCCGCCAATCGTCCTGCACGAACCCGGCCCAGTACCGGCTCGCCGACGCGATCGCCGGCTGATTCACTAGCGAGCCGCCCGGAATGCCCAGCAGCAGCGACGCGATGCCGTTGCCCGCCGTGGTGCTGGCCTGATTCGGATTCGGCCCCTGCGTCCAGGCTGAACTGATCGAGAGCGCGCCCTGCGCCGAAGGATTCTGCAACTGGTTGTCGAGGTACACCCGGTAATCCGCCCCGGCCTTCAGCGTGTGCGAACCTTGGATCCGCGTCACCGTCGCCTGCAGGATGTGCGCCATCTGCGAGCTGTAGTTCTGATTGCCGTTGCCCAGGCCGGAATAGCCGCTGATCGAGAACGTCGGCAGCGCGCTCACCTGCTGATTCGCCCGGAAATTCTCCGGGAAGCCCAGTTGCGTGATGTCATAGCCGTCGCCCCACGCCGTGCGCGTGCCATACTGCCGCGACAGCCCGTAGTTGAAGTTCACAATCGTCGTCGGCGTCAGCGTCCAGATATCCTGCAGCGCGGCCGACCGCCGGTGCTGCGTCAGCGACGGATTGCCCGGATTCGCGATGTTGTTGAAGTAGTTCGGCTCGCCCGTGAACGGCTCCTGCCGCGAAACCCGCCCGAAGATCTTGTGGCTCGACCCGATGTAGTGATCAATCCGGACGTCGAACGTATCGTCCCGGTTCACGCGCGCGGCGCCGATGTCCAGGTTCGCCGTCAGCCGCCCGTTCGTCGGCAGCGGGAAGAACTTCACCAGGTTATTGCCCACCGTGTTGATCCGGTTCCCCGGAATCACATTGCCCGGAAACGGATCCCGCACCAGCGTGCCCGCGGAGCCGGCCCGCGTCGTGGTCGGATCGTACATCACCACCGTCGCGCCCGCCGCATTCACCGTCTTCGAGAAATCGCCCGCCCGCTCCAGCGCTGTCGGCACCGTGTAGCTCGCCGACGCCACCGTGCTCTCCCGGAACGCCTCATAGTCGAAGAAGAAGAAGGTCCGGTCTTTCCCGTTATAGAGCTTCGGCAGCACCACCGGCCCGCCGATCGCGCCGCCCACCTGGTTGCGCCGCAAGGCCCCCAGCGGAATCCCGGCACGGTTGTTGAAGAAGGTATTCGCGTCAAAGTACGAGTTGCGATGAAACTCATACGCCGTCCCGTGCAGCTCGTTTGAACCCGACTTCGTCACCACGCTGATCACTCCACCGTTGAACCGGCCATACTCCGCGCTCATCGAGTTCGTCTGCACCTTGAACTCACTCACCGCATCCACCGACGGCGTATAGATCAGGAAGTTGAACCGGCCCTGATTGCGCGGCGCCGTATTCGGAATCCCGTCGATCGTCACCTCACTCGTGAAGTTCGCCGCTCCGCTGATGCTCGGCACCGACCCGCCCTGGTGCTGCGCCGTATTGTTCGGTGTCGGCAGGACACCCGGAGCCAGTGTCGCCAGCGCGAACGGCTCCCGGCCATTCAGCGGCAGGTCAATGATGCGCCGGTTCTCGATCACCTGCCCCAGAGTGTTCGTCACCGCATTCACCAGCGGCGTCACCGCCTCCACCGTCACCTGGTCCACCATCTGGCCAATCTCCAGGTGGAAGTCGATCGTCAGCCGGTCCGCCACCCGGACCGTCAGGCCCGACTGGTTGTACTTCTTGAAGCCGGTCGCTTCCACGGTGATCGCATACTGGCCAGGATCCAGGAACGTCACCACATACTCCCCGGCCGCACTGGTCGTGAAGGTGCGAGCGGTCTTCTTGGCAACATCGGTGACTGTTACTACCGCGCCCGGAATGACGGCATCCTGGCTGTCGCGAACCGTCCCGACGATCGTTCCTGAACTGGATTGTGCGTGGGCTAACGCCGTTGCGGCGACGAGGGCGAGCACGAACTGGTGAGCTTTCGACATGGAGACCCTTTCCGGTGACAACTCTGAGATATCAGAACTCTATCACCGGAATGGGTGACTGTCAATTGTGATATCTCAGAAAACATCAATCGATCGGACGGGACGCGTCCACCCACAACCAGCACACCGCGCCAGCCAGGTACAGTGCCCCTGTCAGGTACAGCGGACCCATCCAACTTCCGAAATGATCTACGCCATAGGCCAGAATGATCGGGCTCAAAACACCGCCAATCTGCCCGGAAGTGTTCATCGCCGCCGACACCATACCCGCATGAGGACCCCCGATATCCACCGCCGCGCCCCAACTCGCGCCCAGCAGGAAGTTCGACGAGGCCGCCGCCAGCGCGATGAACGTAGCCCCCACCAGCGGATTCGGCGCCATGGTCCCGGCGATTAGGAAGATTCCTGCGCAGGCTAGCGATACTCCGCCGACCGCTGCGCGCCCCACCCTCAGCCCGAGTCTCGCCGTAAGCCGGTCCGTCGTAATTCCGCCAAACAGATCCGCCAGGACGCTCAACGTCAGCGGCAGCCCGGCAAAGATCCCCAGCATTCCAGCCGAAAAACCCCGCGAGGATTCCAGGTACGTCGGCAGCCAGGTCACATAGAACGTGAACCCGTACGTCTGGGTGAAGTACATCCCGCAGAGCGCTAACACACTCGGATTCAACAACAGCCGCTTCCAGCCGCCGCCCTCCATCGAGTGCCCGACCGAGATCATCCGGCCCTTTTCGATGTACTCCCACTCCAACCGGCCCACCGCCGGGTGCTCGTGCGGCTCATCCCGGAACCAGTACCGCCAGGCAATCGCCCAAAGGAACCCAACCGAGCCAAAGATCAGGAACAGCGATCGCCAGTGAAAGTGGACGAGCATCGCCGTCACCAGCAGCGGAGTAATCCCTCCGCCCAGGTGCGCGCCCATAAAGAAGATGCCCTGCGCCGTCCCCCGCTCCCGTTGCGGAAACCAGCGAGACAGAGTCCGAGCCACATTCGGCCATGCCCCGGCCTCTCCGGCGCCAAACAGGAACCTTGTCCCCAGCAGCGACGGGAAGCTGAACACTCCGGCCGTCAACATGGTGAAAGACGACCACCAGGTCACGATCCGCGTCAGGACCCGCCGAGTGCCCACCTTGTCGCCCCACAACCCCGTCGGAATCTCGAAGATGGCGTAGGCCAGCGTGAACGCGCCGAACACAAAGCTCATCTGCATCCGGCTGAGCCCGAGGTCGGCGCTCATCTTCGGCGCAGTCACCGAAATACACACCCTGTCCAGATAGGTGATGCCGGCCAGCAGAACCAGCATCGCCAGCACCCGGAACCGAACGCGCGTTTGAATTCCTGAGGCCGAGGACGCCCCCGCGCCCATCATTCCGCACCTTCAGGTTGAGATGGAGTCTCCGGAGACGCGGCGACCTGCCGCCCCTGCCGCCGCGAACGCTTGGAAAACGTCTGCACATGAGACTCGCTCCACCCGAAGTACGGCTCCATCTGGGCCAGAACTTCCTCCATCCGGTACCGCGTATGCCGTCGCATCGCCGCATCCGCCTGCTCCGGTCCACCCGAGACTAGAACCTCCGCCAGCTGCGAGTGCCAGGCCGCCGGCGGCGGCTGGTTCCCGAGAGCGGTATCGTACAGCCAGTTGAAGATTAGAACCTGGTTCTTTTCAACGGCCTGACAGAGTTCATCGCAGCCCGTGCACTCGGCAATCCGCATGTGGAACCGCATGTGAAACCGGTGGATCTCGAACAGCCGGTCCCGGCCCGCGTCATCCTCCGGGATCTGAAGAACATGCAGGCCATCCAGCTGATGCGCCATGCGCAGGATCTCATCCCGCTCCTCAGGGCTCGCTTTCTCCGCAAAGATCCGCGCCGCCTGCGTCTCCAACGCCTCTCGCAAAATGTAGTGACCGCGAATCGAGCGCGCCGTCGGAATCCTGACCCGCGTGCCCACCCTAGGCCGGCTCTCCACCAGCCCGTCACTTTCCAGCCGCTGCAACGCATCCCCTACGGGCACAATGCTGACGCCCAGCTCCTCGGCCAGGACACGGCGCGAAAGCCCCGTCCCAAACCGGAGCTCGCCGCGCAGGATGCGGTTGCGGATTGTCATGTAGACCTGTTCGGTCAGATTACCGGCGAAGGAACTCATGGATTCACCAGGAGCTAGTTTACGCCCGATCCGCCGGATCGGCAAGCTAGTGAGATATCAGAAAACCTAAAATACACGCTTGTCTTCAGTGGATCATTGAAGTATTCTGATATCTCAATTGTGCCTACCATAATTGTCACCGAACCCGAGTTCACCAAAGGCGCCCACATCTTCCACGCCTCCGGCCTCACCTGCATCCCCTCCGCCGCCCCCGAAGCCGACCTCTGCGCCGCCATCCAGCAACATAACGCCCGCCACGCCATCGTCGGCATCCAGCCCTACCGCTCGTCCTTATATGAGACGTTGCAACCCGGATCCGTCCTCGCCCGCTTCGGGGTCGGCCACGACGGCATCGACAAAACCAAAGCGACCCAGGCGCGCATCCTTTGTACCAATACGCCCGGCGTTCTCAACGAATCCGTAGCCGAGCACACCATCGCCCTACTCCTCGCCGCCGCCCGCCACACCACCAAAGTCGCCGCGTCCATGACTCAGGGAAACTGGGCGCCCGTCGGCGGCCGCGAACTCCGCGGCAAAACCCTGGTCGTCATCGGCTGCGGACCCATCGGCTCCGCCGTTGCCCGCAGCGCCGGCATCGCCTTCGGCATGCGCGTCATCGGAGTCTTCCAGCGAACGCCCCCTGCCGACCCCGCCGCCTTCACCGAAATCACCAACGACCCCGGCCCGGCGCTCGCGCAAGCCGACTTCGTCAGCCTCCACATCCCCGCCACGCCGGCCAATGCTCACTTTCTGAATCAGCAGCGTCTCGCCCTGCTACCGCCCGCCGCCTGGCTCATCAACACAGCCCGCGGCGCCGTAGTCGACGAATCCGCCCTCTACGATGCCCTCACCCAGGGCACGCTCGCCGGTGCCGCTCTCGATGTCTTCGAAACCGAGCCCTACGTCCCCGTCCATCCGGCCAAGGACCTCCGCACGCTCCCCAACACAGTCCTCACCCCCCACATCGGCAGCAACACCGCCGACGCCAACACCCGCATGGCCCAGCACTCTCTCCGCAACGTCCTTCTGGGGGAACAGGGCGCCTACGACCAGATGAACCTGCTGAATCCCAACGTCCTTCCATCCCTGCCGCCCACCACCAGGTGACCCCAATGCTCCCCCGCCGTTCCTTCCTGACCCTGCCCTTAGCCGCCTGCCTCCAGGGTGCCGAAGATCCGCCCTGGGCCGTCTCCAAGCCCGACCTCAAGGTCTACATTCCAGAGAAACCGGGCGGCGCGGACAATACGAATCAGCACTTCCAGGTTGTACCCCTGCCGGACGGAGCATTCCTCGCCATCTGGACCCAGGGCGCCGGCGAAAACGCCCCCAATCACCGCATCGTCAGTAGCCGCTCCACGGACCAGGGCCGCACCTGGTCCACCCCCATCGAGGTCGACGGCCCCCAACCCGGCGACGCGCGCATGGTCGGCGTGGCCAGTTGGGCGTTCCCCATCGTCGCCCCCAGGCTGAAGCGTGTCTATTGCGTCTACAACAAGAACATCGGCATCCAGGACGTCCGCCCAGCCGACACCGGAGCCTTGCGCATCAAGTGGTCCGAGGACGGCGGCCAGACCTGGAGCCGCGAATTCCACGACTACCCCGTCGGCCGCACCGACTTCAGCCACCCCGACCCCAAGATCCCCGAGACCTGGATCGTCTATCAGAATCCCCTTTACGCCGCCGACGGCCGCGTCATCGCCGGCTTCACCCGCTGGGCCAGCAAAGCCGCCGATCCCGATCCCCGCAACTGGGGCCGCAACACCGAAGTCGCCTTCCTTTCGTTCGACAACATCCTGGGCGAGAAGGACCCGGCCAAACTCCGGGTCACCACTTACCCCAAAGGCCCCGGAATCCGCCTCTACGCCGAGCCCGAACCAAAGAAGAGCATCATCCAGGAGCCGACGCTCCACGCTCTCAAGGACGGTCGCATGCTCTGCGTGATGCGGACCTACACCGGCAAGGTCTACTTCGCACTCTCCCCCGACGGCGCACGCACCTGGGGCGAACCGCGCCCCCTCTGCTACGCGCCCGGCGGCGAGCCCATCCTGAACCCCATCTCCCCCTGCCCGCTCTATCGCCTCGGCGACGGCCGCTTCCTGCTCGTCTTCTTCAACAACGATGGCGGCCCATCCGGCCCCGGAGCCTGGCTGAAGAACCGCACACCCGCCTGGTACACGGTCGGCCACGAACTGCCCAACCATCCGGTTCAGCCCATCCATTTCGGCAAACCACGCGTCCTGGTGGACAACCACGCTGAACCATTGGGAACCGAGAAACGAACCGAAATCGCCACCTACACCAGCTACTTCGAGTTCAAAGGCAAACGCTACCTCTGGTACCCCGACCGCAAACATTACCTGCTGGGCAAATACATCACCAACGACATGCTGGACGCCTGCGACCCCGGGAAAAAGTCATGAAGAACCGTTTCCGCAAAGCTCTGCTCGACCGTACGCCCACCTTCGGAGCCTGGATCCAGATGGGCCACCCCGCCATTGCCGAGGTCCTCGGCCGCGTGGGGTTCGACTGGATCGCCGTCGACCTCGAACATGGCGTCATTGACCTGGAATCCACCGCCGGCCTCTTCCGAGCCATCGAGCGCTATGACGCCGTGCCCGTCGCCCGCCTCCCGTTCAACGATCCCATCTGGATCAAGCGCGTTCTCGATGCCGGAGCCGGCGGGCTCATCATCCCCATGGTGAACTCCCGCGCCGAGGCGCAAGCCGCCATGGATCAGGCCAAGTATCCACCCCTGGGCCGCCGCGGCTACGGCTATAGCCGCGCCAACTCGCACGGGCTCGACTTTACGCCTTACATTCAGGAAGCCAACAAGGAAATTGCCGTCGTGATGCAGATCGAGCATCGCGACGGCATTGATGCGCTGGAGGGAATCCTCGACGTCCCCGGCGTCGACGGCGCCTTCATCGGGCCGCTCGACCTCAGCGGATCCTTCGGCAAGACCGGCCAGCTCGACTGCCCGGAAATGGTGCAGGCCCTGAGCACTTTCCGTTCTTCTTGCGGCGCGCGCCGCCTGGCCGCCGGCATGCACCTTGTGCACCCCACGCCCACGAACATCGGCCAGGCGCTGGAAGACGGCTACACCATGATCGCCCTCGGCGTGGACAACACGCTGCTGGCCGGCGCGGCCCAGGCAGCCCTGGCGTCCGCGCACTCGGCCATTTCGTCCGCAGCGTCCCCTGCACGCTAGCCCGCGTCCGGCAGGGCCAGCTGGTCCACCAACCTCGGCTTCTCCAGAATCTCCGGCCTCGGATTGTCCGGGAAGCACACAAACTGGCATCCGGCCGACTTGAGGATCGTGCTCATCTTCACGCCGAATACACCACGCGTCATCGCTTTTGCACTACTGATGAACGCCAGATCGGCCTGCGCCTCCTTCAACAGCCGCCGCGTTTCAAAGCGCTCGTGGCCTGTCGAAGTATGAATGCGGAGCGGCACCGGCAGATTCGCGCTGATCGCCCGCAACTCTTCCAGCGGACCCAGATCCCGGCCCGTGAACAGGTCACTGGCCAGCGTGCCGTCATCCACATCGGGCACGGGGAAGATATAGATCACGTGGAACACCGCATTCCAGCGCGCCGCCGCCGCCGCGGCTTCCACACAGTGCTCTTTCCACTCCGGATCGTTGGTCAGCACGTAAGCCACATTCTTCGGCGCTTGCCGCATCGAGCCGCTCCGCGAAAAGTCCGCGTTGGTCCACACCGGCACGTGACCCTCCCGCAGCAGGCTGGCTCGCAGCGACCGGTGCCCAAAGCGGGGGAAGCCGGTCGGCTCCGACGCCGGCAGAAACAGCAGGTCGTAGCGATGCCGCCGGCAATGGTCCAGAATCTGCGCCTTCGGCTCGCCGGCGAGCAAAACCCGTTCGCACCGGCCATACTGATCGGCCTCGGCGAAGAACGACTGCAGTTGCCGCTCCACTTCGCGGCGCCCGCTCTTCTTGGCGTCATACACGTGCAGCAGCGTCAGCCGCGCCTCGGGGTCGTCCATCCATTCAGAGAGCACGGGCGTCGTGCGGAAGCAGGCATCGGAAAAGCTCGTGGGAAAGAGCAGACGTCTCCCAAATTGGTTCCTCATCGGGTTTCTCCTGATATCGATTGGTCTAGTAAACGAAGCCGTCCACCGGGTGGACTTCGGCGGGCACACGGCGCTCGCCCAGCTGTTGGAACAGGTTGATCTCAATGGTCCGCGTCAGGCTCGTCATCGGCGTGTCGTGAACCGTGTTGTCAAACGGTGTCTCAATCTCCCGGCCCACCGTATCCAGAGCCACGAAGATGAAGCTGATCAGCGTGGAAGCGATCGGCGTCAGCATCTGCAGCCCTTCCACCAGGGCGAACGGAAGCAGTACGCAGAAGACCATCACCAAAATGCGCGGGAAGTAGTCATGCTGGCGCGGCAGCGGTGTGTTCTTGATCCGCTCGCAGCCGCCCAGAATATTCGTCAGCTCCGTCAGCGTGTTTTCCAGTGCGATCCACCGGTAGGAATCCAGCCGGCCCTCTTCCTTCGCCTTGCGAAGAACCGAAGCCGACTCCAGCAGGATCGCCGACGGCACATTCGCATGACTGCGCAGCCGGCTCGTGATCTCGGGCGGCAGCAGGCGCTCGAGTTCGGGGAACGGATTCTGTCTTCGCAGATGGCAGCGCAACGCCCGCACAAAACTGATCTGCAGCCGCACCAGCAGGTTGCGCAGATCCGTCACGCACGACATATCGCCGCCCGTGCTGTCGATCAGCGTCAGCGCCTGCCGCGCGAAGGTCCTGGAACTGTTCACCAGCCCGCCCCACAACGTGCGCGCCTCCCACCACCGGCCATAAGCCGAGTTGGTGCGGAAAGCCAGAAAGATACTCAACGCCCCTGCCATCGGAGCCAGGGGGATAGACGGGGTCGCCAGAAATGTGAGTCCCCCAAACGTGTAGAGCACGCTGATGGAGATGTCAAAACAGAGAAGCAGTATCAGCCGCTGCGATACTTGCGGCCAGATTCGCTTCAGCGGAAGGTGGTCGCGAACGATCATAGTGTCTGATCCCACCCTAACCGCCGCAAGCGCCCCGAACCAGATATCAGATGGGAATCAATCGCGGTACCCGGCTATCTCTTGTCTATCGTAAGATTGGTATCGAAAGTAAGCTTTTGACCGTCTCACATAAAAAGACAGCATGCGCCAGGAAGGAGATTCTACTTGCCGACGAGGCTGTCAATTCTGGGGGTTCCCCTTTCAGAAACAGTACTTAGGCCCCGTACGGTCGTGCCCTTGGCCGCCGTTCTTGTGGCGATTCTTGTTCTCTTCGAGTGGCGCTCCAAGCTCGACGTCTCACTCGGAATCTTCTACGTTTTTCCCATAGCCGTAGCGGCTACCGCGTTGAATCGATGGCAGATTATAGCCGTCGCGGCCGTTTGCGCCTTCCTGCGCGGCCTGTTTACCCCGCAGTACAGCGGACTCGAGTTCGGGCTCCGCTACACCATGGCCCTCCTGGCCTATTCCGGCATGGGCTTGCTGATCTATGAGATGAGCCGCAACCGGCGCATCGTCATCGCTCACTACGCGCGCCTCAAGCTGGAGCAGGAACTGCGCCGCCGCGCCGAAGAGCAACTCCGGCTCCTGGCCGAAAGCAGCCCCGCGGCCATCCTTACGCTCGATCATGACGGCAAGGTCATCGCCGCCAATCGCGCGTCTCACGACATCTTCGGAGTCCATGCGCCCGACACCCTGATGGACCGCGACATCGGCGGCCTGGTCCCCACCCTGGGCAGCGCCGTGAAACTTCACTCCGGCCAGCGCCAGGTCCGCACGTCCGCCTGGACCTGGGCCAAACGCGCCGATGGCACCATGTTCCCCATCGCCACCTGGTTCTCTACCTACGGCGACGGATCCGAACCATCACCTGGCCGCCATCGTCGTGGACGTCTCGGAAGAGGTGCGCGACCGCGAGATGGAGAACTTCCGGCACGTCCTCAGCTACAACCGCCTGCTCGCCGGGGCCGTATCCCACGAGATCCGCAACCTCTGCTCCGCCGCCTCAATGGTGGCATCGAACCTTGGCCGCCGGCCGGAAGTCGCGGCCGACGCGGACTTTCAGGCTCTCAATCAATTGGTAGGCGGGCTCACCAAGCTGGCCTCGTTCGAACTTTCCAAGAACGTCACCGCCCGTACGGCGTCCGTCGGCGCAGTCCTCGACAATCTGCGCGTCGTCGTCGAAACCGATTGGCGGGAGATCGACGGGGAAATCGAATGCGTGCTGCCACTTCACACGCCCGATGTCCAGGCCGATTCCCATGGTCTGCTCCAGATCTTCCTGAATCTCGCCCAGAACTCCCTGCGCGCCGTGGACGGTTCCGAGGAGCGTACCTTGCGAATCGATGTGGAGCCCGGCAGCGAGGTCGTGCTCATGAGCTTCATTGATTCCGGCCCTGGTGTCTCCCAGCCCGAGACCCTCTTCCATCCCTTCCGCTCCGGCTCCGACGGCTCCGGACTTGGTCTGTACATCTCGCGCGCCCTGGCGCGCAGCTTCGGCGGCGATCTCATCCATGTCCCACAGCCTTCCGGCTGCCGCTTCGATCTGACACTCAAATCTGTAAGGAGAATGAATGATAGTGGAGTCCCGACCATCGCGGCCGGAACAACCGATTCGCTTGTTCATCGTGGATGACCATGCCCTTTTCCGGGAGGGGCTCATCCGGCTGTTGGCCTCTGACGAGACGCTTCAGGTGGCGGGTGCCGCCGGCTCGGCGGAATCCGCACTCAAGGCGATCCCGGAAATCTCTCCAGATGTCCTGATCCTCGACTACGATCTAGGCGAGAGCACCGCCGTCCACCTGCTGGAGCAGTTGCGGAACCGCAAGTTCTCCGGCAGAACCCTGCTGGTCACCGCGGGCCTGCCCGACAGCGAAGCGCTGCACCTGATTCGCGAAGGAGTCTCCGGCATCTTTCACAAGCATCAGTCGCCCGAGGCGCTCCATCGCTGCATCCGTGAGGTAGCGGCCGGCCGCATTCTCATCGAGCAGGAATACCTGCGAACCCTCGTCCAATCCGGCGTGGCCGTGCCACCGCCCGCCGCGACGCGGCTGACCGAGCGCGACAAGCAGATCCTGCGTTGCCTCCTGGAAGGACTCTCCAACAAGGAGATCGCCAACCATCTGCTCATCTCGGAGAGTGCCGTGAAAGCATCGCTTCAGCAGTTGTTCGCGAAGACCGAAGTCCGCACGAGAAGCCAGTTGGTGCGGCTCGCCCTGGAGCAGTTCTTTGACGAAATCCAGCGCTGAATCCGGACCCGCGGCCATGCAGTAGGATAGGGACGGAATCTCTTCCAGAGGTGTAGTCCCATGCCCGGTCAAGGTATCGATCGTAGAGCTTTTGTTCGCGCCCTCCCCGTGTTGGGCGGCGCCGCCGTGGGCCAGGCCGCACAGACGGAACCCATGGGCAACCTCATTGTCGATCCCGACCCCTTGTTCGACATCTCGCCGTGGCTCTACATGCAGTTCATGGAACCCCTGGGCGCCACGGACAGCAGTGTTGAAGCCGCCTGGGACTATGACAAGGACGACTGGCGGCTGGACTTCGTCGAAGCCACGCGCGACCTCGCGCCCGATGTGGTCCGCTTCGGCGGCCTCTACTCCCGGCACTACAAATGGCGCGAAGGCGTGGGCCCGGCGGCCAGGCGCCCCTCGATCCGGAACTACTTCTGGGGCGGCAAGGAGACCAATCGCGTCGGTACCCACGAGTTTGTCGACTACTGCCGCCGCGTTGGAGCCGAGCCCCTTTATTGCGTCAACTTCCTGGCCGATGGGGAGAAGCGCTTCCACAAGACACCCGAGGGTGACCGCACCGCTGATGCGCGCGAAGCAGCTGAATGGGTGTCCTATGCGAACGATCCCGACAATGCTGAGCGCAAGAGGAACGGCGCCGCGGATCCCCTGAATATCCGTCTCTGGCAGATCGGCAATGAGACGTCCTATGGCGACGTCACTTTCAGGCGCGAACAGTCCATCGAGCACACCATCGAATTCGCCCGCGCCATGCGCCAGCGTGATCCTTCCATCCAGCTCATCGGCTGGGGCGATCGCCACAAAAAGAACGAGGACCTTTGGGCGGGAGAACTTCTAAAGCAGGCCGGCGAACACATCGACATGGTCGCCATCCATCTGATGGGCCAGAGCCCCACACGACAGAACACCGTGTTGAAGGGCCTGCGCTATCAGAAGCATCCGGAGCGTGCCTGGGAGGAACTGCTGGAGCTCTCCAACAACGTGGAGACCCGCGTCAAGGAACTCGAAGACGTCATCGCCGCCTCAGGCCAGAAGAAGGGCATCGCCGTCACCGAAGGACACCTCAGCCTCGCGCCGCACAACGCGAACCCGATCCTGGCCGAGTGGCTCACCGCCGCCTACCACGCCCGGTCTCTGAACATTTACCAGCGCCATGGGGCCGTGGTGAAGATCGCCACCGCCGCTGACTTCCAGGGCAACCGTTGGACCGTGAACGCACTGACGCTGCAGACGCCGCGAGGCATTACGTATCCCATGCCCGTGGGCTCCATCGCCCGGCTGTTCAAGCGGCACAACGGCAAACAGGGTGTGGCCGTTTCGACCGCTCCTTCGGGCCTGGACATCGCCGCCAGCCGTACAGACAACCGCGTCTATCTGCATGTGGCGAACCTGAACTATCGCGGATCAGTGGAAGCGGCGTTTGCCGTGAACGGGAGGGTGATCCAGGGAGGACGAGTGGTCGCGATCGCGCCGGAAGACCTGCGTCAGTATGTCGGCCTCGATCAGCCCGACGCCTTCAAACCCGTGGAGAACACACTGCCCGCGGGCCCGGCTCCGAAGTGGACCTTCCCGGCCGGCTCGGTGTCGGCGGTAGAACTCGAACTAGCCTAGGAGCGAAGGGGCCGCGATACTCGGCGGCCCCTTCTCCAACCAACCTCAGAACTCGTAGCGCAGCGCGAACTGGAAGACGCGCGGACTGCCGAACTGTGAGGTGTACTTCCCGAACGAACCAGGATCGTTGATATCCGTGTTCGAAGTCGCTACGTCGAAGCGAACCGTGTTGGTGACGTTGAACGCTTCGGCCCGGAACTGCAGGGTGTGCGGAACGTCACGATGCGTGAACAGCGTGAACCGCTTGGCCATGCCGAGATCGATGGTGAAGAACCCGTCGCCGCGCAGGCCGTTGCGCTGGCCGCTTTCACCCGGCAGCGCGTAGTCGTAGCCGGAGAGGGCAGTGGCCGGATCCGAGAACATATTCGGACCGCCGGCCGCTCCGTCGATGGCCGCCGGTGCGTTCTTCGCCGTGCCGGTTTTCGGCACGAATCCGGTCTGCGAAGCGAAGCTGGGCACGTTCCAGTTGGTCGGCCATACGCCACCAGCCACGGCGCCCGTGGGGAAGCCGCTGGATTGACGCCAGATACCGCTCAACTGCCAGCCGCCCAGCAGGTTCTCTGTCAGGCGGGAGGAACTGCTGAGCCAGCGCTTACCCTTGCCGACAGGTAGTTCCCAAACGCCCAGGGCGCTCACCAGGTGGGTGACGTCATAGTCCGACACATCCTTCATCTGGCGGATGTTCCAGGAGTTGATGACCTGGCCTCCGGTGGCCGAAGCGACTTCCCGCGAGGAGGAGTAGTCGATCGATTTACCGAGCGTGTAGTTGATGTCCATCTGCAGCGAAGAGAAGCGCTTCCGCACAGTCCACTGCATCGCGTGATAGTAGCCCTTACCCACGGACCGGGCAGCCGCCAGCGACGAGAACTGGCTGTTGAACATCGAATACGGCCCCAGTTTGCTGCACGAAGGGAAGCACTCACCCGTCTCATCCGGCAGGTCGATCGCTGTCAGCGCCGAGGTGATATCCGGATAGGCGCCCGCGAACACGCTGTAGATGTTCTGCGTCGCGGAACGCGTGCCCGAAGCAGCGCCAGGCCACATGTTCTCCCAGAACGGAATGGGTTTCACGTTCGCCGTCGCGGTGCCGGCGCGAGCCAGCAGCGCCAGTTGCTGGGCCGCCTGGAAGTAAGTCTGGCCGGAAGCCGGGTCGCGCAGGTTCGTCGGCATCGCCAGGTCGAAATTGATCAGCGAGCGCCGCGAAAGCCGGCCGACATAGGAGCCCTGGATCATCAGGCCGCCGGCGAACTCCCGCGAGATGCTGAAGTTCGTGTTCATCGTGTACGGCGCCTTCAGCTTCTCGTCGATCGAGTTCGTGATGGCGAAGTTGTCGGGCTGCACCTGCGGGAAACCGCCCGCCGGGGCCGCCGGCAGGATCGAGGGATCCCAATTGTAGAAGCCGGTGAAGCGCGGAGCGTCCGACGAGGAATAGGTCGGAGGCGGCTGCAACTGGCTCGTCAGCCCCAGGGCGCTGCCCGAGTAGTTGGTGATGATGCCCTGGCCGAAGAGGTCATAGAACATCCCGAAACCGGCGCGGATCGAGGTCTTCCCGGCTCCGCCGAACAGCTTCTTCGACCAGCCGTCGTTGCCTTGCGGCGAATAGGCGAGGCCGATCCGGGGCGACCAGTTCTTGTGATAGGGATACAGGTCGCGGCCCAGCTTGGAAGCCAGGTCGAACTGCACCGGCGCAACACCAGCCTGCGATTGCCCTGAGTCCGCCAGCAACTGGCGCTGTACGAACCAGTCCGCCAGGGGAACCTGGGGATTCGTCTGGTAGCCGTTGCGTTCATAGACGGGAGGCATCAGCGACAGGCGCAGACCGGCGGTGATCGTCAGCCCCCGCGTGGCGCGCCAGGTGTCCTGGACGTACATCTCGTACTCTTCCGACGCGAAGTCGCGGCGAATGCCCTGCCCCAGCGGCAGCAGGTTCCCCTTCAGGTCGTAGTTGTAGTTCGCCGTGAGCTGGGTCATCAGGCCCAGCAGGTTGACGAACTGGCGCCGGTAGGCCGTGCCACCCTGCGCGTCAGCAACCTCGAACTCGCGCCCGCTGCCCAGCAGGTAGTTGGCATTCGTGAGCGCGTTCGAGAACGAGTTGCCGAAGTCGTTCCGGTTGTTCCGGATGAAGCGCATCACGCCGCCGAACGCCACGTTGTGCGCGCCGTGGTTCCACGAGAAATCCTCGGAGACCTGGTGAACGCCGGTGATGCGGGACAACGTGCTGGTGGTGGCGTAGCGGTCGTCGATGTCGCGGAAGTCGGCGAAGTTCGCGGTGAGGGAACCGAGGTTGTCGAGCCCCTGCCGCGTGAAGCCGTAGCGGAAGTTGCTGATGAGCGAGGGGGTCAATGTCGCCGTATAGCCGACCGCCAGACCTTTGCTGTTGTCCAGGTATTTGCGCTGCGGCGGCTGATCGGGGAACTTCGGCACGCCGAGCGAATTGGTGTAGTCGTCGTTCTGCAGGTTGCCGCGCAGGAAAAAGACGTGCCGCCCGGAGGCGTCCGCCGTCCAGTCGACCTTGGCAATATAGGTGTTCCAGGTGAGCGGAGCGCGGGCGTTAAACCGGAATCCAGCCGTATTCAACAGGTCGCCGGAGGTCGTGTCGTTCGGCATCGGGTAAGTCTTCAGGAGATCGAGAACCGCCTGATTCTGGCCGATGCCCAGCGGATCGAGCCGCTTGAAGTCGGCCGGCCCAAGGGAACCGATGCTGCCGTCCTTGCGGACGTAGTGGAAGAGGCCGTTGCGGAAGTCGGCGTTCGGGACGACGCGGACGGCGTTGATCTCGCTGCTGTCGCGCCGGCCTTCATAGTTGATGAAGTAGAAGAGGCGGTTCTTCTGCACCGGGCCGCCCAGGCGGCCGCCGAACAGGTTGCGGTTCAGCTTCTCACGCGGCACGCCGGCGGAGTTGTTGAAGAAACTGTTGGCGCTGGTGGCGGTATTCCGGAGGAAATAGTAGAGGGCGCCGTGCAGATCGTTGGAACCGCTGCGGGTGAGCAGGCTCACCTGCGCGCCGCTGGTGCGGCCGAACTCGGCGCCGGCGTTCGTCGTGATGGTGCGGAACTCCTGCACCGAATCGAGCGTGGCACGTAGGACGCTGGTGAAGGCGGTGCGCTGCTGCTGGTCGTTCACATCGACACCGTCCAGCGTGACGTTGGCCTGATCGGCCTTGCCGCCGTTGACGGAGCCGCTGCGAAAGTCGCTCTGGACCCCGGGCTCCGGCTCGCCCAGGTAGGTGACGCCGGGCTGGATGGACAGCAGGCCCACCACGTTGCGGGCTTCCAGCGGGAGCTGGAGGATCGGCTTCTCGCCGATGGCATTGCCGACCGATGCGTCGGTTGTGTTGATTTGTGTCGATTCGGCGGAAACAGAAACTACAGTGGCGACGGAGCCGACACTTTCAAAAGTTAAGTTCACCGTGGCGGGTGTGTTAACAAGCAGCCGTACTTCGTTGACAATCAGGTCATTGAAACCTTTGGCTTTTGCGGTGATCTGGTACAGTCCGGGTTTCACCTGCGGCAGTGCGTAGCGCCCCTGGGTATCGGAAGTGGTATCGCGGGTTGCGCCCGTCTGCGGATCGCGCAGTTGGATCTTCACATCCGGCACCGGCAGCCCGCTGGGATCGGTCACCGTACCATTGACTGAGGTTGCGGCCTGACCAAACAACGCAGCCGCCAGAAAGAAAGTCAGACTTGTGGCGTTGATGATTTTGTTCATTGGGACCTCAAAGTACATCCCTGAAGCGAAGGGATGGGTTACCCCAATTAGATACTAAAATCGATTACGCCGATGCCCTAATCAACTTTTTTGAACGGGCTTTTATTTACGTAAACTGAACTGTGATATTTGCAACAAACATTAACTGTCCGGCGATAGGCGCATAGACAGCAAAACGCCCCGGCTGCGGGGGCCGGGGCGTTCTGGATTGAGTTGGTGGATGGTCTAGAACTGATTCCAGAGGAACTGGTTGTAGACTTCGTGGTGATACTGGACTTCCTGCGGCTTGACGAAGGTGCCCAGCAGGCGGGGGCAGCGGTCGGCCGAAGCCTGCTTCAGTTCCGCGTACCGGGCCTTCACGTCGGCGCCGAGGAGCGTGCTGGTCCACTCGGCGTTGACGAAGTTCGCCAGCGCGTCGTAGATGTTGTCCGGAAGATAGCGGTCGGCCTGGCGCAGATTCTTGATCTTGGCGATGTCGCCTTCGAGACCGGTCTTGAAGACCGACAAGAGCACCAGGTACGGGTTGGCGTCCGGACCGACGGAGCGGACTTCGACGCGCGAGCTGCGCTCGTTGCCGATCGGCACGCGGACCATCGAACCGCGATCGACGGCCGAGGCCTTGATCTGGTTCGGCGCTTCAAAGTGCGGGTCGAGACGGCGGTAGGCATTGACGCTGGCGTTGAGGGCCAGGCAGATGTCGTTGCCGTGGGTCAGGATGCGGTCGATGAACTGCCAGCCGAACTTGCTGAGCTTCTCTTCACCCTTCGGATCCCAGAAGATGTTCTTGCCGCCCTTGCTGATGGACACGTTCGTGTGCATGCCGCTGCCGTTGACGCCGACGACCGGCTTCGGCAGGAAGCTGGCAGAGAGACCCATCCTGCTGGCCACCTGACGGCAGATCAGCTTGTAGAGCTGGATCTGGTCAGCCGCCGCCACGACTTCGCCGTAGCCGTAGTTGATTTCAAACTGGGACGGCGCGACTTCGGGGTGATCCTTTTCGTTCTCGAAGCCCATCGCGCGCTGCACTTCGGCGGTCGTGTCGATGAACTGGCGGAGCGGATCGCCGGGCAGCGAATGGTAGTAGCCGCCGGTGTTGACGTACTCGAACTTGCCGGTCTCGTTGTAGTTGCGCTCGGCATCGGGGCCCTCGAAGAGGAAGCCTTCGATTTCGTTGGCGGCGTTGAGCGTGTAGCCGTTCTTCTGGAACTGGCCGTTGGAGAAGGTCTTCAGCACGCCACGGATGTCGGCGGAGTAGGCGGAGCCGTCCTTGTCGACGACTTCACCGAACACCAGCACTTTGCCGGAGCCGAAGATGTCGGAGGGCGCCCAGTAGAAGGCGCTCCAGTCCATGCCCAAGCGGAGATCGCTCTCGCGCTGGGCGGTGAAGCCGCGGATGGACGAGCCGTCGAACGTCAGGTTGTCCCAGCTCTTGACAAGAAACTTCTTGTCATAGTCGAGCATGTGCAGGCGGCCTTCCAGGTCGCTGAACAGGACGGTGACAGCCTTGATCCGCTTCTCGTCAGTCAGGTACTTCAGCCGCTCTTCCTGAATCTGTTCGGCCGGAACGCGATTCTTACGTTGCTCCTTGGCAGCCAGATTCAAGTCTTCGAGCTCTGCGTAAGAAAGGCTCAGAAAGTCTTGCAGTGGGTTAGACATCTATCTCCTCTGACGTACGAATCTAAGATTCTCTCCTGGATGGAAAGCCGTGAACGAACCAATCGAAGGGGCACCATCAACCTGCGTCGAGTCCGGCCCAACGACACACCCGGCCGAGTCTCGACCGGGCAAGTACAACCAAAGAATGATTATCCGCCACAGCCCCCCTGTAGCAGCAACGGGTTTAGCCCTCTTTAGTAATCGGATTTTTTTATGGGCTTGGTTTGTGGAATTGATGAGAGGCGGAACCCCTCCGCAACTCATTCATGAGCAGCGACTTAGGAGCATCAACGGAGGTGGGCGAGGACGGGGAGCCGGATCCGGGCGGGCAGGGCGAAGGGGAGCCGCAGGCGGAAGGGGGCATCAGTTGGGCTTATGACCAACGGGTTTCCGCTTCCTGCCCTCAGCCGGCGCTGTTAGAATCGACACTGCGAAGGCCCCAGAGGACCAATACACCGATGACCCCCAAAGAAGTAATCGAGTACGCGAAACAGCATGGCGCACGGCAGATCGATTTGCGGTTCACAGACCTGCCCGGCCTCGCCCAGCACATTTCATACCCCATCAGCCAGTTGACCGAAGACAGCTTCGAGGAAGGCTTCGGCATCGACGGATCGAGCATCCGCGGCTGGGCGGCCATCAATGAGAGCGACATGCTCCTGTTGCCGGATCCGAAGACCGCCTATATGGATCCATTCTTCGAAACACCGACACTGTGCATGATCGGAGACATTCAGGATCCGATCACCCGCCAGAAGTACGACCGGGATCCGCGCTGGATCGCCAAGAAGGCCGAACTCTATCTGAAGAACAGCGGCGTGGCCGATACCGTCTATTTCGGCGCGGAAGCCGAGTTCTTCATCTTCGACAACATCCGGTTCGATCAGAATCCGCATAGCGGCTACTACTTCATCGACGCCGAAGAGGGCCGCTGGAACTCCGGGCGCGAAGCCAATAACCTGGGCTACCGCCCGCGCTACAAGGAAGGCTACTTCCCGCTGCCGCCTACGGATCATTATCAGAATCTGCGTGCCGAGATGGTGGAGACGATGTTGAAGGTGGGCCTCGACATCGAGTGCCACCACCACGAAGTCGCCACGGCCGGGCAGTGCGAGATTGACCAGCGTTTCGACACGATGGTGAAGTCGGCCGACAACATGATGCTGTACAAGTACTGCATCCGCAACGTGGCCTACCGCCACGGCAAGACGGTGACCTTCATGCCCAAGCCGCTGTTTGGCGACAACGGCAGCGGCATGCACTGCCACCAGAGCCTGTGGAAGGGCGGGCAGCCTTTGTTCGCGGGCGACGGTTACGCGGGCCTGAGCCAACTGGCCTTGTGGTACATCGGCGGGCTGCTGAACATGCGCGGGCGCTGTCCGCGATTATCGCTCCGACGACCAATTCGTATAAGCGCCTGGTGCCGGGCTACGAGGCTCCGGTGAATCTGGCCTATTCGCGGCGGAATCGTTCGGCGGCGGTGCGTATACCGATGTACTCGTCCAGCCCGAAGGCGAAGCGGGTGGAGTTCCGGCCGCCGGATCCGTCGGCGAATCCGTATCTCGCGTTCGCGGCGATGCTGATGGCCGGCCTGGACGGCATTCTAAACAAGGTGGATCCGGGCGAGTCGCTGGATAAGGATATCTACGATCTCTCGCCGGAGGAGTTGAAGGCGGTGCCGTCGATGCCGGCGTCGCTGGATGAAGCGTTGCAGTGCCTGGAAGAGGACCACGACTTCCTGCTGAAGGATGACGTGTTCACGGAAGAGCTGCTGGAGACCTGGATCACGTACAAACAGAAGAACGAAGCGGATGCCGTCCGGCTGCGGCCGCATCCTTACGAGTTTGCGCTGTATTACGACATCTAGACCAAACCGTTGGGTTCCATCGAGAGGCGCGGGCTCCGGCTCGCGCCTTTTGTGTGTCAGGCTGGAGTCATGGTCGGGCAGATCATCCAAGTCAGCATCTCGAAGGGCGGCGTTCCGAAGCTTGCGATTCCCGAGGCCTGGGCGGGTCCTTTGGGACTGGAAGGGGATGTGCAACGTAACCTGCAGTACCACGGCGGCCCTCGGAAGGCGATCCTGCTGATCTCTCAGGAAGACCTGGAAGGGCTTCAGGCTGACGGGTTTGCGGTTTCCGCGGGGGCGCTGGGCAGAATCTGACTGTGCAGGGTATCGATTTCCGCCAACTGCGCGAAGGCCAACGATTCAGGGCAGGCGATGCGGTGCTGGAACTGACGCAACTGCGGCAGCCGTGCAAGACGCTGGATGTCTACAACCAGGGGGAGCCCGGACAGATCCAGCGGGCGGTGTATCAGAAGAACGGCACGCCCGGTTCCGCCAAGTGGGCCCGGTGCGGGTTTTATGCCAGTGTGGTGCAGCCGGGGCGCATCCAGGCCGGGGCTATAATCGCTTTAGTAGATCAAAAAGTCTAGGTCAGACCTGGCTTCCCCCACTCGTTGCACGATTTTCTACTGGCGGTTGAACACGACATCCCCCCGGATTTGCGGCAAGGACTAGAAATCCTGTTGAGCCAATCGGCCGACCCGCAGGCGGCGGTGCGCCGTTCTCGAGTCCTTCTGCGCCCGCTATCCGAGTGATATTCAACACATCGCCTATTCGCCGTTCGGGTTGCAGGCGCTGGTCGCGGTCTTTTCCGCAAGCGACTTCCTGTCCGAAGAATTGTTGCAGCATCCGGTGTGGCTGCTGGGCCTGCTGCATGCGGGCTGGCTGCATCGAGGCAGGACGCGGGAAGAGATTGACGCGGAGCTGGCGGATTGTCTGCTTTCGGGCTCGGCGCCATCGCCGGCGCTGCGGATGGCCGAGTTCCGGCGGAATCAGATCCTGCGGATTCTGTCTGAGGGACGTGCTGGGGTTCGGGGCGTTGCCGGAGATCACGGAGGAACTGTCGAACGTGGCCAATGGCGCTGCTGGACGCGGCGTATACGAGGATCCGGTCGGACCTGGCGCAGAAATATGGGCGGCCGAGGCTGGCGGACGGCAGCGAGTGCGGTTACTCGATTCTGGCGCTGGGCAAGTTGGGCGGGCGGGAGCTGAATTACAGCTCGGATATCGACCTGATGTTCGTGTATGGCGGGCCCGGCAATACCGATGGTCCGCAGCCGATCAGCAATCAGGAGTTCTTCAAGAATATCTCCAATGGGGGCGCGCCAGAATTCTTCAACGCCTGGCCAAGCAGTTTTTCCGAGTTGCCGAAGGAATAGACGTCGGCGGTGTCGATGAAGTTGACGCCGGCTGCGAGCGAGTTTTCGACGATCTTGTCGGCCGTCGCCTGGTCGACATCGGCGATGGCGCCCCAGGTGCTGCCTGGCTTTGCTTCGCCGAAAGTCATGGTGCCGAGGCAAAGTTCGGAGACGAACAGGCCGGTATTGCCGAGCTGGTTGTAACGCATCTCAGAAAATTCCCTTGTGATCCGCCGGAAGACGGCTTCCGGCCGGTGAAATCCTAATTCTCTTGGTATTGGCCTCGGCATGGCAGCCGCACATCCGCGCTGTCTGGGAGGCCTGGAGACGATCGTCGAGGGGCGGTCCTGCCGCCGCCGGGACGGTATCGACATAATGCACCCGAATCCGATTTCAACGCGAGACCGGTCGCTCATCACAATGCGGTGACCGGCGCTTTGCCCTTGCCTCCGTTTCAGCGCGCGATAGAATCCCGCCTTCATCCAATTCGCAAGGACGGACAGGCCATGCCGCAACGCCCGCTGACCACGATCGGCTTCGATGCCGACGACACGCTCTGGCACA
Organism: Paludibaculum sp.; assembly: GCA_049841055.1. Taxonomy (GTDB): domain Bacteria; phylum Acidobacteriota; class Terriglobia; order Bryobacterales; family Bryobacteraceae; genus Paludibaculum. The sequence continues at coordinate 3,749 of JASGIE010000065.1, read as the reverse complement.
ATGAGCACTTCTACCGGCTGCACCGAAGCGCAGTTCACCGAACTGCTCGCGACTATGCCGAGGCTAGCGACATCTCCGCGCAGTCTGCTCGAAGCCGAGCGCCGCAATCTCGCCTTCTATGGCTACGGCATCAAAGGCTTCACGCTGTCGATGATCGAGACGGCGATCGAGATCACCGACGGGCGAAGTACCGGCCTCGGTGATTGCGCAAATCCTCGATATCGGGCCGCGATGTGCTGCACCACCCGGTCGAAACGCTGCCGGATGTGCGCGAGACGCTGGAGGCCCTCGCCGGCCACTACCTGCTTGTCCTGATCACCAAGGGCGATCTCTTCGACCAGGAGCGCAAGCTCGCGCAATCGGGCCTCGGCGAATTGTTCGATGCCATCGAGATCGTCTGCGAAAGACCGCGCGACACCTATCGCCCGCATCTTCTCCAAGCCGGCGATGGGGCAGACCACGCGATGATGGTCGGCAATTCGCTGAAATCCGACATCATGCCCGCGCTCGACGCCGGCACCTACGGCGTCTACATTCCCCACGACCTCACCTGGGTCCTCGAACATGTCGAAGAACCGAAGGGGGCGCCGCAATTTCGCAAGATCGAATATCTTCGACGAACTGCGAAAGTCATCGAGAGACTAACCTAAACCCTACTCCCGCTCTTTGACCTCGGCGGGAACAATGGCGGACCCTTGGTCGTCGCTGGGCTGGTTCTGGTTCTGCTGCTGCGCGGCACGGCTGACTGGGATCGATGAGAATTTTATAGGGTGCGCCGAGACCGCGACTTGGCGAGTGCCTCGAAATAATAGGGCTTGAGCAGCCATGTCGTATCTTCGTTGACGGTGACGTCTGAGACGGTCATGCCGTCCTCATCGGTGCCGAAGAAAAATTCATCATCGTCCGAGGAGAGATCGAAGATTGCCATGAAGGTGAATTGGCTCTTCGAGCTGAAAGTGACCTGCACATGCTGGCCCTTCTTGACCGGCAACGTGTAGACCTTGCCCTTGCCGAATTTCGTCCAGCCGGTTAGCTTCCACGCGCGGCCGGAAAACCAGCTTTTCCACGCCTCTCGCCACGGTCCAGCTGCGGAAGCTGGAGCTCCAGCTCACCATGAGCTGCGCCGTCGGCGGCCTGTACTCGGCGATTACGCCGATCAAGCCAAAGCCATAAGTGCAAGAACCAGGCTTCATGGACGCAACAATGCGCTGCGCATCGCCTCCACCTCTGGCCGGCAGAAGCAGCCCTCGACATGATCGTTGACGAGACCCATCGCCTGCATGAAGGCATAGACGGTGGTGGGGCCGACAAAGGTCCAGCCGCGCTTCTTCAGATCCTTCGACAGGCGCACCGAGGTGGGCGTCGTCGGATTGGCGACGATGATGTCTCGCAGTCGCACCCGTTCCGGCCGCTCCTGCGGCGTCGGCTCGAAGCTCCAGAAATAGCGGGCGAGCGTGCCGAATTCGTCGCGCAGCGCGATGGCGCGGCGTGGCGTTGTTGATCGTCGAGACGATCTTGCCGCGATGGCGGACGATGCCGGTATCGGCAAGGCAGCGGGCGATGTCGTCATCGTCGAAGAACGCGACCTTGTCGAAATCGAAACCGGCGAAGGCGGCGCGGAAATCCTCCCGCTTGCGCAGGATCGTCAGCCAGGACAGGCCGGACTGGAAGCCTTCCAGGCAGATCTTCTCGAACAGCCTGATATCGCTGGTGACGGGCTGGCCCCATTCCTCGTCGTGATAACGCCGATAATCCTCCAGATTGCCATGCCATGCGCAGCGCGTGCGCCCGTCCTCGCCGTCCAGCAGTCCCCGTGTCGCTCATCGCTCGCCTCCGTTTTCCTTTTGTTCCGCTTTACCACTTGTCAACCACATTTCGAAAGCCGGATAATAACCCTACTCAAAGCTTTATCGGCTCGTTCGGCATGTTTCATGAACGGCCGTTTACCATTTGCTTCATCGCGGGTGCAAGCATCTTCCCGAACCGGCGCCGCATCTTGCTCCGGCGCAGATCGGCGACATCAGTAGCGAGTAGTCCGATGATGATACCACGCTTTTCTCGCCACAGACCTCTTGGCCTGACTTTGCCACCAGACGGCCCTTGGCCAACGACCGGTATATCAGCCACCGCCCGTCATCGTCAGCCCCGATCTCACCGCCCCCTGGGTGATGCAGCTGACCGGCGAAGGCGTGCAGCCCGCGTCGTCATACGCCGTATCATCCAGCGCAGCAGGTGCAGCAGCGCCGCGTGATCCGCCGCGAAATGTCGCTCGCCGTCGCAGCAGGTCTCGGCGACGGCCAGGCAGCGCAATGTCGTCAAGTCGAAATTCGATCCGCATGTACCTGCCGCAGATGGTCGACTACGAGACCGAGCACAAGGCCGGCACGATCGTCATCGACACCAACAACCGCTTCCTCTACCTCGTGCTCGGCGACGGCCAGGCGCGGCGTTACGGCGTCGGCGTCGGCAAGCCGGGCTTCGAATGGGCCGGCGCCCACAAGATCACCCGCAAGGCCGAATGGCCGGACCTGGACGCCGCCGCAGGAAATGATCGCCCGCGAGGCCGCCAAGGGCCACTACCTGCCGGCCTCGATGGAGGGCGGCCCGGAAAATCCGCTCGGCTCGCGCGCCATGTATCTCGGCTCGACGCTCTACCGCATCCACGGCACCAACGCGCCCTGGACGATCGGCTATGCCGTCTCGTCCGGCTGCATCCGCATGCGCAACGAAGACGTCGTCGATCTCTACGACCGCGTGAATGTCGGCACCAAGGTCATCGTGATCTAAGACCGGCGACATCGGCATCGAAGCATCTCCGGCTGCCATGAGGCCGGAATGTTGCATTCAGGCCCTCATCTTCGACACCAGAACGAAGAAAACCGCTGCCAAAGCGTCTTGCTGGCAGCAAGCCGACTTGAAATCGGCGACTTGGTTAGCCTCGCGCATTCAGGGATTGAGAGGGACTACACATGCGGAAATACGTTCGATCTGCTGGCGGCGACCATCGCCGCCACGGCGATCCTTCCGGTGACGTCGGCGAACGCCTTCCCCGGCCCGTCCGGGCAGCCAGACGACCTCCGAGTCACGCTCGTCGTGCAGCAGCAGAGCAAGAAGCAGGTCGCCGCAAAAGTTCAAGCGGACCAAGGTGCGGCTCGTCACCGACGAGGCGCCCGGCACCGTCATCGTCGATACGAACAACAAGTTCCTCTACTACGTCGAAGGCAACAACCGGGCGACGCGCTACGGCATCGGCGTCGGCCGCGAAGGTTTCGGCTGGTCCGGCGTGGTGAAGATCGGCCGCAAGGCGGAATGGCCGAGCTGGACGCCGCCGGCCGAGATGCGCGCCGCGAGGCCAAGAAGGGCCGCATCCTGCCCGTCGTTCAGGAAGGCGGCGAGGACAATCCGCTCGGCGCGCGCGCCATGTATCTCTACAAGGGCGGCCGCGACACGATCTTCCGCATCCACGGCACCAACCAGCCCTGGACGATCGGCCTCAACATGTCGTCAGGCTGCATCCGCATGATGAACAAGGACGTCGAGCATCTCTATGACCGCGCCGACATCGGCACCAAGGTCATCGTCGTCGGCCCCGGCAACAAGCAGGGCGAAGTCGCCTTCGAAGACCGCGGCATCGACATCCTGCGCACCATCTTCGGCGGGTAACGAGCAGCGGTGTGATCGTGCCTCTACGACCACACCCACTGTTGCACAGGTGTAACATCTCCAAACTTATCGCCTCAGAGGCCGGC
>JASGIE010000064.1:0-58492 GCA_049841055.1 Paludibaculum sp. | reverse complement strand
GGTGGACTCGTATTCGCTGTCAAACGACGAGTCGGCCCCGAAGCCGGAGTGCACCAGGCGCAGCGTGGTCTTCCCTGCTCCGCCCTCGATCACGAAGTCGACGACACGCGGCCCTCGGGCGCCGTGGTCTTCGGTCCAGGACAACCGGCGTCCCGGTTCCCAGGCGGTGATGGGGGCGCTGCCCTCCATGCCTGGTCCCCAAGAGATGGTGACTTTGCCGCCTTCGCCCGGTTCCACCGAGGCGATGGGCGCAAACCAGCGAGTGATCTGGTCGCCCTCGCTGATCGCTTTCCAGACCTGTTCGGGCGTGGCGTCGATCTCCACGCTGAGGTCGTGCTGCCGTTTCTCGTCGCTCATTTCGTTGCTCCCTTTGTAGCCGTCAGCTCTCAGCTTTCAGCTGTCAGCTGGTTCTGCCCGTTCCGGGTACTGACTCCTGACATCTTGCGGCAGACACTACAGTGAGCCCCTGGCGCAAGTTCAATTGCATCTATCGCCGACCGACTGCCTGCTTCGGCTAACCGAGCTGACCGCTGACTGCTGACTGCTGACCGCTGACTGCTGACTGCTGACTGCTGACCGCTGACTGCCGATCGCTGACCGCTTCCTGTCCGTCCGATTTCCTGAATCCATGGAACTAGTCGAGTTGCGCCCCGTCGGGTCCGTCGTCCTGTTGTTTCGTAATGGCTGGGTAGGCGCCGACGATGAACCGGAAGGTGCGGCCTTCGGGCGACTCCGTGTCGTGATAGCGCGCGGCGAGCTGGGCCACGGCCGAGGTGAGTTCTTCTGAAAAGGCGTGGCGGTCGGCTGCGTTGCGAAAGCGGACTTCGGTTTCCACGGTCAGCGTCGATAGCCGCTTGCCGGCCCGCCGTGCCCGTAGTCCGAGGACGGCCAGATCGCGGATGATGCGCGCCGCCGCCGAAACCAGGTACGCGGCGGAGAAGCGGTCGCGCTGGGCCTCCGGGGTCGGGCCCAACTGCCCGAGCGCCTCGGGACTGATCAGATAAGACTGCGCCGTTGCCTGAACGATCCGTTCCAGACAGTTCCCCCGGCGCCGTTCCTCGACGAACGAGAGGAAGCCCTCCTTCTCCAATTCGCGCAGGTGGTAATTGACCTGCTGGCGGGGCAGATCGATTTGCCGGCCGATGGACGAGGCAGACTGCGGCGCCCGCAACTCCTGAAGGATCCGCAGCCGCACCGGCTGCATCATGGCGGCCGCGCGAGCCGGGTCGCGAACGATCTCGAGTTGGGGGAGAGCCGCCATGGGTTCGTCCTAGTTCACCACCGAACAAAATTTCTGTCAAGACATATTATGCAGTCGGTTGTGCCGGTTGGGTTTGATCCCTCAAATCCGGCGGAATCGGCGATTGGCTTCGTCCGCTCGGTTTTGGGACTGAGGGCCGGCGGACAGAGTGGAATGGCTTCGTTCCCTCAAATCCGGAGAAATCGGCGGTTGGCTTCGTCCGATCAGCAGCAGCACCGGGGGCCTGCGGGCTGATCGGAATGGCTTCGTTCCCTCAAATCCGGCGGAATCGGCGATTGGCTTGGTTCGCTCGGTTTTGAGACTGAGGGTCGGCGGACGTTGTGGAATGGCTTTGTTCCCTCACGGAGGGTGGATTCCAGTGCGCAGCACGCCGCGCGACCGGGACTGCCGGCGGGAGTGGTACTCATCTGGATCCGCTCGGCGTTGCGAGTTGGATGCACGTTTCAGATTTCAAAGAACACACGCGGCCATAGGGTGCCGCCTTTTGCACCGCAATTGCACTACGCTTCGCATTTCTCACCATGTTCCGCGTTCGACGGAAGAGACTTGGCTTCAATGAGAGCCGGCTCGCCTGCGCCCGCCGCTTGGATCCGCTACAACCTCGTCATGCGCGAAGCATGGCTGCTCGGAGCACATTGTAGATGAGGGGGGCAAGGAAACTGAGGGATACCCAGAGTCCTGCGCATCCGCGAGGTTTGTCTTCATGGAGTTACATCGAGTGTGAATTCTACATTAAGACGTGATCGGTGTGGCCGGCATGGAGGTCCGTGGAGGAGACCGGCAATACGCCAAGTGGCCAGGGATCGGTACCTTCTGTAGTCGCTTGGCGTGCGTGAGGTGCACCGCGGGGCCTGTTTTCCATTGAAGGGGTTTCGCAACCACTGTGGGAACACGCAGGCGCAGGGCGATGCACTCCCGATTCAGCATGGTCGCCTGCCCCCTCTGTCTCCCACAAGGACCTCGACCAGTGGTAACACAATGGTTACCATAAACCTGTTGCTCGTCTTGCGCGGCTCCATCGATCAGACGGGCAAGAAACGCTTCCCCGGCTGGCTAGAGCATCTCGATCCTGTCGCCGCGGCCAAGGTCGCCATCGCCTTGACACGGATGGAGCACGGGAATTTCTCCAACACGAAAAGTGTCGGCAGCGGGTCTTCGAATACAGGCTGGACTTCGGCCCTGGCTACAGGATCTATTTTGGCCGGGATGGTGACGAGATAGTCGTCCTGCTTGGCGCCGGAAAAAAGAAACGCCAGAACAATGACCTCCAGGAGGCACAGGCCTGCTGGTCCGACTACATACGGCGCAAAAACCTGGAGGAGTGAGCGTGCCCCTAACCCACGATTTCAAAGAAACTATCCGCCAGCGTGCCCAGCAGGAGCCGGAGTTTCGGCAGGCTCTGCTCCGGGAGGCCGTCGAGTGCATTCTCAACGGCGACCTTCAGACAGGCAAAGCAGTGCTCCGCGACTACGTCAACGCCACGATGGGATTCCAGGATCTGGAAAGGCGGACACGAATCCCGGCCAAGAGCCTCATGCGCATGCTCGGGCCGAAGGGCAGCCCTTCCGCCGTCAATCTGACCAACATCGTCACTGTCCTGCTGCAGACCGAGGGCGTCCGGTTTGAGCTTACCCTGAGGCGGTAGACGGTACAGCGCATTGGCAAAGACCGGTGGCCCCGGTCAGCGTGCTCCGTTCATGCCGGAGCCGTTGCAGGACAGCTCCTACTTCTTCTGCACTGCCGCCGTAACCTTCTGGCCCCCCACCTGGAATAGCCTGGGCGCGAATTCCTGCAGGTCGCGGCGCCAGGTCTGCCACTCGTGGTCCGTGCCGGGGGACTCGTAGTAGACGTGCTCGATTTTGGCTTCCTCGAGCGAGGCGTGGAGCCTCTGGATGCCCTGCCTCATGCGCTCGGGCTCGGTCGTGCCGACACCGAACCAGAGCAGATGGACTCGTTTTGCGAAGGCGGCCGGGTCGGCCATCGCTCCGTTGAACGCGGTCTTCGTGTCCAGCTTGTCGCTGCCGGCCGCGAAGGCGTTCGCCGCTCCGCTGAATCCGCCGATATAGGAGAACAGGTCGAGGTGGTTGAAGGTCACGTGGAAGGTCTGCATGCCGCCCATCGAGAGACCTGCCATGGCTCGGTGCTCGCGGGTGGTCAGGGTGCGGAAGTTCGAATCGATGTAGGGGATGAGCGCCTGGGTGACGTCGTCTTCGAACGCCGACATCATGTCCTGCATCACTTTTCTCATCTCAGGGGAACCAAAGCCTTTGCCGCGGAGATCCGGCACAGGCTGTCCGGCGCGCCGCGCGTAGCCGTTCGCCATCACGACGAGCATCGGCTTGGCCTTGCGGGCGGCGATCAGGTTGTCGAGGATGAAATTGGCTTTGCCCTGCCGGGTCCAACCGGACTCGTCCTCGCCGCCGCCGTGCTGGAGATAGAGCACCGGGTAGCGTTCCTTGATCTGGGTGTCGTACCCCGGAGGCGTGTAGACCCAAGCGTGCCGCCAGGTGCCGGTCACCTTGGAGTTGTACCAGATCTCGCGCACCTGCCCGTGCGGAACATCCTGCGGCAGGTAGTAGGTCGAACCCGCCTCGGGTACTTCGACAGCGCTGGCCCATTTGCTGCCGCCGAAATAGGCCGTGCTGCCGGGATCACTGACTTCGGCGCCGTCGACAATGACCGTGTAGTAGTGCAGTCCCGGAGCCAGCGGCGGCGTGGTGAAGGTCCAGAATCCATCCGCCAGTTTTTCCATGTCGGCCTTGGGACCGCTCCAGAAGTTGACCCTGACCTTGGCGGCATCGGGCGCCTTGAAGCGGATCTCGACGCGTGAATCGTTGTCAACACGAGGATACTGTGCATCGAGGACATTCGATGTCGCGGGCTTGAAGGTGCCCGAGCCCTGCGCCAGACACGTGCCGACGAAGGCGAGTGCCAAAGCTGTGAATGTGGTCAGCCTCATGTTCGTCTCCTGATCCAATTTCGTCAGAACTGGCGCAGAACGACGGATTCGCTCTGCTTCCCGGATGACATCTTATTCCATTGGAAGGCGGAACGCCAATGGGTGGACAGGGACCGCAGCTCCGGTGCGGAGCAGGGGTGTCCGCAGAAAGGCAAAAACAGTGTACCGATTCACCAGCGACATTGTCTGACTAAGACAGGGAGCACTCCAGAACGGCGCCTAGATCCAGGGTTGCCTCCAGTTGCTGATACCGGGCGAACAGCGCAAACCCGCCGAGGCGATGCGTGTGGAGTTGGGAACAAATCAGCTTCCGGGCTGTTTCGTTTCGGGCTGCCCATGCAGTTGCAGAAAGGCGTCCGCCGCATCGCGAGCCCGTCGCGCGATCTCGTTGGGACTGGGCCGCTCGGCAACGCCGAGCAACAAGCTGAGCATGAGATCGCGCCAGAGCAAACCGATGAATTCCTCAGCGAGTTCGGCTGGACGGCCAGTGACCAGTCCGGACTCCAGGGCGGAGGTCATAATCTTGCGCAGCGCGGCGCGACTCTTCTCGCGACCAATCGCGTTGAGCGTGCGTGCGACTTCGGGAGCCTGGGTTACCTCGGCGATCGCCAACCGGAATACGGCAAGGACGACGGGATCGCTCAGCTCTCCCAGCAGCTTCGTCCCAAGGGAAACCAGCACCCGCGCCAGGGTTTTTCGATCGCGCAACGCCGGAAGGTCCGCGGGCAGTTCCAACCGCCTGGCGCGCTCGCTGATGCAGGCGGTGAGCAACTCCTGTTTATTGCCGACCAGCGCGTAAAGCTCACGCTTGGAAACACGTGCGCGGGTGGCGATTTCGAGCATGCTGGCCGTGGCGTAGCCGCTCTTCGTGAAGGCGGCAAAGGCGGCCGTGAGAATGCGCTGCCGCACCTCCGTCTCACCGGCGGATTCTTTGCGAGGGCTTGATGCGGTTGCCATGGTCGCGTCTCCTCTCCTCTTCGCTTGACAACAATGGTACCACTCGGTACCATTCTGATTAGTTGGTACCGCTCGGTACCATTCAGATTAAATGGTGCCGCTCGGTACCATTCAGATTAAATGGTGCCGCTCGGTACCATGCAAAGACATTAGCGGGCCGAATCCGCTGTCACGGTCCGCTGAAGCCGTTGACTGCCTTCGATTCGTGGGCGGCCGGCGCCGCAGCAACGATCTCAAATCCGTCTGTCACAGGCAAACTCAGCCATATTTACGAAGCCGCGCGGCACCGGGCCCCCAGGGCCGCGGCATTGCCGGGCGGGACCAATGTGCTGATTCCCTAGGAGAACCTATGCCGTCACAAGTAGTTTTTCTCTCGCATCTCATTCTGGGCTACACGGCGTGGTTGCTTGGTTTCCGCGCCTACCTCTGGCCGAGGCTTAGGACGATGAGCGATGTTGAAGCTCATCGCGCCATCGCAACCCTGCACAGTTTTCGCTTCTTCGGGCTGGTGTTCATCGTTCCAGGCGTGGTGGGTCCGAATCTGCCGGCGAGCTTCGCGACCTTTGCCGCCCGGTGGGATCTGGCTACGGGCGTCCTGGCCATCCTCTCCCTGCTGACCATTCGGATCCGTCCGGTGTATTGGGCACTAGTCGTCGCCTTCAACGTGGTGGGCGCAGTGGATCTGGTTCTGGATTACTACCACGCCTCGCAGGCCGGACTGCCGGAACAGGCCGGGCAGTTGGGGGCGGCCTATGCGATCCCGGTGCTGTATGTGCCGCTGCTGTTGATCACGCACGGGGCCGCATTCTATCTATTGGTACGTTCTCAGCCCAAGGCGGTGCCAACGCTGGCCGGTGGCGCGATGGCGTCCGATCGCGGCGGGACAGAGTGAACTGGCGGCCGCACGGATCCGGTGCCGGCGGCCGTGAGCAGCGGACGGTTGCCGTGGAAACGTTCGTCGGTAGCCGCGAGACCGCAGCGCAACCGGCCTGGGCCGTGGAAGGGATCCGGACGTCACGGCATGGGGCGCCGCTGGAGCAATGTGCGCAGCCGGTCTCCCAGCGGCCGTCGCGCGGCCGGCTCTCTGCGCCTCTTTCCAACATGCGTGCGGGAACAAATCGGCCGGCCTGTCGACGAAGCGGCGAGAACGGTTCCCGTCCAGCGGCAACTTCACAGAGCGACTCGCCGCCAGACTCAGGCGACGGATTCATCAACGGCGCGGAAGTCACGCCCATCCAACTCTGGATAGTGTAGAGGGCTTCTCTGAGGCCGCCCAGGTTTCCTGATGCCACGAATCGGGTCATTGCCCTACTCAAGGGTAGCCGTGGTTTGCCGATCACAGACCAATGCGGCCCATCAGCTCCGAACCCTATCCATGCCCCCAAACCCGTGAGGGGATCAGCGAGCGGATTCTCTATCCCGGGCGCCTCCGCACGTTGTTTCTAGCGGTGTCCTGCGCGGTCTTCACACTGATGGGCCTCAGCGCAGGCGGCGGCGGATTGCTCTGGGCCTTGCTGGCCGGCATCGGCGCATTCATCTTCTTTACCAGTCTTCTGCCGAGCGCTGCCTGGCTGAAGCTCGACGCCCAGGGCTTCACATACCGCATCGCGTTTCGCGAGCACCGGCACAACTGGACCGACATCCGGTCGTTCGGGGTTCTGACCCGGCGCTATCTGGGCATCATCCCGGTGAACCGGATTGTCTGTTTCACGTACACCGAGGAGCACAAGAAGACCAAGGGCCTGTTGCTGCGGATGGCGACGGCGATTGCCCGTTTCGACGGCCAGTTGCCGGACAACTACGGCATGAAGGCCCGCGACCTGGCGTCCCTGATGGAGAACTGGCGGCTGCAGCAGCTGAGCAATGCGGTCGCGCCGGACATGGCGCGGTTCCGGAGCGCGAGTTTTTCGGGAGTGGATCGGGTGTCGTCGGATCGGGGCGACTAGGGACGGGTACTCGGGATTGAGTGGGAAGGTGGATCGAACGCTTTGGGAACTGCGAGTTGCGGAATCCCGTCCGGCTTCAGAGCCGCCGAAACCAGGATGTTCGTGTCGATGACGAGCCGGAGCGGAATTACGCGGCTTGCGCTTCTTTGCGCGCGTCGCCTTGATGACCTGTTCAATATGCCGCGCCGACAGCTTGTCTGTGCCCTTTTGTCGGGATTCTCCTCCGATGAGCTTGAGGACCTCCGGCGCCGGTGCCGCAAGCCGCACATAATCACGGATGCTGAGAAGTACGGCCCGCGGTGTGCCCCGCTTCTCGATGACGAGCGAGCGATGCTCGTTTTCCACACGGCGCAGCAATTTGCCAAAGCCGGTTCGGACGCTCAGGGCCGAGACGACGATGCCCTCATTCTTGTCGGTGGATTGCATGGGAAGTATCCATTTCAAATGTCCGAACTGTGCAGTTGATCCGCAATCGCGTTGAGACGAGGGAGGGACAAACGGGTGCCTCCATGCCGCCTGGCCCCGCCCAAGTCGCTCCAATCAGCGCGCCTAACCACATCAAGGATCACGCATCTCGCGGGCCACTCACCCGGACTGCATGGGTCTGCCGCAATCACTTCCTCACCCAGGATTGACTTGCCGAGGGCCAACTATGGTCAGTATCGTAATGGCATGGCGGCTTCAATCTACGTTGCGCTCCTCGAGGAGGGCACAACCTGCTGGCGACCTGTAAAAGCCGTGCAAGTTGGAGAAGGTGTTTACCAAATCCTGGAGCAGCCAGTACCGGACGATGAGCTTTGGGAGTTTCATCCGGGAGAAGTGGTCCGGTGCCAGTTGCACGATTTCTCGGAGGGTCAAGGGCTCCGAGCGTACGCAAGGAGCACCGGCTGAAGAGGTATTCTTCGGAAATGGTTGTGGAATGCCATAGCCGCTTTGACTGGAGTTCGCAGGAGGGTCGAGACATTCGGCTGCCCTTCTGATACTCAAATGTGCAACAGGTGCGCTTCCTTCCACACCGTCGTCCCGTTCGACTCCCCGAATGACTTTCACACCAAGGTGGAGAGTATTCGCCGTGATCTGTCTGAGGGCAGGCTGGAGATGATCTCCGACGAATCCGCGCTCGATTCCCTGCTGCGGAACAAGCCGTTCCCCTCCGACACAGTCTGGGTGCTTTTCGCCTGTCCAAAGTGCGGACAGATGTTCTCCCTGGGAGGAGTTGTCTACAAATGGCAAAAGGTGGAGTGGGCGCCCTTTCCAACTGTCTAGTGGCGTCCAGAGTGATCAAACAGGACGCAAATCGAGCCAACTTCCAAGCCGCTGCGCGCTACACGTAATGCCGGTCCTGGCCGAGATGATGCAGCGTGTTCTCGGCCCGCACGCGCAGCATTTGAACGCTCTCCGCGCGCGTTGTGGGCACCTTTGGGTCATCGCCGCAAATGCGGATCACCACAACGCTCGAACCAACATCCGGCGCCAGTCTCGAACAAGCGGGTCAAATTATGGGTGCGACAAGCAGAATCCGGCGAGCAGTGGGAAACTCTGCCATCCTTGCGAGAGTGAACCACATGCGGATCGCCTGGATGGCCCTTGCGTCTGTTATGACGCTAGCGGCCCAGGATGCAAGAGAGTATTCAGAGTCGTATCAGTCCGGCCGGTCGATGAGTCGTTCGGCAGCGCTGGAATTGGAGAAGACGCTAACGAAGCACCCGAGTGATCTCCTGGCGCGAACGCGGCTGATTGCCTTCTACACGCTGTCGGTTGAGATTGAACCATCTGAAGCAATACCCTCGCGAAGGAAACATCTACTGTGGCTCGCTCAGGAACGCCCGGCATCCTGGCTGTGGAGCCAGCGCTCGTATGGAACGGCAGTTTACCGAGAAGGCGGGCGACTGCCGGACGCCGAAGGTTTCGAACAGATCCGCGAAGTCTGGGTCAAGCACCTGGCAGCGAAAAGTGATTCGAAAGTCCGAGAGAACGCCGCCAGTTTCCTGCAGTTGGGTGATCGCCAGACGGCGTTGGGGCTAATCCGCCAAATGAGCAATCCCCGGTACCTCGGAACGACCTTCGCGTTGACGCTGTTGGGGGTGACCGCCAGGGATTTCGACAGCGGCGAGCCGCTGGAGGCAGATCCGAGTGTTCGCGAATCCGAATTAGGCAAGCTCGTTACGGCGGAACTGGACCGAGCCACCGATCCGCAACTCGTCGGAGGCGCCGGAGTGTGGCTTTCGAGGGATGGAGCAATGCTTTGGAATCGGGGGTACCGCGAGTGGGATTATTCTCCCCTCGCGAAGAGCCTGCTGATACGGGCCAGTGGCATCGAACCCACTCGTCTCGATTGGTTTCTTGCAAATCCTGAACTCCCGAAACCCGGAGAAGTTCGTGGGCTCGGACAGATTCGAGTCGGGAGTGCGGTGCTGTCGGGCATGGCAGTCCGCCTCGTTAAGCCGGATGTATCGCCCGCCTTGGCAGGGATCAAGGGCAGAGTATCCCTTGAGATTGCGGTTGGTCAGGACGGGCGAGTGCTCAAAGCGATACCCACCGGCGGCCCGAGGGAGCTATATGACATCTCGGTCGCGGCGGTTGAGCAGTGGGTCTACAAGCCGACCACAGTCCGCGGCGTGCCTGTCATTGTGCTGTCCTCGGTCGAGATTAAGTTTGAGTGAGCAGGCTGGGGCCGGATTCGTGAAAACAGTCTGAGAAGAGCGTTTTGTTCAGGAGTGGCCCAACCGGCGTCGAATCGCGGAGGCAAAGCCGATGCGAAGTGGAGCCTCGTATCCGAGACGAATGGACACCGCGTCACGTCGTTAATGATCGGCCGGCTGAACGCGATTGCCCTGGTGGAAGGGTGCAGTTTGCGACAGTTCCCCGCCCTTCACAACCCGTGCCGCGAACTGCTCGAAGCTCCCAGAAGACGCGTTTCCGTCTGAGTGTATTCGAGGAATCGGTCATCGCGGCCCGAGAGCGCGCTATGAATTGATGCGATCCGTCCCAGAGGCAGTCTGGCCTCAGAGAATGAGGACTCGCCGGCACAGGATGGCAATTATCCGGGATGCAAAGCGGGCCGTTAAGTGGTTTCTCTTCTGGAGACTGCAAAAGAAGAACCCGCCGAGGGAAGACTCGGGTACGTCCGTCGACGCCGGATCGAGAGAGGGCATTCGGCTGATAACACACGTATTTGTAACCCTTTACGAAAAGTGCACGTCAGGCCGTCCCGCTGCCCGTTTCCATTTTCATGACCACAAGCGCCCGCAGGTCATCACCATTGACACTTGAGTTGCCCGGTTCCTCGCGGAAGCTTACCGCTCACCGCTGCGTCGTTTGCGCCAGAAGCCACCCTCGCCCTGGACCCACATTTCGGCCCGATAGCGGATCGGCAAGTCGCACCAGACGGCGGGCCGCGCGCACGATGCGGCCTCCCCTAGCGCTCGCAAGCTACTAGGACCCGGCGCTCGATCTGTACCGGCAAAGCGCGAGAAGTCGCGGAAAAGCACTTCAATCGCCCGCATGCGGGCAGTCTCTTCCGCCGTCAGCCCCACCGTGAAGCGATCAAAATAGTCATCCCGCGGATCGTCACTTCTTCTCTGCGGGCCTTCGACGGCGTTCCACGCGGGCCAGACCGCCGCCGTGGCCAGGCGGTGTGCCTCGGCCACATCGAGCGGGACCGGTTGATTATGACTCGCGCGCCTCTGCTGAGTGTTCTCGGCGCGCATTCTTTCGATCAACGAGTCAGTGTTGGGCAGGTTTCGGTCGCACAGGAAAAGATATTGACGAATCGCCACGCGGGCCTCGGGAATCGCGGTGGCGATGTGTTGGTCGACGAGGCGATTCCAGACCTCACGGAGCAAAGAAAACGGGATGATGTGGTGCCACACCATGCCGGGCTGTGTGTTGCCCCAGCGTTGTGGCCTCGCAATGTCACGAACTGCAATTCTGGGATTCACACCATTTACCGTAAAACAGAGTGGAACCCGGGAACAATTGGCTGGTAGAACTGGTGCCTTCGGTGACAAGCTGGGGCGACAGTGCCCTGGCAGGGTAGCCAGGGGCGCGCAGTACCTCCCGATGTGGCACGATGCCATGCGCGATAGCGCCCCGAGCAGGTACAACAGGCAAGCATTCAGGAGGAAGCCCGGAAAGAGCAGGCGTAGCTCCAGACCGCACCAGTTCATGGAGGAATGACAAAATGGAGTCCAGTCCAAACCGGCCTTGGGTGGCTTGGTGGTCACAGCCGTTAGCGCGAAGACAATGACAACGATCACCAGATAGGTTCCGGCCTACTCCTGTCCAAGACGCCTGATTGCCACCTGATCGTGGTGTCGAGGGAAGAGAGTGAGCCAACTCCAGAACGTGAGGTGGGCGTCCTGGCCTGTCACGCTCGCTCTTTCAGGGGATATTCAAGAACTGCAGCTCCAGTATTTCAGAACCTGGTGTCTTGTAAGCCCTGAGCGGCCAAGGCTGGCGAGATTCGGTTGTCAGCAACAGAAGTCCCGACTAGGGAGCCACCGCAATACGAGCTTCTTGCAGACAGATGCGCACAATTGCCCCAAGCAGTCTTTGGCAAGATCCGCTGATCTCCAATACTCTCGAGGGTGGACACCTTCGCAGCAGTCTGCGGAGTGACACATCGCGCCCCAGCCGATGGGGATTCTGGGCAGGCGCGCCTGGCGCCGGTATCACCACCACCGAAAATGGTGTAGTTTTCGCGCAACAACGCGCCATTCATTCCGGTAGCGGTAGAGAATCATTGCAACATTTCACTGACTGATACTCCAGGAAGTCCCGCATGGCTTCAATGTCGGACCGCCAGTTGATACACTCACACGAGAATGGGCGCACGCAAAATGACTGAAACTCGGTTCTGGAGTCTTATCGATCAATCTCGTATGGGGAGTTCTGAGTCAGCCGACCCGGAGAGCCTGGAACAGGATTCTGGATGGGTTGAACGATGACGAGGTATCGGATTTCGGCCTCGCCTTTCACGAGAGGATCTGCGATCTGAACCGATGGAGGGTGTGGGGAGCCGGCTACCTCATAGCAGGCGGCATGAGCGACGATGGCTTTCGCTACTTTCGGGCCTGGATTATCGGCAAGGGAAAGGACGTATTTGAAGTCGCGATGCGAGAACCAGATGAGCTAGGTCCGTTCGTGGACAACCCGGAAGTAGAGAACGAGCTGCTGGAATATGTTCCAGTGAACATTCTGGAGCGGAGGGGTGTCCAAGAAGACCCACGCGACCGTTCTGGGCGGCAAGTGGACGGCGAGCCCACTGGAGACCCTTTTGATGAGGAGACGATTGCCGATTCTTATCCAAAGCTGGCTGCGCTATTCAGCTAGGGTTTGGCGCCAATCTCTCGACGGCCAGTCCCTTCTTCCTCGAGTTGTACTCATCGAATCGCCGCGCGGTTACACGTGGCCAGTGACGCAGTAGTGGTACTGTGAACCGATCAAATCCGCCAGCAGCAAGTTCTTCTGGCCAGGATTAAACCCTGGAGTCCGAGGTCATGGAAGCAATGACGATAATGCGGAAGTGACAGGCGAGCATCCCCTCATTCGTCAGGACACTATGGATCCGCAATCGATCAATGCCGACCAGGTCTATCAATTCCTTGCGGAGCTATCGGCAACGGCTCTCCAGGCGGGCGAGGTTCGCATCACGCGCGAACTCCACACCGCGATGCTTCATTACACTACCCCACTTACCTCTGAGTTCTTCGGGAAATCCATCGGCGCATTTGAAGAGATTGTCAGGAGCAGGCCATCCATGTTCTCAGCTTCCGATTTGATAAGGGCAGGCGACTTGGCTCGCGCTCTTCGGCGTCAGTGGTTCAGTTAGTGGGGCTCAAGGCGCCAACTGGAACTGAGCCTGGACAGTGAGGACGGAAGGCAACAGGTTCAAGGGGACGGGAGCACGACTTAGTTTCCCCCTCGCCGCCACGAACCGTCTTGATGGCCGCCGCCGTCAGCCCAGCCATGTGCAGCGCAGCCAACGAGGCAACGGACCATATCAGCACGACCACGGTGTAGCCACCGAGGATGGCTGCTCGATAACTCCAACGTTCGCCGAATCGGAGGTGGAGACTCCGGAAGACTCGCTCCGCCACATACGCACCAGGTTCGTTCAGGTTTGCGAGCCACAGGTAGTTCTCGATGTTCTCCGGAGTCGTAACAGCCACGAACCAGAAATTCAGACCGAACGCGAGGATGCATCCGAGCGACAACGCGATCAGGACTTGTCTACAGCGTCCTCGGATCATCGAACACTCCTGACTATCCAGACACCCCCATTGAGACCCTTGTCCCCCGCATGAGCCCGGGAAGTCGCCTACCCTGGAGCCGCACAAGATACCAGTCCTCCGAACCAACCAGGGGCCGGACGTCCCCAACCTTGATCGGCGGGAAGTTGGCGGATCTCAGTTAGGGTGGGTTGAGGTCTCAAGGCCGGATTCACGAGCAACGCAATTGGCTTCCGCCGGGGTGTGCCCTACCGCGCTCCGATCACTCCAGCAGGGTCGCCAGCCCCCTCCGGCACCCAATTCGGATTTTGCTGTATGATAGTCTCGTCCAGTCAACTGACATGGCAATTCTGGACAGTTGTAACCTGCCGGGGCCAGGACGCCAGCAATGGCGGAGCCTCGCCTTTGCTGATCATCATTCCGTTCTTCGCCGGCCCGCGGTTCGTCCGTTCCACACCGCGCGGCGGAGACTATGAAGGCATTCATCAGGAGCGAATATGCAATCCGCAAGTTGTGACATCGGCCTCGTCGGCCTGGCTGTCATGGGCCAAAACCTGGTCCTCAATATGAACGACCACGGCTACAAGGTGGCCGTCTTCAATCGCACGGTCTCTAAAGTGGACGACTTCCTCGCCAACGAAGCCAAAGGCACGATGGTCGAAGGTGCCCACTCGATGGAAGAGCTGGCCAGCCTGCTGAAGCGCCCGCGCCGCGTCATGCTCATGGTCAAGGCCGGCGAGACGGTCGACCATATGATCGACGCCGTGCTGCCCTACCTCGAAGCCGGTGACATCATCATCGACGGCGGCAACTCCCACTTCCCCGACACCAATCGCCGCACCAAGAGCCTCGAAGAGAAAGGCATCCTCTATATCGGCACCGGCGTCTCCGGTGGCGAAGAAGGCGCCCGCCGCGGACCTTCCATCATGCCCGGCGGCAACCCGGCAGCCTGGCCCCATGTCAAAGAGATCTTCCAGGCCATCTCCGCCAAGGTGGACGACGGCACCCCCTGTTGCGACTGGGTGGGCGAGAACGGCGCCGGCCACTACGTCAAGATGGTCCACAACGGCATCGAGTACGGCGATATGCAGCTCATCTGCGAAGCCTACCAACTGCTGAAGGACGCGCTCGGCCTCACGCCCGACGAACTCCACGAAGTCTTCGACAACTGGAACCAGGGTGAGCTCGACAGCTACCTGATCGACATCACCAGCCAGATCTTCGCGAAAAAGGACGACGATGGCGCTCCGATCGTCGACAAGATCCTCGACACCGCCGGCCAGAAGGGCACCGGCAAGTGGACCTGCCTCAGCGCGCTCGACCTCGGCATGCCCGTCACGCTCATCGGCGAAGCCGTCTTCTCCCGCTGCCTCTCGGCCATCAAGGACGAGCGCGTCGCCGCCTCGGCCATCCTGCCCGGCCCGGCCTACAGCGCGCAACTCGACCGCGCCGCGTTCATTGAGGACGTTCGGCGGGCGCTGTACTGCTCGAAGATCATCAGCTACGCCCAGGGCTACATGCTGCTGCGCGAAGCCGCGAAGGAGCAGGGCTGGAACCTGAACTTCGGCGGCATCGCCCTGATGTGGCGCGGCGGCTGCATCATCCGCAGCCGGTTCCTCGGCAAGATCAAGGATGCGTTCGACAAGAACCCCAACCTGAACAACCTGCTGCTGGACGACTTCTTCACCAGCCTGCTGATCAACTACCAGGCCTCCTGGCGGCGTGCCATTGTCCAGGCGATCCAGTACGGCGTCCCGACCCCTGCCTTCACGACCGCCCTGGCGTTCTATGATGGCTATCGCACGGGCCGTTTGCCGGCGAACCTGCTCCAGGCCCAGCGCGATTTCTTCGGCGCGCATACCTATGAGCGTGTCGACAAGCCGCGCGGCGAGTTCTTCCACACGAACTGGACTGGCCGTGGTGGGCGAGTGGCTTCCGGCATCTACACCGTTTGAGTTCGCAGAGTTGTTTTTAGCTTTCAGCGGTCAGCTTTCAGCTTTCAGCTTGTGCTGGTTGACCCGGCGAGGTTGGTTCGTAGCTGAAGGCTGATCGCTGATCGCTGACCGCTTCGTTTTCTAGCTTTCAGCGGTCAGCATTCAGCTTGTGCTGGTTGACCCGGCGAGGTTGGTTCGTAGCTGAAGGCTGATCGCTGATAGCTGATGGCTTTCATCTGATACTGAATTGATGTCCAGGTATCAGCAGCCGGCCCGCGTGGTTTCGGCGGGCGGGGTTCGTTTGAAGCTGATAGCTGATGGCTGATCGCTAAAAGCCGACAGCTGGAAGCCCGCCCCCGACGCAGTACCAAACTCTGGCAAAGTACACAAAGAGAGGGATTCTCGAAATGAAATACGGCTTGAATATTCTCCCGAACGGCGCACTGGACTTCCTGTCCCTGGGCGCCCTGGTCCATCGTCTGGATCCGGGCGTCATCCCGTTCCGCAAGGCCACCGAGTGCCAGATCCACGTCAGCGGCGGCGAGTTCAACTGCGCCGCCAACCTGGCCGACTGCTTCGGGCTCAACACCGGCGTCGCCAGCGCCATCGTGGATTACCCCATCGGCGACCTCATCGCCGAGCGCGTCAAGGCGATGGGCGTGAAGCCCTTCTACAAGCGCTTCAAGCATAACGGCGTGAACGGCCCGAACATGGCCGCCGTGTATAGCGATCGCGGCCAGGGCGTGCGCGCTCCTGTCGTGTTCTACAACCGCTGCAACGAAGCGGGCGCCCAACTGAAGCCGGGCGACTTCGACTGGCCCGCCATCTTCGGCCAGGGCGTCCGTTGGTTCCATAGTGGCGGCATCTTCGCGGCCCTGTCGGAGACCACCGGCGAGCTGATCATCGAAGGCATGAAGGCCGCCAAGGCCGCCGGCGCCATCACTTCTTTCGATCTGAACTATCGCGCCAAGCTCTGGAACATCTGGGGCGGCCACGACAAGGCTCTCTCCGTTCTTGCCCGAATCGTCGAGCACTGCGACGTGCTGGTGGGCAACGAAGAAGATCTCCAAATGGGCCTCGGGATCCCCGGACCCGAAGTCGCCGCGAAGTCCAAGCTGGATCCCAGCACCTTCTTCGGCATGATTGATAAGGTCGTCGAGAAGTATCCCAAGGTGAAGATCGTCGCCACCACGCTGCGCGAGGTCCATTCGACCAACCGCCATAGCTGGGGCGCCGTGGCTTGGATCGACGGCCAGACCTATGTCACGCCGACGGCCGAGCTCGACGTGCTCGACCGCGTGGGCGGCGGCGACGGCTATGCGTCCGGCTTCTTCTACGGCCTGCTGACCGGGCTCGAGCCCGACGAAGCGGTCCGTCTCGGCTGGGCGCACGGCGCGCTGTTGACCACCTTCCCCGGCGACACGACCATGGCCACTGTGGACATGGTGAAGGCGTTTGCCAAGGGCGGGTCGGCGCGCATTCAGCGCTAACCATTCAGTCGGGAGTCCGCGCAACTTTTCCCAAGATCCGTGTGAATCTGCGTGAATCTGTGGCTAGTAATTGAGGGCCACAGATGAACACAGATTCACACGGATCGCTTGATGCCATCATCCTTCACTTCCCTACGCTGATGGCTGGGTGGTCCTGACATTCAGACGGCAGTCCGCGCAACTTTTCCCCAGATCTGTGTGAATCTGCGTGAATCTGTGGCTAGTAACTGAGGGCCACAGATGAACACGGATTCACACGGATCGCTCAGTGCCAACCGCCCTCACTTCCCTACGCGGATGGCTGGTATTTTGCCGTGCCCGTAAGAGAGAATTCAACCATGCCCCCTGTTGTCACTCCCGATGTGCGCGCCCGCGCCGCCAAGATCAAGCTGGTTCTGATGGATGTCGATGGCGTCCTGACCGACGGCAAGTACTTCCATGTGCCCAATCCCGCCGGCGGCCTCTTCGAAGTGAAACTCTTCGACTCCCAGGACGGCATCGCCCTGCAATGGCTCTACCGCACCGGCATCAAGACAGGCCTCATCAGCGGCCGCGACGCGCAGGCCACGGCCGAACGCGCCCGCAGCAGCCACATGACCTACTGCTACATGGGCAATACCGAGAAGCTGCCGATCTTCAACGAGATTCTGGCCGACTCCGGACTGACGCCCGACGAGATCGCCTACCTCGGCGACGACCTCACCGACGCGATCCTCATGAAGCGCGTCGGGCTGGCCGTGGCAGTCGGCAATGCGACGCCCGAGGTCAAAGGCTGTGCGCATTATGTGACGAAAGCGGTCGGCGGATCCGGCGCCCTGCGCGAGGCCACCGAGGTGATTCTCGACGCCCAGGGGAAGTGGGAAGGCATTCTGCGGCATTATGAAGTAATCGCATGAGCCTGGAACGAATCGGCGCCGTCCTCTCCGTTGTGAACGCCCCCGGTGTGCTGCATGAGCTCACCGGGATCATTGCCGCCCACAACGGCAATATCCTCTCGGTGGAGATGCTCTCCAGCCCGGATCCGTCCGAATCGCGCATTTACTTCGAAATCGAGCTCGACACCGCTCCGGCCGCGCTGCTGGTGGACCTCGGCGCCATGCCGGCCGTGAAGTCGGTGGCGTCGGAGAAGAGCCTGCAGAAGATCTACGGCAAGCGGATCATCATCATGGGCGGCGGAGCGCAGGTGGGCCAGGTGGCCATCGGCGCCATCATGGAGGCCGACCGCCACAACATCCGAGGGGAGCACATCTCGGTGGATACCATTCCCCTGGTGGGCGAACAGGCGCTGGCCGACGCGGTGCGCGCCGTGCCCCGTCTGCCGCGCGCCCGGGCGCTGGTCCTGGCTGGGTCCCTGATGGGCGGCGATATCGAGAAGGCGGTGCGCGAGGTGCGGGCCCAGGGACTGCTGGTAGTGAGCCTGAACATGGCGGGCAGCGTCCCGGATGCGGCCGATCTGGTGGTAACGGACCCGGTGCAAGCCGGGGTGATGACGGTGATGGCGGTAGCCGATACGGCCAAGTTCACAGTGGAACGATTGAAGCGCCGCGTGTTCTAGCGCGAGTCCAACCAAAGCCCGCGAGTCCAACCAAGCCCAGGTAAGGCGGACGCCCTCGTCCGCAGCCGGTCCCCTGACCGGCTCCGTGGCAGGACAGGCCGGTGCACGACCAGCAGGCCAGGGTGTTGGACGTGATGGCGGTAGCCGTGACCGCCAAGTTCACACTGGAGCGCCCGAGGCACTGCGTCTATTGGCGCGAGTCCAACCAAGCCCAGGGAGGGCGGACGCCCTCGTCCGCAGCCGGTCCCCTGACCGGCTCCATGGATAGCTGGGCCGGTGAGCGGCAAGCGCAACCGCGTGGTCGACCAGGGGGTCGACCGCAGACCTGGGGGTCCGCCTTACCGTATGCGCCACGCTGCATCGGCGGATCCACGGGGTACCTAGTCATCGTAGATTCGGTGCAGGCCGGCGTGATGACGCTGATGGCGGTGATGCCGGTCGCGGATACCGCCAAGTTCACACTGGAGCGCCTGAGGCGCCGCGTGTTCTAGCGCGAGTCCAACCAAGCCCAGGGAGGGCGGACGCCCTCGTCCGCAGCCGGTCCCCTGACCGGCTCCATGGATAGCTGGGCCGGTGAGCGGCAAGCGCAACCGCGTGGTCGACCAGGGGGTCGACCGCAGACCTGGGGGTCCGCCTTACCGTATGCGCCACGCTGCATCGGCGGGCCCATGGGGGAACCTGGTCGTCGCAGACCCGGTGCAGGCCGGTGTAATGACCGTGCTGGCGGTCGCGGATGCCGCCAAGTTCAAGGTGCAGCGCCTGAAGCACCGCGTCTTCTAGCGCGAGTCCAACTAAGCCCAGGGAGGGCGGACGCCCTCGTCCGCAGCCGGTCCCCTGACCGGCTCCATGGCCGGACAGGCCGGTGCACGACGAGCAGACTAGGGTGTTGGACGTGAGGGGGTAGCCGAGACCGCCAAGTTCACACTTTAGCGCCCGAGGCGCTGCGTCTATTGGCGCGAGTCCAACCATGCACCGGTAAGGCGGACGCCTTCGTCCGCAGCCGGTCCCCTGACCGGCTCCGTGGATGGCCGGGCCGATGAGCAACAAGCGCAACCGCGTGGTCGACCAGGGGGTCGACCGCAGACCTGGGGGTCCGCCTTACCGTATGCGCCACGCTGCATCGGCGGATCCACGGAGAACCTGGTCGTCGCAGACCCGGGCAATCCGGCGTGATGACGGTGATGGCGGTCGACGATACCGCCAAGTTCACACTGAAGCACCTGAGGCGCCGCGTGTTCTAGCGCGAGTCCAACTAAGCCCAGGGAGGGCGGACGCCCTCGTCCGCAGCCGGTCCCCCGACCGGCTCCATGGATGGCCGGGCCGATGAGCGACAAGCGCAACCGCGTGGCCGACCAGGGGGTCGACTGCAGACCTCGGGGTCCGCCTTACCGTATACGCCGGGCTGCATCGGCGGATCCACGGGGGTGCATGGTCGTCGCAGACCCGGTGCAGGCCGGTGTAATGACGGTGATGGCGGTCGACGAGACCGCCAAGTTCACACTTTAGCGCCCGAGGCGCTGCGTCTATTGGCGCGAGTCCAACCATGCACCGGTAAGGCGGACGCCTTCGTCCGCAGCCGGTCCCCTGACCGGCTCCGTGGATGGCCGGGCCGATGAGCAACAAGCGCAACCGCGTGGCCGACCAGGGGGCTGCCCGCAGACCTGGGGGTCCGCCTTACCGTATGCGCCACGCTGCATCGGCGGATCCACGGGGAACCTGGTCGTCGCAGACCCGGGCAATCCGGCGTGATGACGGTGATGGCGGTCGACGATACCGCCAAGTTCACACTGAAGCACCTGAGGCGCCGCGTGTTCTAGCGCGAGTCCAACTAAGCCCAGGGAGGGCGGACGCCCTCGTCCGCAGCCGGTCCCCTGACCGGCTCCATGGATGGCTGGACCGGTGAGCGGCAAGCGCAACCGCGTGGTCGACCAGGGGGTCGACCGCAGACCTGGGGGTCCGCCTTACCGTATGCGCTGTGCTGCATCGCTGGATCCACGGGGGAACCTAGTCATCGTAGATTCGGTGCAGGCCGGCGTGATGACGCTGATGGCGGTGATGCCGGTCGCGGATACCGCCAAGTTCACACTGGAGCGCCTGAGGCGCCGCGTCTTCTAGCGCGAGTCCAACAAAGCGCAGGGAGGGCGGACGCCCTCGTCCGCAGCCGGTCCCCTGACCGACTCCGTGGCCGGACAGGCCGGTGCACGACGAGCAGGCCAGGGTGTTGGACGTGATGGGGTAGCCGAGACCGCCAAGTTCACACTGGAGCGCCCGAGGCGCTGCGTCTATTGGCGCGAGTCCAACCATGCACCGGTAAGGCGGACGCCTTCGTCCGCAGCCGGTCCCCTGACCGGCTCCGTGGATGGCCGGGACGGCTAGCGACCGTGCGCAGGCGCGTGGCGGACCAGGGGGTCGGCCGCAGACCTGGGGGTCCGCCTTTCCGTATGGCCTTACTGCACCGGCGGGGCCATGGGCACTTCCGTTTCATTTGGAGAGCACAAGACTGGAGGGGATTACATTGAAGCCGCGCACGGTCACCCGCTCCTGACGCTCAAAGACTCGGATTGGGCAGGATTCGCGTCCTCGATCGCTTTGCCGGCCCGGGGAAAGCTCGTGGGATGCGGTGCTGTCTCAGGCCGATTTCCGTGGCGCGGGCCTTCGCATCCGCGATTGATTGATTGGGGGGCCACTCCTTGGAAGACACACCGGAGAGAGGTGCCCGCTTACTGACGTGCGCGGTTCGCAGCGTGGGGACCACTTCCTGACGGTCGCGGTTCGTTACGGATTCCCGCTCCGGCTGGGACTACAGGCCCCGCAGGCTTCCCGCCACCCTCCACCTTCCGCACAAACTCCAACACCGACGCCAACCTCGAACACCCAAGCCCCCGCCCACCATGCACTACCCCACGGAAATCAACGCCCTCGCATCCGGCTCCATAGCCGCGACCACCAGCCTTGCGGTTCCGCCGGCTCTGCCTTCCCCAAGCCCGGTGCTTCCTCGGATTCCACCCCAGGTTCGGCCGTTGCGGGCGCTTCGCCCGAAAGACTCCTCTCCATCTCTTCCGCCTCCATCTGCATGGCGGCTGTACGAAACAGGGCGGCAAACTCCTCTTCCTGCTCGACGGAGTCCAGACAGTTGGAACAAACCAACAGATGCTCTTCGATCACTTCGCGGGTAACACCAGACAGCCGGTTCGCCAGATAGTCTTCTATCTCGGCTTCCGTCAGACACTTGCCAACAGAACGACGCAACATCAGGCCCTCCTGCGCGCCATCGTCCTCCCAGCCGAATGTAGTCATCAGTAGCCTCCAGAGACCAGCACGCCAAGTCTAGGTATTCAGATCCTAGTATCTCAAGGATTCACTGGGCGGGACAGTTCCAGTTTCCTATCCAATAGACTAGTGTGACCCTCCTGACGCTCTTCTCAAGACTTTTTCATTAACTCCACGATAGGAAAGTCTCCGACGCCCTAGTTCGCCGAACCGCGCCTTTGCTCGCGACTTGAGTAGCCGGAACTGTGTTTCCGACAGGTTCATCTCGTCACAGATCTGCTCTTGCGTTTGCTCGTAGAGATAGAAACGCGTAAGGATCTCTCGATCTCGCATGGAAATCGCTCTCAGCACGCGAACCATCA
Source organism: Paludibaculum sp. (assembly GCA_049841055.1). Taxonomy (GTDB): domain Bacteria; phylum Acidobacteriota; class Terriglobia; order Bryobacterales; family Bryobacteraceae; genus Paludibaculum. The sequence continues at coordinate 36,525 of JASGIE010000064.1, read as the reverse complement.
AGTCAGTCTTCTCTTCTTGAATGATCCGCTGCTCGGGATTCTGACGGATGTCAGCAACACATCCACCCATTTCGAGGTCTGTGAACTCCCGTCTGCATTGCACCACACTATCAATGAACCCGGCCACTTGGCGACGCACCACGGTACGCACAAAACCCATCAATCGTTCTGGCTCTCTCAGACCGCCATTCTGTATGGCTCTGACGACAATCAAAAACGTGTCGTGGACTTTGTCGTCAAGTTCTTGTGGACCTAGATGTCGGCACAGGTAATATCGAATGCCCCGTGAGAACACGCGATAGAGCTCCTCCATCGCACTGTCATCACCATCGTGGATCCTTTCCACTAGCGTAGCCCAACGTGACCCTTCGAATTCGGCGGACTCACCAACAACCTGGTTTGAATCGCCATTCGAAACCACGGGTACTCCGCCCGGGTCTCCACCATCTTCGGGCCTCATCTGCGCGCGCTCTCTGGGAAATCTCAGCATGCAGGTTACTCCTTACCCACAGAAAAAAGGCAGTACCACATCGAGGAATGGACCACCTCATCCGAGTTGGTATTGGGTCCTTTTTAAAGATTCACATTCTGCTCTTGGACCCGCGAGCCCGACACAGGTTCGCTCTCCCATTCGGATGCTTCGGCCCGGCGCAGCCGCATTGAGTGCGGATGACCAGCCTATCTAGCCATAACACGATCTTATTATCTGAATTTGATGCACAACTTGCAAAATAAACTGGGTGCTGCTCAACCAGGACCGCGTAAGGCACCCATTGCAGTGACGGCTTTCTATTACTACGCTCAACCCTACATTCGACGCAAAAGGACCATTTACGAGCGTTCAATTGGCGACCACTAGCCTCACTCCCGAGGGATTTGGGGGCAATTCCAGCCTTCTTCTTAAGCACGCCGTCCGAGATAGACGTGTTGAGATTGGCTTCCGCGCTGAAGCTAAGGTCCGACAGAACGCTCCTCCAGTTCCGGCTTCAACCTATCCCTCCGAGTAGGGATAGGCTCAGCAGGAAAGTGACCCGAGAGTACCCTTACTATTAGTACCCTTAGAGATCATATCAGCATTTCTTGCCCGCGACGTATTAAGTTTCTTTCTTTCTTCACAGTCGACCACCTCTTTTTCGCACGTGGAGATAGTGATACCCCTGGCAAATAATCTCACGGCTTCTTGGGGAAGACGCCTCATTCATCACTTTTTGTTCCATATAGTTGCAAAGGGGCCACCGACAGCACGCCCAACGGCACTTGCGTACAGGGTGCACGCTTCGGTATCACACACGACCTAAATCGCTGACTTTCTCCGAATTAGCTCGAACCGGGCATACTAAATGGCGAGGCCCTACCGCTGACTCGACAGGCCTAACCCCCGATTGAAAGTGCGCATATTTATCCTTGCGGATGGTAGGAATGAGCCACTTCCAATACCACCAGGGGAATAGTACTCACACCGATCTAGGTATGAAGACGCAACCGCATGTCGGAACGCGAGCCTCTACGCTCTTAGTGCGTCATTGAGTAGACCACATAATTTGCGGCGATTCGGATCCCCAGGGCTGAGTACTTCTCGGGATACGAGGGGGAATCGGCCCACTCCAAGGAATCCCCTATGTCCATGTTGAAGCAGATCGCTACCATCAGCCGCCCTTTGTCGTCATAGACTCCACGCCAGTGCGGCTCATACCCGTCGCGTTCATAAGTCCGACCGGTTTCCACGAACTGTTCACCCGGGATCTGGTAGCGTTCATCCAGGTCGTAGAGCACATGAAAAATCGGATCGCGCGACTCGATTTCGACAATGGGCCGGTCTGGAAACACGCGCTGCATGCTTTCCGTGAAAATGGCCCATTCGCGTGTGCCGTGAAAATCATCACACATAAAAAAGCCGCCGCGCAGCAGGTATTCGCGCATCTTGAGCACCTGTGCATCGGTGAGGCTCCAGTGGCCGACTTCGACGCCGTACATCCAGGGCCAGTTGAAGACGTCGTCGCCATCGTCAAGGTTTACCGGTTGTTCGACGGAGCGCACATGGATGCGTGTCAGCCGCCGCAGCGCGCGGGCAAAGTGCCGGTCGGCGCGGGGATAATCCATGGTCCAGAAGGAATTCCCTTGCGACCAGTCGCCCATGCCGCCGCCGCGCCGGAACCGGAATCCGCCGGCGGGGGGATACATCAGGCGCGCAAAAGCCCACTCGGTTTTCTCGGCATAGTCCTGGGGCAGCGGGTCGTTTTCGTTCTCAAATCCGGGGAGCTCGCGGAAGGGCCGCTGGAAGGCGCAGACCAAGCCCACGCCGAAAACACCCAGAGCTAGGAGCCAGCGAACCGTTCGAAGACTCATGGCCAATCGTCTAGCCAGAGAATAGCATTCCTCGACGGTGTGTACGCGCCCCCCTTCGCTTTGGCCGGGCACAAACTGTAAACTCAGCGGCCGGAGGATCAGCGCAGGGTTACGGCGTAGCGCGAAAGTTCCCCGCGCAGCATGGAGGTGAACGACTCGAAATCGTCTTCGGCCCACACCACGTGCTGAAAGCCGATGGCGACGCTCTCGCACCACAATACGGCCAGCCTCAGTTTGGCGCCGATGCGGCGGAATACCCAGCGGTATTCGCCGGCGGACAGCAGCCAGAAGCACTCGGCCTCACCCTGCTTCTCCAGCGCCTCGAGAGCTTCCCGCAGGGCCGCCAGCGCGACGGGGCCGTCGGCGGCACAGGCGGTCGTCGTCCCGGCTCCGTCCTGAAAGGTGCAGACCAGGCGTCCGAATTCGTCGTTGTCGAAGGAGAGGCGCATATCCTTATTTTACGCCTTCCCGGCCCGGTTATCCGGAACGGGAAGGCGTCGCTTGAGGGCAATCGCTAAGGATTCGGACCGTTGTGGCAGCTATAGCAGCCGATCAGAGCACCCTTGGCGAACGTTTTGGTTCCACGCTCCGTGCTGAACGACCGCGGCGCCAGCGCGGCCGACAATACGGTTCCACGAAGATCTCCGCCGTGGCAGTCGCGGCATGAGCCGTAACCCTGGCTTTCCACGCGATCTCCGTGGCCGCTCACCCAACTCGCTCCGAGCGGATGCAGGCCGTGAGGCCCGGCCGTGGAGGAGCGGGAAAGCGATGCGTGGCAGGTGGAGCACTCCGCCAGGGTGCCGGTGTGGCCCTGCAGGCGGGTGACCATCAGGTTGTCGTTGTCGTGCGAGGAGGGATACTCGGCATGAGTCGCTCCGTGGCAGGCTTCGCAGGCCAGGCCGCCGTGGCCGGCTGAGAGTTTGTACAGAGCGCCGGAGGGGGTGGAGAAACGCGGATCGACGGGAGGCCGCAAGGGTCCGCCTGCGTATGAGAAGGCGTCCCGCTGCCGGATCTGGCCGGCGAACTTGACCGCGGTGCCGGTATGGCAGTTGCCGCAGCCCGGTTCATCGATCCACCCTTTCCGGCCCGTCGCGCCGACCTGGGCCATGCTGCCGTGGCAGCTCTGACATTGCATGCCGGCATTGCCCATGGCTCCGCGCAGGCACTTCGTGACCGAACCGGGATGGCAGTTGTAGCAGGCCTGCCGGTCCGCCACCGTCCCCGTCTCAATCACCGCGGCGTGCTTCTTGTGGAGCACCTCCGTCAGAGGAGAGCCCTTGGTGGTCCCCAGGGCATTGGACGCATGGCAACCGGCGCACAGCACAGGCTGGCTGGCCTTGAGTTTGGTGCCGTGCCGTTCGTCGTGCAGAGCGAGGATGTTCAGCTTGTAGTCCTTGTTCGGATCGGGGTCGAACGCCCATTGTTTGGGCATCGCCGCGCTGTACGAGGAGCCGGACGCGTGACAGTTGGCGCAGGCCATCTCGTCGGACACAGGCAGCACGACATCGGCGGTAGCGAGGACTTTGTTGGTGGAGTCCCGCGCCGTCAGCCGCATGAGGGGATAGTAATTTTTCTCGCCCTTCACCTTCGGGTTGTCAGGATAGGGGGTGATAGGGATGCCTTCCGCCACGAACTGCGCAGAGGTTGCCTGCCAGGTCATTGGTTTGGGTGCATTCGAGGTACCTGGCATGGCGTTGCCGGCCAGTCCCATTTCAGGTGCAAGAGGTACAGTCAGTCCGAATAGCTTCTGCGCGTATTGCCAGAAGTTTGTTTTGCCCGCCGAAGAACGATTGATGGAGCCCGTGGGGTCGGCGACGGCTTCGTAGGTGAGCCGGATGTTTGTGGAGGTCTTGACGAGTTTCCCACTGGGATCGATCAATTGGGCATGGAGGTTGTTGTACGGCGGAAGGATGGAGAAAACGGAATAGTCATTGCCGTCGACGCAATGCATTCCGAGATCGTTCCAGCCAACCAGGACATAGCGTCCTTTGCCGGTGGAGGGAGTATCTGCGATGGCGACCGAAAACACCGCAAACAGCAACACAGCGGCAAACATTGACAATTTTGCAAAGTTTGTCATTCGCAGGTCCCTTTCCAAACAGGATCTTGGACCGCAGATGCATCGCTCCCGGGGAGGTGACAAGATTCAGGAAGAATCCGCAAATTAAGGCGTTTGCGACCTGATTGTAGGCGAACGAGCTTAGAAGATATTCAGCACTGAAATGTGCAGTATGGAATCTGGCCCTAGTTGAGGTGGGCGTTGACTTCGGCCAGCAGAACGGAAGCGTGCACCGGTTTGTTCAGGAACGCGGCCATGCCCTTCTGGCGGCACTGGGCCCTGACCTGGTCGGACACCTCGGCGGTGAGGGCCAGGATGGGCACGTCCAGATAGTTCTCCATGCTGCGGATGTGCTCGGTCGCTTCCAGTCCATCCATGCCTGGCATCTGGAGATCCATCAGGATGAGCTGGTACTGTCGCGTTTGGGCCGCGGCGATGGCGGAGGGGCCGTCGCTGGCGCAATCGAATTCGAAGCCGCCCTTGGTCAGGATCGCGCTCAATACCTGCTGCGAGATGCGGTTGTCTTCCACCACCAGCAGTCGCACCGTGTTCGGCTTCGTCTGGCTGCCGCGCTGATTCGGCTGGACCAGCACCGGCTTCGGCAACTGCAGCGGGATCTCGGCCGTCATCAGGCTGTTGCCGTTGACGCCGCTTTCCAGCACCAGATCGCCGCCCATCAACTGGACAACGCGGCGGGTCAGTGCCAGTCCCAGGCCGATGCCGTTAAAACGACGCATGATGCCGTCTTCCACGTGATCGAAGGTTTCGAAGACTTCCCGCACATTCTCCGTAGTGATGGAGGGGTGGCTGCATCGGGCGGAGAGATGGAGAGTGAACTGGCGTCCGATCACGCCTTCCGACTTCGCTTCCAGCACGATTTCGCCGCTCTCGGAGGTCTGGATCGCATGCTGAGTGAGCAGCGTCAACACCTGCCGGACGCGGTAGGCATCGCCGATCGCCGTGCGCGGCAGGCTCTCATCCGGGACATAGCGGAGTTCCAGACCTTTGGCCTTGGCCCTCAGCAGGTGCTCGGCGGCGGCATTGTGGAGCGTGTCTTCCAGATGGAACTCCGCCTCGTCCAGCTGCACGCAGCCCGACGAGAGCGAAGTGTACTCCAGGGTATCGTTTAACAGGTCGAACAGGCCGTGGGCGCATTGCCGAGCCGCCTGGACATAGTCGCGCTGTTCTTCGTCCAACTGCGTCTCCAGCAGCAGATCGGCCATGCCGAGAATGCCGCTGAGGGGCGTGCGAATCTCATGGTTCAGACTGGCCAGGAATTGGAGCTTGGGCGTGGAGCTGGGCTCCGCCGCCGGGCTGGGGAATACTTCCGTTGGCCGGTTTGGACGTGAACGTCGAAAGTCTGAGCCAGTTGGGACTCATTGATACCTGCAAGAGTCATCGGCGTCAATTCCCGGAAAGTTTAGGAGAATCCAGCGGAGAACTGTGTGTCTTGTAGACCAATTTGAGGAGGGTGAGCAGGCGGCGAATGCCCATAATCTCGAAAGGATCGGGGGTTTTTACTGTCAGCCAGGGAACAGATTCCGGCGCGCCCGGGGTTGCGGGCCCGCGAGCGTGCCGGAATCGCAAACCGTACTATTTAGTCGTCGCTATTAAAGAAACCGCCGAGCGACTCCAGCGGGCTGCGCTCGTCCCCGCCGCTGCGTCCCGGAGCCAGTTCGCGCCGCATCTTCTCCAGCGTCATGCTCTGGATGATCACCCGGCCAGGCCCCGTAAGTGTAGCCAGGAAAAGACCTTCTCCGCCGAAGATGGCTGTCTTGATGCCGCCCGCCATCTGAATGTCGTAATCGACTCCGTCGTCGAAGGCGACGATGCAGCCCGTATCGATCTGTAGAGTTTCGCCAGGGCCCAGGGTGAATTCGAGGAAATCGCCCCCGGCATGGATGAACGCAACGCCGGGTCCGGTAAGGCGCTCCAGGATAAAGCCTTCGCCGCCGAAGAAGCCCGAACCCAGTTTCTTCACGAGCGCGATATCGACATTGACGGTTCGCTGGGCGCAGATGAAACTGTCGCGCTGGACCAGGACGGCCTGTCCCGGTTTGAGGTCAAATGCTTGAATCCGCCCGGGATAAGCTCCGGCGAAGCCGACTTCCCCGCCCGCGCCGCCGGCCCGGAAGTGGGTCCAGAACAGCGATTCGCCCATGAGCTTGCGCTTCACGGCGCCCCAGAGTTTCTGGCCCAGCGTCTCGCCGGACATGCGCGATTCCCACTGCACGCTCGTGGTTTTGTACAGCATCTTGCCGGCCTCCGCAAACACCTCCTGGCCGGGTTTCAGCTTCAGGCGGGCAACCTGGAGATTGTCCCCCTGAATCGTGTAGTCCAGTGGCTCTTCCACCGCAACTGGCGTGAATTGAGCACTTTGTGTGCTTCCAGGCAGAATGGCTCCGCAACGCGCGCAGAACCTGCTGGCGTCGCCCGCCTCGGATCCGCAACTGGTGCAAAAGGGCATGGAAACTCTTCCTCCGTCTCGGGGTTACCTGATCAATGGGAGCCTCGCGACTCCTTCGCTGGCGCTCACCGCCTCTGGGGTGACATTCTACTACTGGGAACCCATCCCGGATGAGGGAGCCGCTTCGAATAATGGAACGCAGAACGTCCTGCATTTGTTCAGTAATGTGCTGCTGGCTGCTGCTGGGCAGCCCGGCCGAGGCCAGGACGATCCCTGTCGGCTGCGCCACGGAACGCGGCAACTGGCTGGAAAAACAGAACTTACACCGCAGCAGCGAGAGCCGCCGGCTGAAGACGCAAGGCACCCGCAGGGCGGCGGCGTTCCAACAGGACTACGGCGATATCGCCGTGATGGACGACTCCGACGGCGTGGTGACCACGCGCAATCTGTTCAATCTCCAGGGGAAAACTCTGGAATTCATCCCGCTGCTGGGCAACTCGTCGCCCTATGCATTTCAGGTGCGTGCCGCGGAGTACGATGCGGCGGCTGCGTCGGCGGGCCAGGTTCTCACCGGGCTCGGAGATGACGACGCCCTGCCGGTCGACCTGCCGATTTCCGTGCCGTTTTATGGCACGCTACGCAACCGTATTTATGTTCATTCCGACGGCAATGTGACCTTCGAACAGCCTGAATTTGCCTCCGCCGCGCGCAGCCTGGGCAGGCTTGCCTCCGGTCCGCCGCGGCTCGCGCCGCTGTTCGACGACCTCGACCCGACTCAGCCGAACGGGGACGTCCGGGTCTGGACCGGCAGCGATCATCTGGTGGTGACCTGGCGCAACGTGCCGGAGTATAGCGATTACGGCATCGGAGCCCGGCAGACGTTCCAACTGGCGATGTGGACCAACGGGCACATCACGTTCACCTACCAGCGGGTGGCGGCCAACGAAGTGGTGACGGGCATCTCACCGGGCTATCTTGCCGGCGAGACCGAAGTTGTTTCCTTTCTCAACGATACGAGCAGCTTCTACGGAGCCACGGTGGCGGAACGGTTCGGCACCGGGCTGGACGTGGACATCGTCCGCGTGGCCCAGCGGTTCTTTCAGACCCACGAGGACGCCTACGACTACCTGGCCATTTTCAACACGTCCGGCATTCCGGCGGCCTCGGGAGCGCTCGCCTATGAAACCACGGTGCGGAGTCTGCGGCAGGGGATCGGCGATACGCCGGTTTGGGCGGGCGACAGCTACGGCTCGGCGCACCGGCTGCAAGCTGTTCTGAACATGGGGCCTTTGCGCCAGTATCCGGCGGACCCTTATGCCCGGGTGGGCGGCCGGGGCGCGATCACCGGCGACAATACTATGACGCTGATCGGCCATGAGACCGGCCACCTGTTCCTGGCTCTGGCCAGTATCCGCGACCCGTTGAATCCATTGGCCCGGCCGATGCTGGGTACGCAGAATGCCCATTGGAGCTTCAACTTCAACTCGGAGGCGTCGCTGCTGGAAGGCAACCGGATTCTGGACAATGGAGCCGGCGCCACCAATCGATTTCTGACGGTGGCAACGGTGGAAGGCTACTCGCCGCTGGACCAGTACCTGATGGGCTTCCGATCACCATCGGAGGTGCCGGCCACGTTCCTCGTAAAGGGCAGCCAGTACTCGAATTCGACCTTTCCGCAGGTGGGGATTCCGATTCGCGGCGACCGGCAGGACATCAGTGTCGACGACGTGATCGCCGCCGAGGGACAGCGGATCCCGGATCACACGGTGGCCCAGCGCTATTACCGGACTGCCTTTATCATGATTGTTCCGGAAGGATCGACGCCCAAGGCGGAGGATCTCGCGCAGCTGGAGACGTACCGGGCCGAGTTCGAACGCTACTTCCCCGGCGCGGCCGGCCAGCGGGCCACGATCGATGCCAAGTTACAGGGGAATGCTGCGGTTGTCGGTCTGGCCGGCGGCGGGCCTGGTGGCCGGACAGGCAGCCAAGGCGACGGTGGACCTGGGCAGCCCGGCGACCGAGGATCTGACCAGCGCTTGCTTTGACGCGCTCCGCCGACGTGCTGCAGGCGCCGGATTCGGTGGTCATTTCAAAGGCGCCCGATCGGGGAGTTCCAGATTACCGGGCTGGCTCCGGGTGTGGCGGATTTCGGGGCCAAGGCGGGTGACGGGCGGCATGAGGACTCGGCCACGCGGGTTGCGGTGCAGGCGTCGGCGGCCGATGTGCGGCTGGTGAAGTACTACCAGGAGGGGACGCTGCTGGTGCTGAAGGTGACTGATCGCAACGAACTGCCCTACCTGGGCGTAAAGGTTGTCGTGGAAGGGTCAGACTTGGATCTGCGGTCGGACGCCAACGGCTGGATCTGGCTGACCTGGGATCCCACGCAACCACTGGCGGCCCAGGTGTACGGGGCGCCCTCTACAAAGCTGGTTCTGCCGGCGGCCGTAACTCCATAACCCCTTTGCCCCAGACGGTTTGGCGGCCGATGCCGGTACAGGCGGCGGCCTCCCAGCCAGGGGGCGGAAGGGCCACAGATCGCCCTCATATTCGGCATAGCCGGTGAAGCCGCTGAGCGGGTGGACCTGGCCGGAGCGCGTGCTGTGCCGCTGCGCCGAGTGCCAGGCGAGAGAACCGCCGGTGCAGCGGACGGCGTGCGCCTGATTTTCACCAGTTCGCGAAAGTCGAAATCGAGCGGGCCGCCGCCGTAAAACGAACGCAGGGCCGAGATGTGCTCGCAGGCCCGCGCGAGAGGAGGATGGGGAATGGCGGGGGGTTCACGGACCGGTGTGTGGTTTCAACTCGGTAGGAGTGATAAACAACACTTGTTGTTTATCGGATTCAGCCGGTTTTTCGCGAAACGACACCTGTTGTTTTTCGTATTCGGGCGCGAGGTTCAGCGTCCGCGCGTCGGTAGTCCAGCCGGTGACTTCCAGCCATTCCAGGCTTTGAAAGGCGCTTTGGAACGGCGCTGGGTCCTGAGTAAAGAGGTGGAGGTCGAGGGAGAAGTCGGCGCCGGCTTCCAGTTCGAGGCCGTCCAGATGGTGGCAGCGCAGGGTGAAGGGGCGTAGGGCGGTCGCGCAGACCGCTAGGCCCGTCAGCAGAAACCGGACGAAAGAGTTCTTCAGGGAGTTGAAAGCCGAGAGCCCCCCGGAAGCGGTTGGAGGCGGGGGTAGGAAAGCTGAGGGGCTGGCGGGCGGAAAGAGAAAGGCGGCAGACCAGGACGTTGAGATCCAGGCCTGCCGCCATGGGAATTACCGCTCCGGCTACCGGGTCACGACCACCCAGGGCCTTACCTGGATGGTGGAGGATCCGGGAGGAATGAGGGTCGGCGTGCTCTTGTACAGCATGTTGACGGTGTAGGTGCCCCCCGAAAGCACGGTCGGCACCTTGAACTTCACGCGCCACTGACCCGGGAGGTATGGATCCAGGGTCGAGGTGACACCTTGAGCCTCGACGGCGGAACCACTGCTGCTCAACAGGAACACCCGGACGTCGCCTGGGACAGGAACTTCGCTGCCAGGGGCGGTGCCGTCGTCGGGCAGACCGTCGAAGTTGCCGTAGCCGGTGAGCATCACGGTCAATTCCTGATCGATCTTCGCGGGCGCCGAGGCTGAGTTTTCAGAGCCATCCTGATTGAAGGCCTTCGCCGGCCCCTGGGTGTAGAGCCCTTCGCCCTTGAAGAGGATGCCGGGCGAGATGGGGGACATTGAGATTCGATCAAAGCCCAGAATCTGGCCGGTGCTGACCTGGCGGACCAGGAATTCGGCGGTACTGCTGGGCGGGGCGGATTTGGGCACGATGAGGTTGACGGTGTCGGCGGCAACCTTGGCGAGCGGGGCATTGACGCCGTTCACCAGCACCTCCACATCACCCAGATTTGTGGGTAGAGGGACGGCGGAGGCCACGGCCGGGTCGGTTGCCAGGTTGGCGCCCTGGACGCGCAGCAGGCCCATCATGGCCGGAGAGATACGGCTGAAGCCGTTGGCTGCGTTCACGATGTTGAGCCGCGGGTAGTACATGGTCAACCGGTTGGCGGAGTCGAGCACCAGCGGATTGCCGTTGCGGTCGAGCACGATGCCGCGGGGCCCGAAGACCTGGAAATTGAAGTTGGAGGCGATGGTGCCGGAGCCGAGCATCTCCCCGTAGCTGGGGAAACGCAGCACGCGGCTGAGGGTGCTGGATTCGGCCACCCAGATAGCCTCGGTCTTGGGGTCGACGGTCACGCTGATGGGGATGCCCACGGCGGAACTGGGCAGCACGAACTGGGAAGGCAGCCCGTCGGCGTAGGCATTGTTGATGTCATCCCAGATCTGGATGCGGGAGTTTCCGGTGTCGGCGACGAAGAGGCGGCCGAAGCTGTCGACGGCGATGCCGCGCGGCGAGTTGAGCTGTTCCGCCAGATTTCCGGCGGCGCCGGTGGAGCCGTCGACCTGACCGAAGACAATATCGGCGGTCTGCCCGCTGACGGAGGGCTGTTTGAAGAGCAGGACCCGGTGCAGGCCGAGGTCGCCGACGGCGAGGTTGCCCTCGGGCGTGAAGCCCAGGCTGTTGGGCAGATACATGCGGTCGCGGGTGATCTGGGTGGACACGGCGGAGTTGAAGTCCGGAGCCCCAAGAACCAGATCGGGGGTGAGCAGGCCGTCGGTGCGATCGAAAGGATTGGGGTAGCGCAGGACGCGGCCATTGCCCGTGTCGGCGACCCAAACGTTGCCGAGGGAGTCCACTTTCACGTCGCCGGGGATGTAGAGCCCGGTCGGGGTGGGGGTGGCGCCGTTGTTGGTGGGCGAGTTGATCAGGCTGCGGTAGTAGTCGACCTGGCCCAGAACGAAGTCGGCGTGGCTGCCGTTGTTGAAGCTGCGCGCGTCGGCAAAGCAGAGAACGCGGTTGTTGCCGGTGTCGGCGATATAGAGGTGGGGCACCTGCGACACGCGATCGATGGCGATGGACGGCCCGAGGGTGACACCGGTATTCGGGACCGTGCCCGCGGAGAACTCCCATCCTTCAATGAAGTTGGCGGCGCGGAAGGCGTAGTCGAGCTGTCCTAGGACGCGGGTGGCGGGGCCGAAAGCGCGGGCCCCGGCATCGAACGGCCGGACGGTCACGCGATTGTTGCCGACCTCAGCCAGGAACAGTTCGCCGTTGGCAAAGGTGCCGGAGAGGGGGTAGTTGAAGCCGCCGGTGTTGGGTCCGTGTACTCGTAAGTGTTGGCCGCGCGGGAGTTGAAGTCGAGCTGACCGTAGACGTTGGTCATGTGCGGAGAGAACACGCCATTGGCGAGATCCTCGGCGGGCCAGGCGGTGGGCGCATCGTAGCGGACGATGCGGTTGTTCAGCGAGTCGACGACAAACAGATTCTCCCCGATGCAGAAGAGTCCGCGGGGGCCGCCGGCGAAGACGTAGTTCGCGGCGGTGGTTCCGGTGACATTGAAGCCAAAGGTCAGATCGTTGACGACCGGGGGCGGAGTGGCGCCTTTGACGGAGGCGTAGATGCCCAGGATGCGGGCGGCGGCTTTGCCGTTGGAGAACGGCGGGCCCCAGACGAGGACGCGGGCCAGATCGTCGGCGAAGTAGAGATTGCCGTTGGAATCAAAGGCGATGGGGCCACCGAAGCGGATGGTGGTCTTATTGATCTGGTCGGTCGCGCTGCTGTAGCGGCCGGCGTTGGCGACTGCCGTGGTGAAATCGGTCTGGCCAAGGACGAGATTGGCGGCGACGGCAGCGGCTCCCCCGGCTACGTTGGAGGGGCCGGTGACGTCGGACCCGGCGTAGCGCAGGAGGCGGTGGTTGCCGGCATCGGCCAGCCAGAGGTTGCCTTCGCCGTCGGCGGCGATCGCCGCGGTCTGAATTGCGCCGCTCAGATTGGTCTTGATCGTCGTTGCGGTGGGAGCAGCGTTCGCCACGGTGCTTTGATTGGCCAGATTCGACTTCAGATCCGGCTGTCCGATCACCAGATCGGGCGTAATGGCGTTGCCGGCATCGAGTGCTTCGAAGGGCCGGCGGAAGCGGAGGATGCGGTTGTTGCCGGCATCCATGACGAACAGATAGTCGCCAATGATGACGATGGAACTGGGGGCGCGGAGCCCGCCGCCGTAGTCCTTGATGGCCTGGACGTCGTAGACGTTCGTGGAGCTTTCCGAGATGCGGTAGCCGGCGCCGTACGGGATGGCGGAATCGAAGTCCTTCTGACCGATGACCAGGTCGGCCGGAGCGCCATTGGTGAAGCCGACGGAGTCGCGCCAGCCAAGCACGCGGTTGTTGCCGGTGTCGGCGACATAAACGGGCGCGGGGGAAAGGGCGGTGTCCACGGCTACGGAATAAGGTGAGTAAAGCGATTTCGCCTTGGTCCGGTTTGGCGCGGAACTGGGCGGATAAAGCATCTCACCAACGCGTGTCGGGAGGAAAGCCTGACCGAATATTTTCGTGGGCTTTGTGTTGAAAACGACCTGAGCCGAGGCGTGTACTCCGAGACTGGCCAGGAGGCCCAAAGTTACGAACAAGTGTCTGTTTTTCATTATTTTAGTAGCGAAGTACGCAGCTCCGCCTTTGTACACCATAACATGCATGCACCCTCAATACCAGTAGGCCTCTACACTAGAACAGGTCAATGGCGGCATGATGGTAAACTCGGATTTGCCCCTTCGAGCTGAAATCCGGCGCAAACCCAGAGTTTGCGCCGTCAGTTACTTGAACACAGCCCCCCTGGTCTGGGGTGCGGTGAACGGTCCTCAACGAGGACGACTCGATCTCACCTTTGCAGTGCCCTCCATTTGCGCCGATCGTGTGGCCGATGGCGACGCGGATATCGGGCTGGTTCCCGCGATCGAAATGGCGCGGCATGGATTGGACTGGATCCCGATCGGGATTGCGTGCCGGGGCCCGGTGCGCAGCATCCTTCTCATCTCGGACCGGCCGTTCGAGGAGATCCGGACTCTGGCGGTGGACTCGGGTTCGCGCACTTCGGTGCAGCTGGCCCGGATCATTCTGTCGCGCAAGTACGGGGTCTCGCCGACGATCATCACGATGAACCCGGATCTGGTGGGGATGCTGGACGTGGCCGACGCCGCATTGATCATCGGCAACTCGGCGCTGGCTTTGGACCCGGCGGAGATCGACATGCCGTGCCTGGATCTGGGTGAGGAATGGGTGGACATGACCGGGCTGCCGTTCGTCTTTGCGGCGTGGTCCGGCCGGAAAGAGAACCTATCCCCCGAGCTGACGGAGCTGCTGAAAGAGTCCTGCCTGTACGGATTGGGTCAGTTAGACACTATCATTAAGGAAGAGGCAGACCGCAGGGGCTTTTCCGAGGATCTGGTCCACCAATACCTGACGCGGAATATCTGTTTCCTGCTCGGCGACGAGGAGGCCGCGGGACTGGCCCTGTATCTGGAGTATGCAAAGGCGTTAGACGGCACGATGGCGGCCGTGACGGAGACAGGAATCCATGATCAAACCACAGGAAGCCGTTGACCTTTTCGAGAGTGACGACCTGATCGGGATCGGCATGGCGGCGGACGCCGTACGGCGGAAGCTGCACCCGGAAGGGGTCGTGACGTACATCATCGACCGGAACATCAACTATACGAACTTCTGTACGGAGTACTGCAGTTTCTGCGCGTTCTACCGGCCGATGGGGCACAACGAAGGCTACGTGCTGCCGATCGAGACGATTCTGGACAAGATCCAGGAGACGGTGGACCTGGGCGGAACGGGCGTCCTGATGCAGGGCGGGCTGAACCCGGATCTGAAGATCGAGTGGTATGAGGACATGCTGCGGGCGATCAAGGTGAAGTTCCCGCAGGTCTGGCTGCACTGCTTCTCTGCCCCGGAGATCACCTGTATCGCGGAAGTGAGCGGGTTGAACCTGCGGGACACGATTGCGCGGCTGCGGGATGCAGGGTTGGACTCGATTCCGGGCGGCGGCGCCGAGATTCTGCACGACGACGTCAGGAAGCGGATCAGCCGGCTGAAGTGCGGTGTGGATGAGTGGGTGGCGGTGCATAAGACGGCGCACCAGTTGGGGATGCGGACCACGGCGACGATGATGTTCGGCTGCGGCGAGACGCTGGAACAGCGGGTGCATCATCTGGAGATCGTGCGTCAGATCCAGGACGAGACGGGCGGGTTTACCGCTTTCATCCCGTGGTCGTTCCAGCGCGAGAATACGTCACTGGGCCGGTTTGTGAAGGAAGAGGCGACGGGCGTCGAGTACCTGAAGACGCTGGCGATCTCCCGGCTTTATCTGCAAAACATTGTGAACGTTCAATCTTCCTGGGTGACGCAGGGCTTGAAGACGTGCCAGGTGGGATTGAAGTTCGGCGGCAATGATGTCGGCAGCATCATGATCGAAGAGAACGTGGTGAGTGCGGCCGGGGCGAGGAACCAAGCGTCGGAAGAAGAGCTGCGGCGCATCATCCGCGGGGCGGGTTTTGTGCCGAAACAGCGGGACACGCTGTACCGGACCTATTTCCTGAATTAGAGCGGTTCCGAAAACCCGGAATCTCCAAAAGGGCGGCGCCTCCGGCAGCCGCCCTTTTTGCGTCCTCCAGGTGGTAGGTCGATGAGATCAGTACTTGATCTCGAAGGTGGAGCTCTGGCCGCCGTCGGGGTTGAAGACCCGGAAGCGCCAAGTGCCGGTGGCCGTCAGCGTGATGGGCAACTGGAGCGTGCAGCGGTTGAGGCCGCTCTCGTCGATGGCGCAGAGCGGAGTGAGACCGGTGAGCTGGTAGATGTCGCCGGAGCCCGGCCAGATGGTGACCGAGAGATCGTCCTGGAAGTTGAGCCCGGTCAACATGAAGTAAGGCGTGGGTACGTAGCCGGAGATGATCGGCTGACTGATCCCCTCGACGGGGATGAATGAGAACAGGTTGGACTGTGTCCCGTCGGGGTTGTCGACCTGGATGTCATAGGTCCAGGCCTGGGAAACGGTGACGGTCAGCAGGAAGCTGGTCGGCGTGACCGACTGGATCTGGGAAGGCTGGACTTCCACAACGATGGGCGAGTCCGCCGGTGGATGGGCGATGAGGCGGGCCTTCAGACCCGGCAGGAAGCCGCCGCCGTTCACCACGATGGTCTGGCCGTTGACGTTCACATGAATGGGCGTGGGTGCAATGGAAGAGATGACGGGGGACGGAGGCGCCACGTCGACCGTGAACTCGTAGACGTTGGAGAGGGTTCCGTCGGGATTCGCTACCTGCAGCTTGTAGCCGCCGGGCTGGATGAAGGCCGCGTTGATCACGAAGGAAGAGAACGTCACGCCCTGGATTTGGTCGGCGGTGTAGATGACCGGGGAGGAATCCGGCTGGATGAGGGTCGCGGTCATGCCGTAGATGAAGTCTCCGCCCTGAACAAGGAGAGAGCGGATGCTGCCACTGGCGGCGATGGGTTGGGGCGAATGGCTGGAGATGTGCGGCGCGGAGGGCCCGGGCGTTCCGACGCGTATGGGGAAGTAGTCGGACTTCGCGCCATCGGGATTGATGACCTGCAGGAGGTAAGTCCCATCGGAGACGAAGGTGCCGCCGGCGTCAAAACCGATGGCGCTCACGGTGGAGGGATCGATATCCGGAGCGGGTAAGGTGAATCCCTGAGAGGTGAGCCAGACGGCCTTCAGGCCAGGCTTGAAGTTGTAGCCGTGGACGGTGACGGTCTGCACAACACTAGCGGCGGTGATGCCGATGGGGGCATAGGAGAGGATCACCGGGGCGTTGGTCAATGCCAGAACATGCAGCACATAAGTCTTCGACTTAGCGGTGGACGGAACCTGAACCTGCAGGACGTAGTCGCCGGGGCTGGAGAAGCTGGAAACGACGCTGAACGAGGACGAGGTCAGGTCGAAGATCTGAGCGGCGGCGAAGACGGAAAGCGAACCGTCCGGGCGGAGGATGGAGAGATTGAGACCGGGCTCGAAGCCGGAGCCGAGGACGTTGATGGTCACGCTCTGGGGGGAAGCCAGGATCGGCGCAGGCTGCACCATCGAGATGGCCGGCATTTCGCCGGCGTCACCCACGCGGAAGGTGATGACCCCGGACTGGCCACCATCCGGATTGGTGATCTGCATGGTGTGGTCGCCGGGCTCCAGGAAGGTGGTGGTGAGAAGGAAATTCGTGGAAGTGACGTTGCGAACGCGGCCGGGGCCGGCTACCACCGTGGTACCGGCGGAGGGGCTGGTGATGGTGGCGGCCAGGCCGGGCTGGAAGGCGAAGCCGGAGACGGTGATCACCTGAACTTCGGAGGAGACGAGGGGCGAGGCCGGATTGATGCTGAACAGGCGGACCGGGCTTTGGGAACTGGTGACGGCGACCGCGTAAGAGTTCGACTGGACGCCATCGGGATCGGTGAGCCAGAGCTCGTACCGGCCGACGCGATCGAGGACGGCGTGCAGTTCGAACTGGTTGGCGGTGAGGTTCGTAATGCGAAGGTCCTGCACGAGTTCGCTGGCGCCGCCGGGGCGCGAAAGGTACACGGTGAGGCCGGTGCGGAAGCCGGAGCCGACGACGGTGAGGACCTGCTCCTTGGAGTCGACCATGGCGCTATATGGATTTGTGCCGGTAATGGTGGGCTCAGGCTTTGCGGTAACGGTGATCTTCTGCTGATTGGACAGACCGCCGTCCGGGTTGGTAACCTGGATCTGGTAGTCGCCCGCGGCGGAGAACCGCGTCAGGAGCTGGAAGCTGTTGGTGGAGACCTGGCTGATGCGTCCGGAGTTCAGGAGGGACGAGCGGCCGGAGGGATCGGTCAACTTCACACTGAGCCCGCGCTGGAAGCCGGAGCCATAGACCGTGAGGGTCTGGAGGTCGACTACGGAGACGGTAGCGGCAGGCGCATAGCCGCTGATGCTGGGGGTGGAAGCCCCGGGCAGAGCCTGCGGCGCCAAAGCCAAAGCGAGAAGCAGGAACGTGGAACCCGATCGCCGAATTGTATTCCGATTCATGACAGTCCTCCAACGGCCGGGGATCGGGCCGAAATGGCCGAATCCACCGCGGGGCGCACAAACACGCCCTTACTTACGGTTGATCGGCGATTGAAGGAATTCTCTATAGTCCTGGGCGCCGCCTAGGTTAAAACTCGGAGTGAAGCACGGCAAACGCCTGTTCCACACGGGCAATGAGGTGGGACTCGAGCATGGATTTCCGCTGTTCGCGAGTCGCGAAGTCGAAAAAGCGGTGGCCACAGTGGCGGCAGCGGAAGGGGTGGCGGAAGGCAACGGCCAGAAGACGCTCAGTGCGGGACTTGTAATGGGAGGGGCGGACGGCGCGGCTGGAACACTTCGGGCACTGGAGGGTCATTCTGTCTCCAAGGTAGGCGGAAGGCGGGCCGCGAACAAGAATCGGGAGTACCCAAACGAATGAAGGCTGTACTGGTACGGGCGGATGAGGCGGGGCCGGTACTGGACCGGCCCGCGTTTGTTTTGTTGGGGTTGAGGGGGATTTTGGGCTAGAAGGACGGCGGCTCGAAGCCGGGGTCCTTGACGGCGAGCACCTTCATCTTCGGGGCGTACTTCTTGACGGAGTCCTGAATTTTAGAGGCGTTGCCGAGCAGGCAGAACTGGAGGTTGAGATCGCGGTAGTACTTCTTCGCGATGGTGTTGGCCTCCTCCAGAGAGATGGCGTCGATGCGGGAGAAGTAGTCGTCGATCTCGCCTTTGTTGAGGCCGTAGAGTTCGAGATCGCCCAGGACATTGGCGAGCTGATCGGCGGTTTCGAGGCGCTGGGTGGGGAAGCCGCCCTTGATATAGGCCTTGGCCGAGGCGAGCTGAGCGGCGTCGATTCCCTTCTCCGACAGCTTCTTAAGGACATCCAGGGCCATGTCGATGGCTTTTTCGGTAGTGTCGGTGCGGGTGTAGGTACTGATGATGATGGAGCCGGTGTGGCGGTCCTGTTCGAGGATGCAGCCGGCGCCGTAGGTGAGACCCGAGTTCACGCGGAGGGCGTCGTTCAGCATGGAGGTAAAGCGGCCTCCGAACAGGGTGTTGATCACCATGAGGGGGACACGCTCGCGGCTGGTGCGTTCGATGCCAGGCATGGCGATGCGGAAGTAGGTCTGGGTGGCGTCGGGTTTGTCGACCAGCAGGAGGCGGGCGGAATCGAACTTGGGCGCGGCGACCTTGCCGGGCTGGAATTCGGAGCCGGCCGGGAGTTCTCCAGCGATTTTGGCCAAGGACGGACCGAGCTTGGCGGGATCGAAGTCGCCGGCGGCGATCAGGATGAGGTTTTTGCCGGTGTAGTTCTTCTTGTGGAAGGCAACGATCTCGTCCCGGGTGAGGTGGGTGAGGAGTCGTCCGTGACGCTGCCGGAGCGGTGATAGGGGTGCGAGGCGGGATAGTAGAAGGCTTCGTAGTAGCGGCCGATGGCGGCGCCGGGGTTGTCCTTGATGGAGCGGAGGCGGTCCGCCGCCTGGGCGAGAACCTTCTTTACCTCGGGTTCAGGGAAAGAGGGGTGAAGGAGGACGTCGGAGAAGATTTCGAGGGCACGGTCCTGGGTGCGGGCCATGTACTCGGTGGTGAGGAAGGAGGCTTGGCGGTCGCTGCCGCCGAGGAGGGTGGCTCCGATGGAGTCGACGTCGAGGGAGACCTGATCGGAGGTGCGGGTGGGCGTACCGCGCCGGACGAGTTCGGCGGTGACGGCGGCAATGCCGCTGAGGTTGGCGGATTCGGCTTCGACGCCTCCGCGGAAGATGGCGCGGACGGAGACCAGGGGGACGTCGGGCTTCCTGAGAAGGATGAGCGTGGCCCCGTTGGGGAGGGTCTGTTTGGTGAAGGGCGGCAGTTTGGCCTGGCCCTGCAGGCAGGCGGCGGCGAGGAGGAGGGAGACGATGAGACGGCGGTTCACTTGGTGCTCTCCTGAGCGGGGGCGTTGTCGGGGATGAGTGTGGCGACGGTGCGGTTCTTCTCCTGGAAGTACTTGGCGGCGACGCGCTGGATGTCGGCGGGCTTGACGGCGTCGAGTTCCGAGGCGACGGAGTTGACCTTGTCCCAACTGCCGTTGAAGACTTCGTAGCGGCCGAGGAGGTTGGCCTTGCCGGCGATGGTTTTGAGGCCACGGTAGAACTGGGCCAGGATCTGATTGCGGGCCTTGTCGAGTTCTTCGGGGGTGACGCCCTTGGCTGCGAGCAGGTCTAGTTCTTCGTAGAGGGCTTTTTCGACTTCCGCGGTGGTCTTGCCGGAGCGGACCTGCAGGGTGAAGAGGAAGAGGGTGGGGTCGAGCGACTCCTGCGTGCCTCCGCCGACATTGAGGACGAGTTGGTCTTTCTCGACGAGGCGGCGGTAGAGGCGGGAGCTGCGGCCGGTGGTGAGGAGGGCCTCGATGAGGTCGAGGGCGGGCTGGTCGGCGTCGCGGGTATTGCCGACGTGGTAGGCCATCATCATCATGGGCAACTGGGCGGGGCGGCGGACGGAGATGCGGCGTTCACCGAGCTGGTCAGGTTCCTTCGTGCGGACCTCGGGGGGCGGCGCCTGCCGGGGGATGGGCTCGATGTACTTCTTGGCGAGGGCGATGATCTCGTCTGGGGTGACGTCGCCGGAGGCCACCATGACGCAGTTGTTGGGGGCGTAGCCCATCTTGAAGTGGGCCTTGAGGTCGTCCATGGTCCAGGCTTCGATGTCGGAGGCCCAGCCGACGACAGGCCAGTGGTAGGGGTGGGCGATGATGGCGGAGGCGTAGAGCTGTTCGTAGAGGACGCCGAAGGGGTTGTTGTCGACGGAGGTGCGGCGTTCGGAGTAGACGACTCCGCGTTCGCTCTGGATGATCTTTGGATCGAAGGAGAGGTCGCGGATGCGGTCGGACTCCATGTCGAACATGAGTTCGAGGGCGGACTTGGGGAACCAGTCGGTGTAGACGGTGACGTCGCGGGAGGTGTAGGCGTTGTTGCTGCCGCCGTTCTTCTCCATCATGTTGTCGAACTCTTTGGGGCCGAACTTTTTGGCGCCGTTGAACATCATGTGTTCAAAGAAGTGGCTGATGCCGGTGGTGCCGGGGCGTTCGTTGCGGGAGCCGATTTTGTAGAAGAAGTAGAGGGCTACGTTGGGGACGTCGTGGTCCTCATGGACGAGGATTTTCATGCCGTTGTCCAGGGTATGGGTGGTGACCTTCACGTCCTGGGCGGCGAGTGGATAGGCGAGGAGCGCACAAAGCGAGAGAAGACGGCGCATACTCCATAAGGTAACAGCACTTTGAAGAGGGGGCGCATGTTACCTTAATCTCATTCCTCTGAGATTATGAGACTCGCTATCCCCTTGGGACTTCTCCTGGCGTGTGGGCTATCGGCCCAGACCACGCCGGTGGCGTTTACCGGCGCGCACATTATCCCGATTGCCGGCAATGAGATTTCGAATGGCGTGCTGGTGGTGCAGAACGGGAAGATTGTCGCGGTGGCCGCGACAGGATCCGTCACGATCCCGGCGGATGCGAAGCGTGTGGACGCGACGGGCAAGGTGATCATGCCCGGGATTGTGGATTCACACAGCCACATCGGGTCGGTGGAAGGGGGCGATGGCAGCGCTCCGATCCAGCCTGAGGTGCGGGTGCTGGATGCCGTCAACGTGCGGGCGACGACGATGCAGAAGGCGCGGGCAGGCGGCGTGACGACGGTGAATGTGATGCCAGGGTCCGGCCATCTCTCGAGCGGGCAGACGCTGTATCTGAAGCTGCGGGCCGGCAATACGATTGACGACCTGCTGATCAAGCTGCCGGACGGGCGGATCGCCGGTGGTTTGAAGATGGCGAACGGAACGAACCCGCGGCGGGCGGCTCCATTTCCAGGGACGCGGGCGAAGTCGGCCGCGCTGGTGCGGGAGCAGTTCATCAAGGCGCAGGAGTACAAGGCCAAGATCGCGGCGGCGGGTACGGATGCGTCGAAGCTGCCGGCCCGGGATCTGAAGCTGGAGACGCTGGTGGAAGTCCTGGACGGCAAGCGTGTCGTGCAGTTCCATACGCACCGGCATGACGACATCCTGACGGTGCTGCGGCTGGCGAACGAGTTCAAGTTCCGGGTGGTGCTGCATCACGTGAGCGACGGCTGGATGGTGGCGGACGAGATCGCGAAGGCCAAGGTGCCGGTGTCGCTGATTGTGGTGGATTCGCCGGGCGGCAAGCTGGAAGCGAAGGACATGAACATCGCCAGCGGTGCGATTCTGGACAAGGCCGGTGTGATGGTGGGCTTCCATACGGACGACGGCGTGACGGACTCGCGGCTGTTCCTGCGCGAGGCGGCGCTGTCGGTGCGGGCCGGGATGTCGCGGGAGAAGGCGCTGTACGGGATGACGATGGCCAATGCACGGATCCTTGACCTGGACGCCAGAGTGGGTAGTCTGGAGGCAGGCAAGGATGCAGATTTCCTGTTGATGAGCGGTGATCCGCTGAGCGTGTACTCGCATGTGCTGGAGACCTGGGTGGAGGGCGTGAAGGTATTCGACCGTTCCGACGCCAAGGATCATTTGCTGGCGGTGGGCGGCTACGGAGCCAGCAAAAACGATGAGATTTACGTGGACGAATGCGAGGTGGAGCGTTGAAACGGATTCTAGTATTGCTGGCGGCGCTCGCACCGATGGCGAGTGCGCAGATCGCGATCCAGGGTGAGACGGTGTATACGATGGCCGGGGCTCCGCTGAAGAATGCGGTGGTGCTGGTGCGGGACGGGAAGATTGAGCGCGTGACGACGGGCGCGGCGCCGTCGGGCTACAAGGTGATGAAGGCCAAGGTGGTGACACCGGGCCTGATCGACGCGCACGCGGTGCTGGGTTTGAGCGGGTATCTGAATCAGCCGCAGGATCAGGATCAGATTGAGAACAGCGCTCCGATGCAACCGGAGCTGCGGGCGATTGATGCGTACGATCCCAAGGAACGGCTGTTGGAGTGGGTGCGCGGGTTTGGGGTCACGACGATTCATACGGGCCATGGCCAGGGGATTCTCATCTCCGGCCAGACGATGATTATCAAGACGAACGCGGAGACGGCGGACCAGGCGATGGTGCCGGCGGCGATGATCGCGGCCACGCTGGGCAACGACGCGCGGGCGGGCCAGGGCAAGTCGCCCGGGACGCGGGCCAAGATGATCGCGATGCTGCGGGCGGAGCTGATCAAGGCGCAGGAGGCGGCGAAGAAGGCCGCGGATAAGGACAAGAAGGACGCTGCGCGGGATCTGCGTCTGGAAGCCTTCGTAAAACTGGTGAACCGGGAGATGCCGCTGCTGATCACGGTTCACAAGGACAACGACATCCTGACGGCGTTGCGGCTGGCCAAGGAGTTCAACCTGAAGGTTGTGCTGGATGGCGTGGCGGACGCTCCGGAAGTGCTGGCGCAGATCAAGGCGTCGGGGTATCCGGTGATTCTACATCCGACGATGCAGCGGTCGAGCGGCGATGCGGAGAACCTGAGCATGGAGACGGCCGGGAAACTGGCGGCGGCCGGCGTGCCTTTCGCGCTGCAGAGCGGGTTTGAGGGGTACGTGCCGAAGACGCGCGTCGTGTTGTGGGAAGCGGCTCTGGCGGCGGCGAACGGGCTGGCAGCGGACAAAGCGCTGGGCAGCATCACGATCGACGCGGCGCGGCTGCTGGGTGTGGAGAAGCGCGTGGGCTCGCTGGAAGCGGGCAAGGACGCGGATGTGGCGCTATACGACGGGGATCCGTTTGAGTACACGACGCACTGCGTGGGCGTGCTGATCGACGGCAAGGTCGTGTCCGAGACGGCCCGATAAGGCATCAGTCCAGCGCGATCGGGATGTCTGTTTCCTGGATCTCGTTGGAGGGCGCCGCCGGATTGGCGGCCAGGCGGCTGGCCTGCCGCACAAGCGTCTTTTCAAAGAGCCGGCGGACGTCGCGGGCGTTGCCGGATTTGTCGTTGCGCCGGGCGTAGAGATCGTCCACCAGCATCTTTACACGGTTGCGCGCGGCTTCCGAGACGGTGAAGCCTTTGGCGAAGACTTCGAAGATCTGAAGCAGTTCCTCGGGGGTGTAGTCCTCAAAGGTGATGACGCGGGAGAAGCGCGACGAGAGGCCGGGGTTGGAGTTGAGGAATTTGCGCATGGGCGCGCTGTAGCCGGCCGCAATGACGACGAGGCGGTCGCGGTTGTCTTCCATGGCCTTCAGGAGAGTGTCGACCGCTTCGGCTCCAAAATCCTGGCCGCCTTCCTTGGCCAGGGCGTATGCTTCGTCGACAAAGAGGACGCCGTCCATGGCGGCTTCGACAGCCTCAGTGGTTTTCAGGGCGGTCTGGCCGAGGTAGCCGGCGACGAGACCGCTGCGATCGACCTCGTTGACGTGGCCTCGTTTCAGGAGGCCGAGGCTGCGGTAGATGCGGCCGATGAGGCGGGCGACGGTGGTCTTGCCGGTGCCGGGGTTTCCTTCAAAGACGAGATGGAGGGAGAGAGGCGAGGAGATGAAGCCCTCCTGGCGGCGGCGCTCATTGGCGCGGACGAAGTTCACGAGGCCACGGACTTCGGCTTTCACCTGGCGCAGGCCGATCATGGCATCGAGTTCGGCCAGCAGGGTCTCTATGTCGTCGAGGGGTCCGGTGGAGTTGCCGGGGATGTCGTCGGGCGTGAGGGCTGCCGGGTCGGCGGCATGATCGCGCTCGAGGCGGCCGGCCTGGCGTTCGACCGCTTCCTCGAAAAGACGGCGGATGGCGCGGGCGTTCGCGAAATTCTTGCCGCGGCGGCGCCAGACGTCTGCCACTTCGCGGGCGACTTTGGCTTGCGCCTCTGGTGTGAGCTGGTAGTCGTACTGGCGGCAGAAGCCTTCGAAGATGGAGGTGAGTTCCTCGGCGGCGTAATCGTCGAACTGGATGTAGCGCGTGAAACGGGATTCCAGGCCTGGGTTGGACTGGATGAACTTGCGCATCGGCTCGGAGTAGCCGGCGACGATGAACGGCGAGCTGGTCGCGGCGGTCCTCCATGACCTTGAGGAGAGTGTCGATGGACTCCTGGCCGAAGTCGTTGGGGGAGTCGGGCTTGACGAGCGTGTAGGCTTCGTCGATGAAGAGGACGCCGTCGAGGGCCTGGTCGAGGATCTCCTTGGTCTTGGTGGCGGTCTGGCCGATGAAGCCGGCGACGAGGCCGGCGCGGTCGGTCTCGACGAGATGGCCTTTCTTGAGGAGGCCGAGCGAGCGGTAGATCTGGGCGATGAGACGGGCGACGGTGGTCTTTCCGGTGCCCGGGTTTCCGGTGAAGACGAGGTGCAGAGAGACCGGGGCGATGCGCAGGCCCTGCTGCTGCCGTTTCTGCTGGGCTTTGACGAGGGTGACGAGTTGGGCGACCTCGGTCTTGACGCGGCCCAGGCCGGTCATGGCCTGCAACTGTTCCAGGAGTTCGGCCGTGGTTTTGGCCGGGGCTTCCTGGGCAGACTCGCCGTTTGAGGCCGCGGGGGCGGCGCTGGTGGCGGCCTGCGGGATATCCACTTCGCAGGATTCGCCGCAGTCGCAGGTGACTTGGTTTAGGCCGGGAACGGCTCCTCGTATGCACATCTGACGGCCACAGGCCGGGCAGGTGGCGATGGGCGTGACTCCGTCAGAATCGATGCGGACAGCGGGTTTCGAGATCACGCGTTTGCCGTCGACGGTGAGAACTCCGGCCGTGCTGCCCTGGTAAGCGAGATCAGGGTTTTTGAAGCCGGAGAGGACGGCTCGGGTGACGTCGGCATTGGCGCCGGAGAGGACTCGAACCGCCTGGGAGCCGTCGACACCGAGGAAGGTGCAGTCGAGGATCTGGGCATTGCTGCCGTTGTTCTGTACGAGGATGGCCTGAAGGCAGCCGCTGAAGCGGGTTCGCTCGAGGCGGCCACGCGCGCCGGTGAGCAGATCGACGCCGATGCCTTGCGTCCCCGTCATGGAAAGTTCGCAACTGGTGAGGGAGAGTTCGGTGCCGGCGTCCTCACAGAACACGGCGGGGAAATCGGCGGCATCCTGCAAGGTGCTGTTGGTGACCGTGAGGCGGCCGCCGGCGCCGGCCAGGAGAACATTGGTGGCCTGGCGCCGGATGGTGAAGCCGGTGAGAGTGGCTTCGCTGCCGAACCCTCGGACGTAGACGCCGGGATCCCTGGAGCCGCTGATGGTGCCGGTTTCGGCGTTGAGACGGCTGCCGGTGAGGATGTTGAAGGCGTTGGCGGAGACGTTCTCGTAATGGACATTGCGGAGCTTGGCGATGGAGCGGCCTTCGAGAGTGAGTCCGGGACCCGCTGAGCGGAGAAAGCGCGAACCTTCGAGGGCGATCTCGGCGCCGTCGACAGCAAAGACGCAGGTTTGCGTGCTGTTCTCGAAGATTCCGTTGGTGGCGGAGACAAACGTGCCTGTGTTGGCGGCTCCGATAAAGGTGAAGCAGTTGGAGAAGTTGCAGTCGACCAGCCAGCAGCGCGACGACTGCACGGCATTGAGGCCGTGGCCGGGGGTATCGAAGAATCGGCAGCGCTCGACGCGGGCGCGGGCATTTTCACCGAGGTAAAGCAGAGTGTGCTCAGGGGAGCCGTGATGGAGGCGGCAATCGCTGATGAGGCCGAGCGCACGGGGTCCGAGCTCCACCACACCACCAAGCGGATTGCTGAGGTCCAGGCCATACAGATTGGCCTCGCCGGTGATGAAGATGCGGCCCTGGATTGCGGCCTGGCCCGGCACCTCAGAGCGAAAGGTCAGATGGTGGATGGTGCAGTTGAGGGAGTAAGAGCCGCTCTCGAACAGGAACTCGTCGCCCGCCGCGGACGCTGTCAAAGCTGAAATGATCGAGGATTCGGTAGCCCCCCGCCGAATACGTACAGTCGCCATGAATAGGACTATTGTAGAGAATCGCGGAGGGGCAGCACCGCAGTCTAGGCAAGCCTTCCGATGCGGGGTCCGGGCAGGATGATGCCGACGAGGTTCAGGGGATCGGGCGAGGTGAGATCGACGGGGCCGGCGGCATCGGCTTCGCGGCGGACAGCGCGCAGGAGATCGAGGGCTTCGGGACGGGCGAACTGTTCGCCGGTGAAGCCATCGATGAAACGCCCGCCGCGGATCTGACCCTGTGCTTCCAGCTTTCGGAGGACGGGCAGCAGTTCGCGCCAGGGTGGTGCTCCCGTTTCGCGGTTGAGGAGGTCGCGGATGAGGACGCCCCAGCGGAGCAGGAGCTGTTCGGTCCATTTCTGGATCCGTTCGGATGGATCGCCGGTGGTGCGCTGGACCAGCGCCCAGCGGCCGGCGGCGTGACGCGGGCGGGCGTGACGGGCCCGGCCTTCGCCCCGGCGCCGTTTGGGATCGATGATGGAGCGCAGGTTTTCGAAGCCATCGGCGGTGACCAGGCCCGCGGCGACGAGTTCCCACAGCGCATCCTCGACTTCACTGGCCAGGTGCCGCGTGGTGCGGACGAGATCGTTGAAGAACAGGGCTTTCTCCGTACGCAAAACGTCCAGGACATCGCGGGCGGTGTGGGAGAGCGAGTCGGTGCCCGGATCGGATTCATGGCGGCTGAGCAGCCACTCGGCGTCGTCGCGCAGCATCATGGCGACGGGCGCGAGTTTGGTCGGCCGGATGCGGCGTCCTTCTTCCTCCAAGGCAGGATGAGGGCAGACGCGTGCCCAGGTGACGTCGCCGGAGAGGCAGAGGTCGTCGAGCAGGGCTGGTTCATAGTTCGCGATGCGGCGTGGAAGGAGATGGGACTCCCAGACCGAGGCGGCGGCTTCGTAGCCCTGTAACTGGCGGATGACTTCGAACAGCCCGTCGGCGCCATGGAGCTGTGTGCCGGGAGCGACGTGCTGCCATTTCGCGAGGAAGGAGTGGAACTGCTGGGCGGTGACCGGCGCAATTTCACGGCGCAAGCGGCCGAGTGTCGTGCGATGGATACGGGCGAGCACCCGGCGGTTGCACCATTCGAGCTCCGGAGTTCCTGGTTGAGAAAAGTGGCCGCTGAGCACCTGGCCTTCGAATTCCAGGCGGGCCATGGCGCTCTCAATGTCGCTGAAGGGGAACGCCAGGGTTTCGGAGAGGGTTTTGAGTGTGGACGGTCCGGTGGATTCCATCCAGCCTCGCAGGATGGCGAGGACGTCCTCCACGGATTCCTTTTCTCAGTGGGGCCCCAGAAGGAGTGGCCCCGGCGGTGATGGGTGAAGGCGCGGCCGGTGTGCTCGAGCTGGTGGTAGTGGTGGGTCCAATCGGGCTGCGGCGGCAGGTTGATGAGCGTGAGCAGCGCGTCGTGGAGTTCATCGGCGTCACGGACATCGGGCCAGCTCTCGGCGGCGACCTGAGCGATGGCGGCGGGGTCGAGTATGCCTGTGCCGTCGGTTAGGTCGGTCCGCAGGGTCTGGCGGAGCTGGACGGCGCGAGCGCGGCGCTCTTCGAGGGGCGCGTCGTCGAGAAACGCGTAGGGGTTGGCGTTGAGGATCTCGTGGGAGAAGACGGAGGGCGCCGGGAGGTCGAGGACCACGGTTCGAATGGAGCCCTGCTCGATGGCGGCCAGGACGTCGATGAGGTGGTCTAGGTCCATGGCCTCGTGGAGGCAGTTGTCGATGGTCTCGTTGACCAGCGGGTGGTCGGGAATCTGAATGGGTCCGGTGAGGTTCTCGGCACAGGCGACCTGATCGGGGAAGACCGCGGCCAGCAGGTCTTCGGAACGCATGCGCTGGATGGGTGGGGGCACGCGACGGCCGCCGCTGAAGCGCAAGATGGCGAGGGCGCGGGAGGCGTTCCAGCGCCAGCGGGCTCCGAACATGGGGGCGTCCAGCAGGGCCTGGGTGAGGACATCGCGAGCGGTGGCGGCCTTGAGGAACTGAAAGATGAGTTCCAGGGGGAAGGCGTGGCGGTCGCTGAGGGAGATGACGATGCCGTTATCGGTGGCGGCGGCCTGGAGTTCGAAGTTGAAGGTGCGGCAGAAGCGCTTGCGAAGGGCGAGACCCCACGCGCGATTGACTCGGGAACCGAAGGGGGCATGGAGGATGAGCTGCATGCCGCCGGATTCGTCGAAGAAGCGCTCGGCGACGACGGTGTCGAGAGAGGGTAGCGCGCCGAGGCGGGCTGCGCCCTCGCGGACGTAGGCGATGGCCTGAATGGCTCCGGCCACGTTCATGCCGCATTCCGCGACGAGCCATTCCGCGCCGTCCGGCTGGAGCAGCCGCTGGCGCAAGCGGGAGACGGCGGCGGAGAGTTCGGACGAGCGGCCGGGCGCTTCGCCC
The DNA here is from genome assembly GCA_049841055.1 of Paludibaculum sp. Lineage (GTDB taxonomy): Bacteria > Acidobacteriota > Terriglobia > Bryobacterales > Bryobacteraceae > Paludibaculum. The sequence continues at coordinate 7,597 of JASGIE010000064.1, read as the reverse complement.
AGCCAGAAGGGAATGGAAGGAGGCGCGCCGTGGGCGTCCTCGACATGAACCCGGCCCTTCATGACGTGGCGGATGCGCCAGGAGTGGGTGCCGAGGAGGAAGACGTCGCCGGTGATGCTTTCGACCGCGAAGTCTTCGTCGAGGGTGCCGACGTTGGTGCCGTCGGGCTCGGCAATGACGGTATAGAGGGAGTTTTCCGGGATGGCTCCTCCGGAGGTGATAGCGGCGAGGCGGGCGCCGCGACGGCCGCGGATCCAACCGTTCACCTGGTCGTGGTGGAGGAGCGCGCCACTACGGCCGCGAGAGGTGGCGATGCCCTCGGAGGCCATCTGGATGACGGCGTCGAAACTGGAGCGATCGAGGTCGCGGTAAGGGTAAGCGGAACGGACGAGGTCGAAGAGATCGTCGGTGCGCCAGGGTTGGGCCGCGGTTTCGGCGATGATCTGCTGGGCGAGGATGTCGAGGGGATTGCGCGGGATTTCGACATGTTCCAGATCGCCGGAGCGGATGGCGTGGATGATGGCGGCGCACTCGATGAGATCGTCGCGGGTGGAGGGGATGAAGATGCCGGCGGGCCGGGCGCCGACCCAGTGGCCGGAACGGCCGATGCGCTGGAGGGCAACGGCGATGGAGCGGGTGGAGCCGATGAGGATGGCGAGGTCGACGGTGCCGATATCGATGCCCAGTTCGAGGGAAGCCGTGGCCACGATGGCGCGCAGTTCACCGCCCTTGAGGCGGGCTTCGGCATCCAGGCGGAGGGTGCGGGAGAGGCTGCCGTGGTGGGGGAGGACAACATTCTCTCCCAGGCGTTCGGACAATGCGTGGGCAATGCGCTCAGAGAGACGGCGGGTGTTGACGAAGACGATGGTGGTGCGGTGTTCGCGGATGTGGGCGGCGATGCGGTCGTAGATCTCGGCCCACATTTCGCTTGTGGCGACAGCACCGAGTTCGTCGTCGGGGACTTCGATGGAGAGATCCATCTCGCGGCGGTGTCCGACATCGATGATGGAAACATGCGGCGCGAGGAAGTGGGCGACTTCCTCGATGGGGCGTACGGTGGCGGAGAGGCCGACCCGCTGCGGTGGTTTGGCGCAGAGCGCATTCAGGCGGGGGAGGGTGAGGGCCAGATGGGAGCCGCGCTTGTCGCCGACGATGGCGTGGATCTCGTCGACGATGACGGTGGTGACCGTGCTGAGAAACTTTCGGGGGCGTTCCGCGGTGAGAAGGATGTAGAGCGACTCGGGTGTGGTGACGAGGATGTGGGGCGCGTTCTTCGTCATCCGCTGGCGATCGGCGGCGGGCGTGTCGCCGGTGCGAATGGCGGTGCGGATGGGCGCCAAGGCAATGCCTTTCTCTTTCGCCAGGGCGGCGATCTCGGACAGGGGGATTTCGAGGTTTTTGTGGACGTCGTTCGAGAGGGCTTTCAGAGGAGAAACGTAGACCACCTGGGTTTCATTGGGCAGGTCGCCGAGCCGGGCGGCGCGGATGAGGCGATCGATGGCCAGAAGAAAAGCAGCCAGCGTTTTGCCGGAGCCGGTGGGGGCGGCGACGAGAACGTCACGGCCGGCGGCGATTTCGGGCCAGGCGTTGACCTGTGGAGCCGTGGGTTGCTGGAAACGCGCCGCAAACCACTCCTGCACCAGAGGATCGAACCCAGAAAGGGGTGAGGAACGGATAAGCACCTCGCTGTTCCTATTATGGCAGGCGGGCGTGCGGCGGGCCTCTGTGGCAGCTGAACGTGCGGTTTCTTCGCCCTGCCTTTGCGGTTCCTTCCAGGAACGCGAGTCCGCCAACGAAGGATGGTCGGATTCACGGATCCTTTTTAAAAGACTGGGCCATCTATGGAAGTACGACGATCGCGGACATCTCTGAGCATTTCGATGCCTGCCTACGCCGACGCGCAACGATGCACGATGGAGAGGCAAACGAAGGAACATAAGGGGGGCGCATGTCCGATACGGTTCGGCGCGTGGAGTACTTCCACATCTCGATTCCGAATAAGCCTGGCGAGGCGGCTCATGTGCTGGACGTCCTCAGTCAGGCTGGTGTCAATATGATGGGGTTCTGCGGCTTCCCTCGCGGCGCCCGGCAATCCCAGCTGGACTTTATCGCGGATGACCCGGGCGCGCTGCGGCGTGCGGCGGCCAATTCCGGGCTGGCGTTGAGCAGCGGGAAGCCGGCGTTCGTGATCAGAGGCAAGGACCGTCCGGGCGCGATCGCGGCGGTGCTGGATGCCCTGGCGCAGGAGAAGATCAAGGTGACTTCCATCCAGGCCGTGAGCTCCGGCGAAGGCTCGTATGGGGCTCTGCTGTGGGTGAGGGAACCGGATGTGGAGCGAGCCGCTGAGGCGCTTGCTGCCCTGCCTGGCACGGCGCCTCCGGAGATGCTGGATGTCGTCGACCTGGCCTCGGAGGAGTCGTTCCCCGCCAGCGATCCACCACCCTGGAACTGACGGTGGAAGCGAGCACTCGGCATGTCCAGGGAACGCGTTGAACACGACGAGATGGGCGAAGTGCGGGTGCCGGCCGAGGCGCTGTATGGAGCGCAAACGCAACGGGCCGTGCAGAACTTCCCGATCAGCGGATGGAGGCTGGGCCGCGCGTTCATTCGCAGCCTGGGCCTGATCAAGAAGGCGTCCGCGGTGGCGAATGCGCGGCTGGGTGCGTTGGAGCCGGAGATCGCGTCGTTGATTCGACGGGCGGCGGATGAGGTCATTGCGGGCCGGCACGATGGGCAATTCGTGGTCGATGTGTTCCAGACGGGGAGTGGGACCTCGACGAACATGAATGCCAATGAGGTGATCGCGCGCCTGGCCTCGAATGCGGGCGGACGCGAGATTCATCCGAACGATCACGTGAACCGGAGCCAGTCGAGCAACGATGTGATTCCGTCGGCGTTGCACATTGCCGCCGTTGAGATGCTGGCGCAGCCATTGATCCCGCAGATGGAGCAGCTGGAGGCCGCCCTGCGGGGCAAGGCCAAGGAGTTCGCCGGCGTCGTCAAGATCGGACGAACTCATCTGCAGGACGCCGTACCGCTGTACCTCGGTGATGAGTTCGGCGGCTATGCCCGGCAGGTGGAGAGCGCGCGGGCAAGGATCCGATGGGCCGGGCAGGCTCTGCTGGAGTTGCCGCTGGGCGGAACCGCCGTGGGCACGGGTGTGAACGCGCCGCGAGAGTTCAGCGGGACTGCGGCACAGCTGCTCTCGACATGGACCGGCCATTCATTCCGTGAGGCGGAGAATCACTTTGAGGCCCAGGCGTCGCGGGAGGGAGTGGCGATGCTGGCCGGCGCGCTGAAGACCTACGCCGTGGCTCTGACTAAGATCGCCAACGACCTGCGACTGCTGGCGAGCGGCCCGCGGTGCGGGATTGGGGAGATCAGCCTGCCTGCGGTGCAACCGGGGTCGAGCATCATGCCGGGCAAGGTGAATCCGGTGATCCTGGAGAGCACGCTGATGGTGTGTGCCCAGGTGATGGGGTATGAGACAGCGGTGGCCTGGTGTTGCGCGGGCGGGCAACTGGAACTGAATGCGATGCTGCCGCTGATGGCGTTCGACCTTCTGGAGATGATCGGGCTGCTAGCGGCGGCGTCGAAGAACCTGGCGGAGCGGTGTGTGGAGGGCATTGGCGCGCATCGGGCGGCGATCGCGAGAATGACGGAGCAGTCGTACGCGCTGGCTACGGCGTTGAGTCCCGAGATCGGGCATGCCGCCGCGGCGGCGATCGCGCGAGAGGCAGAGGAGACGGGGAGCACCGTCCGCGAAGTGGCGCAGAGGCGCTCCGGTCTCTCTGAGCAGCGGTTGAACGAACTGCTGGACCTGCGGCGGCTAGCCGGTGGGGGTTAAGGCAGCGTCTGGAGCTTCATGTTCCGGAAGGTGATCTCGTATCCTTCCGCTTCCAGACCGATATAGCCGCGGCGCAACCCGACTCCGGTCAGTTCATTGACGACCTCGCCATTCACGGAGAGCGTAAGGCGGTCGCCTTCGCCGCGAATCACGAAGTGGTTCCACTCGCCGGCCGGTTTCACGCGATTCTCCTTCATCTGCGATTTCAGATTGAAGCTCTTGAGACCACCATCGATGAAGTTCTGGCCGAACAGGTAGGCGCCGGCCAACCCAGTCTGGGCCTGATACCAGATTTCGCCCTGTTTGGAGAGACGGATGCCGATGCCGCTGTTGTATTTCGTCTCGCCTTCTTTGGGGGTGAAGCGCCAGTCGACTTCGAGGACGAAGTCAGAGAGTTCCTTGTCGTAGCGGAGCCATTCGTGTCCGCCTTCGCCGGTGCAGGTGAGAGTTTTGGCGGCGGGATCGACACGCCATTGGATCTTGGGATTGACACCGGAAATGGCCGGAATGGGGATGCGGGTCCAGCCCTGGAGATTCTCGGCAGGAAGGAGGTCGACGGGATCGGCGGCCTGGGCCAGGCCCAGAGAGAACGCGAGAAAGATAGTAACAGCTATGAATGTCTTCATTAGAGGGAACCGTTGGTAAGATATCACGGGCGGAGGGGTGGCGGCAGGCGGCATACTGCAGAAAATCGCGCCGTCCGGCGGCGGCCCACTGTAGGATGGAGGGGTTGAGTGAGAAACGAACCTGTATGACCTCTATTCTTGCGGACCTGCAACCACAAGCCCTTTGGCGGCATTTTGAAGCGCTGTCGGCCATCCCCCGCGCTTCGGAGAAGGAACAGGCGGCGCGCGAGTATGTCCTCGCCCAGGCCGCGGCACTGGGGCTTGAAGTGACCCAGGATGCGGTGGGGAATGTCGTCGTGAGAAAACCGGCGCGGCCGGGCCGGGAGGGAGCGCCGATGGCGGCGCTGCAAGGCCACCTTGACATGGTCTGCGAGAAGAATGAGGGGACGGCGCATAACTTCGACACCGATCCGATTCAGCTGGTCGTGGACGGTGATTGGGTGAAGGCCGCAGGGACGACGTTGGGCGCCGATAACGGTGTCGGCGTGGCGGCCGCGCTGGCGGTGATGGAGAGTACCGACATTGCGCACGGCCCGCTGGAGTTCGTTTTCACGATCGACGAAGAGAGCGGTTTGACCGGCGCTTCCGAGTTTCCAAATGGGCTGCTGCAGTCGAAGTATTTCCTGAACCTCGACGGCGAGGAGGAGGGCACGCTGTGCATCGGCTGCGCAGGCGGCCTGAATACCGTGGCGCGGCGGACTGTCACGCTTCAGCCCGCGCCGGCGGGGGACGCTCTGCGGATCAAGGTATCGGGGCTGCAGGGCGGGCACTCCGGCCTGGACATTAATAAGGGGCGCGGCAATGCGCTGCGGATTCTCGGGCAAGTGCTGCAGGCGCTGCTGGGTGGTGGGCCGGTTGCGGTGGCGGACCTGCAGGGCGGCAGCAAGCGCAATGCGATTCCGCGCGAGGCGTGGGCAGTGGTGGTGGTGGATGCGGCCCGAATCGCGGAGCTGCGGGCCACGTTGACACTGTGGCAGGACGCGTTGCGGTCGGATCTGGGTTCCTTCGACCCTGAACTGCGCATCTCGGCGGAGCCTACCTCGCAGCCGGCGCAGGTATTGTCGGATGCGGACGCGCGCATTGTGGCGGACGTTCTGTCCAGCCAGCATCATGGTGTGCTGGCGGTGAGCCCGGATGTGCCGGGACTGGTGCAGACGTCGACAAACCTGGCCACGGTCGGCCTGAAGGATTCGGTAGTGGAATTCGAGACGAGCCAGCGCAGCCCGATCCTGAGCAGCAAGCTGGCGGCGGCGCGGATGGTGAGTACGGTATTTGCCCTGGCCGGTTTCCAGACGGAGCAGACCGGCGGATATCCCGGCTGGAAGCCCGAACCCGGCAGCGAAATTGTGCGGGTGTCGAAAGAGGTCCACAACGACGTTCTCGGCCATGTGCCGGAACTGGTGGCGATGCACGCGGGGCTGGAGTGCGGCGTGATTGGGGAGAAGCATTCTGGCATGGAGATGATCTCTTTCGGGCCGCACATTGTGGACGTGCACAGTCCCAGTGAGCGGCTGAAGATTTCGTCGGTCGAGCCGTTCTACCGGTTCCTTTCGGCGCTATTGGAACGGATCTGACGATCCGCCAAAGAATGAATCAGCCATGCAGCGCCAGCGAGTGCGGGCGGTGCAGCGCGAAGCGAATGCGGTCGATTTCCTGAAAGGGCTTGAGGAAGCCGGGCTCGTCCATGGGCCAGAGCGCGGCGGGCTGCGCCGTGGAGCCTGAAACGGCCAGAAGGCAATTGACGGCGCGGCGGGCGGCTTCGTTCGCAGCCTCCATGCAGGCCAGATCCGTATAGGTGCGTACGTAGTCGGAGGCGACGAAAAAGTTCTCCAGTTCCACCTGCGCCTCGGGGCGGGACTGCAGCGAGCCGGCTGTGTTGATGAGCAACGGCTCGGCGTTGGTGGCTTCCCCGGGGTTGGGGTACTCGATGTCAGGGTCGAGGAACCAGGCCAGCAGGCGGCTGTCGTCGAGGGTGTTCGATCCACCATCATTCAGATGCTGCTTGAGCTGGTGCCAGACCTCATCCTTGATCTCCTGCGCAGAACAGAAGCGGGCGGCCTTCCCGGTGAGGGAGCCGGGCGCTTCCCAGTCGGAGATGTCGACGGAGAGGATTCCGCGAACCTGGCCGTTGCCGTAACGGCTGAAGTCCACACCGGTCCAGAATTGACGCTGGGAGATGGACGTGAGGGCCCAGGGCGAATCCAGGTAGATGACGTGGCCGTGCGCGAGCGGCAGATCCTCGGAGAGATAGAACTGGATTCCGTTCATCCAACGAGTCTTCAGGTTCCCGATGTTGGCCAGCGACGGCGCGGCCTGCTTCAGCTCCGGAGTGAGCAGGGTCGCCATGACCTCGACGGGCACGGCGGCAATGTAGTAGTCGGCGGTGACAACGGAGGCATCCTCGAGTGTGACGCCGGTGACTTTGCCGGATCCGGCGGCGATGGAAGAGACGCGGGCTCCGCGATGGAAGACGACGCCGAGGCTTTCCAGGTAGGCAGTCCAGGGTTGGATCCAGACGTCGTTCGTTGGCCCGGACAGCAGACGGTCAAAGACACGGTCGGGGCTCATGAGTCCGTAGAAGAGTTGCAGAAGGATGTAGCCGACGGTGCGGGTACTGCTCTCTTCGGCCCGCATGGCGACGAGGGAGCGAGTCATACCCTGGGCGAGGTAGGACTGATACCTGCTTGACATGCGCGGGGCCTCAATGAAGTCCCACCAGCGGATGTTCTCATACTCGGCGATGCGGCGGCCCTGGCAACTGGTGGCGAGGATGAGCAGGCGGCTGACGAAGAAGACCACCTCGTCGGGCGGGACGCCGAGCGGAGTGAGCAGTTCCAACAGGAAGACGCGGAAGTCATCCAGCGTGCGCGGGGTTCGAGCGACCCAGGTGATTTCCGACAATCCCGAGCGGGCCAGCAGGATGCGGGTGGCGACCACGAGGTTCTGAAAGGTATTGCCCCCGGCGCCGTAAGGGATGCGGGCCATCGTGTCGGTGACGTGTTTGTAGAAGCCGGGGAAGAAGCGGAAGCCGTGTTCACCAGGCAGGTCGAATCGCCCTCCGGTGCCGGAACCCGGAACGGGCATGGATCTGGCTTTGCCGCCGAGGACCGGCTTGCGCTCGTAA
>JASGIE010000063.1:0-37869 GCA_049841055.1 Paludibaculum sp. | reverse complement strand
TGTTCTGCTGGCCTTCGTTGGTACCGTATTGCTAAGGTTGATCGGGAAACACGATGAATCCGAACAGCACCTGCACCTGCTGCCGACTTGTGGTTCCGCAACCGCTGGACGTGGGGCGGGACCGGGCAAGAGGGCGCGTCTGAAGCCGGTGCAGGGCCAGGTCGACCTCGTCTCAACCACGATGGGGCGCTGGAGCTTCACGCTGGAGGGCGCGCCGCCGCTGCTGTTCACCGAGAACGATTGAACAAGAGCATGTGCTGTACGGCAACTCGGTGGGCAGCGTGTACCTGAAGAGGATACTCGCCGGATCGTGAACGACGAACTGGAAGCGGTGAACCCTTACCGACGGGTTCCAAAATGTGCCGGCTCCATCAGTTGGAGGTGCCTGCCGGCGGTAGCGTCACCGTGCGCCTGCGGCTGGGGGCGGGAGTGCTCCGGCGGCGGAGGGCTTCGGGATTCGACGAGGTCTTCGCGCGGCAACTGGAAGAAGCCGACGGTTGTTGGAGCTGCGGTCGTGCACGTTGTCGGACGATGCGCGGCTGGTGCAGAGGCAGGCCTTCGCGGGGCTGCTGTGGTCGAAGCAGCGTCTTCACGTCGTGGAAGACTGGCTGGAAGGCGATCGGCGACGCCTCCGCCTCCCGGTGAACGGCAGGCGGGCCGCAACTCGGAGTGGCGGCACTTCTTCACGGACGACGTGGCGCCCTTGTCGATGCCGGACAAGTGGGAGTATCCGTGGTTCGCGGCCTGGGATCTCGCCGTCCACATGATCCCGTAAGGCGCAGATCGATGCCGAGTTCGCCGAGACCAGCTTCGAGCTGCTGCCGGTAGGTATCTGCATCCGAACGGGCAGCTCCGGCCTATGAGTGGGCCTTCTCGGATGTGAATCCTACGGTCCATGCCTGGGCCTGCTACCGCGTGTTCAAGATCGACTCCGAGGAGGGCGTTGCCGGACTATCCCTTTCTGGAGCGCTGCTTCCACAAACTGCTGATGAACTTCCGCGTGGTGGGTGGATACCGGCGAGGACTGGACCGGGAACAACATCTTCGAGGGCGGTTTCCTGGGGCTGGACAGCGTCGATGCTTGACGGTCACGTCCGCTCAACCGGCAGGATGCGGACGATCGTGACGGGACAAGCTGGATGGCGATGTATTCGCTGAACATGCTGCGCATTGCGCCTGGAACTGACAAGGTGACACCGTATGGGGGCATCGGCGGGCAGAACTCCTGGAGCACTTCCTGCACATCTCGTCGGCAATGAATACGCTGGGCGGAGCAGGGGTTGTGGGATCAGCAGGAGGGGGTTTGCTACAACGGCTGCGGCTGCCGTGGGCGTTGTTATCCGCTGCGGGTGCGATGGATTGTCGGGTTGATTCCATTGTTCGCGGTGGAGACGTTTGACGCCGATACGGCGGCCAACCTGGAAGGTTTTCAGCGGCGCACGATGGTTCCCGGAGCACCGGCGGGATTTGACGCAGCACCTGCTGTGGGAGCCGGTGTCGGAGCAGACCCAGTCGCGGCCATGATCGCGCTGATGAACCGATCCGGCTAGATCCGGGCGCTGGAGCTGATGCTCGACGAAGGAGAGTTCTTCGCCGTATGGGATCCGCTCGATGTCGCAGGTGCACCGGCGGAGCCCGTTTGTGATGCACGTGAACGGGGATGAACTGCGGTTGGGTCTGCGCCGGCGGAGTCGTCGTCGCGCATGTTCGGAGGCAACTCGAACTGGCGCGGGCATCGTATAACTCGTCAATTACCTGCTAGATCGAGTCGCTGCAGAAGTTCCACCACTTCTTCGGCGACAGGCTGGAGATCGGTTCCGACGGGTATGGGAACATCATGAATATGGCGGAGGTGGCAGGGAGATTTCCAAGCGGCTGTCGCGGATCTTCCTGCGGGATGAGATGGGCGGCGGCCGTGTTATAGGAGCTGTTCAGAAGGACGAACATTTACCAGGGACTCTGTTTTTCCAGTCGAGCATCTCCATGGAGACGACGGGGCGGGCCTGGGCGCGAACCACCAACAGGGCTGGACGGCGCTGGTGGCGAAGCTGCTGACGCAGAGCGGGGAGTGAGCGGCGCGCTTTTCGTCGCACGGCTTGACGCAACGAACCCCGACCGTCAGGGCATATGCGCTAACTTAACTCAGCACCGCGTTGGCGATCTGAAGCAATTGCCGCGCACGACGGCGAGGACGGTCGTATAGGTGGCATCAGAAGTTTGGGTGGGTAAGGGGTAGATGACACGGATTGACGTCACCGACAATGGCGTCCGCAACGCATTCGGTAGGATGCGATGGATTCGCCACAGCGAGACATCTTCAGTTGATCGCAGGGTTACCCCCAGGGGGAAATCGCCAGGAAGTCGGTCGTGAAGTCCTGACCGACTAACAGGGCCGCCAGGAGCTTGGAGTACAAGACCGTCTTGGCCAGAGTCGGATCTTTGGCGGGCAACTCGTTAGGTGAAGAATCGACTTCAGGCGCTTGAAGGCCAATTCGATCTGCCAGCGGAAGCGGTAGATGTCGAGGAATTGCGCCGCGTCATGCAGGAATCCGGCAGGGAGGTGAGGGCGAAGGCATAGCCGGCCGACTCGAGAGTGCGGGGGTCGAAGTGAGGTGCCGTTGATGACGGGCGTTGGATGCGGCGCGTTGCCGGGCCGAACTGGCGGCGGCTTCGGACCGGCGAACGGCGACCAGACGGGCGGGGAAAGAAGGGATTTGGCGCCGGCGGTCTGGAGAGACCAGCACGGGGAAACTGCCGGCCGTTGCTTCGGGCAGAGACCGGAGGCATGCCAGGACGTCGAGGCGAGAGTGGTCCATGTGGAGCAAGGGGATGTTGAGCCAGTTGATGCGAACGAGATAGTGGGCACCGGAGGAAGTGACGTGGAACAGACCGGCGCGGTGGGCGTAGCCGCAATCGGCGACTGCGAGTTCAACTGGGCAGAAAGTGAAAGCGAGTGAGGGACTCAGCGCCGGAGAAGTCGGAGAGATCGAGGAAATGATCATCATCCGGCCCAAGTCGAAACTCAGATGGATGCGCCAATCAGCGCGGGAGCTGCCTGGTTGGCTGACGGCAGTGGCATTCGAGCAATCTAGAATCAGGAGCGAGGAGGTGGGCAGAGCAGCACGGTCGGCTAACTTAGCAGCTAACAATCGACCGAGCCAGGTGTGGCATTTGCGGAGGCGCTTGAGGAGGGCGACGTCGGAAAGAGAAGCCGAGGCCGCAAGCCTCGGCCCAGGCGGTGGTCTGACGCCAAGGAGAAGCCACAGAATGAATCGGCAAGAGCAAGACGGAGAGCGTAGAAGCGCTGTCGAATTGAGCGTCTGCGAGAAATGGCGCCAGAGGAATAGGCGCCGAGACTCGAGTCTACTCGATGGGCGGGAGCAAGCTGAGCAGGTAGGGCCACTGATACTGAAATACCTCGTGAGCATCCATGCCCTCAGGTTAAAACTGGCCGCAGCAAGTCCAACTGAATTAAGTTAGCGCCTATGACCGTCAGGGAGGGGTCCCTGGGCTAGTGCTGGATTGTGACCAGGCTGACTCGGGCAAGGCGCTGGGGTGCGCGTGGAAGGGCTACAATCGAAGTGGCCCGAGTGACCTACCTGATCACCTTCGCCTGCTATGGAAGTCATCTCCATGGGGACGGCGACGGTACGGTGCATCGTACCGATACATGCAAGTTCGCGCCGTTCCTAGCTCCGAATCCGCGGCTTGCCCTTGCCGAGCGCCGGTTGATGGACCAACCGCCGTATCAACTTGACCAGCCACGCCGGGAGTTCGTGCTGGGCTCGATTGTCGAGGTTTGCGTGCACCGCGAATGGACCCTACTTGCTGCCCACGTTCGAAGGACTCATGTGCATGTGGTTGTCGTTTCCGAAGCCCTACCGGAACGGGTGATGCTCGAGTTCAAGGCAAATGCCAGCCGCAAGTTGAATCAGTTGGAACTGGATCTTCCGGGTCGAAAACGGTGGAGCCGGCATGGCAGTACACGCTGGCTGAACACGGCTGGGGCGGTCTCGGCCGCGGTGCAGTATGTTCTGGAGGAACAAGGACGTCCGATGGCTGTGTATGCCGGACTGCCGGAGTGAGCGGATGCAGTTGTGTGACGGGTGCACGCTTCTGGACGGTCTCGGTTGGTGATGGGCGAGGACCCCTCCGTTGAAGGTCATGGCCGGCAGGTGACTATGCGGCTCCGCGTGGTCGACCTGGGGGTCGACCGCAGACCAGGGGGTCCGCCTTACCGCATGGCTGGCCCGATGGGGTTTTCCTCCGGTTTTGCGGCCCACAGGGCCATGGGGACTCCCTGACGGTCGGGGTTCGTTGCGGCTGAGGACCCCTCCCTTACGGTCGGGGTTCGTTGCGCGGGGACCCCGCCCTGACAGTTGGGGTTCGTTGCGCTGGCGTCGGCCGGCTCAGCCTTCCTTGAACGGGGAGCGGTTGATGGCGTACGTTATCGCTTCCTGGGGCACCTGGAAGACCTGCATGCCGACATTGCCCTTGTAGCCTAGCGCTTTCACTCCGGCTGGCGAGGTGAAGTAGGCGTCCACTACCATGCGGCGAGCCCAGTCGAAGAAACGGATGCCGGGGCCGGTCTCCGGCGTGTCGTTGCGGCGGTAGGCAATCAGGTCGAGCAGTTCGGTCTGCTGGGCCGGCTTCGCCGCCACAAACGCGGCTTCGTAACGCTTGAGACTCTGGTCGTCGAGCCACGCCAGGCCCCCGAGCCAGATCTGCGCCATTTTCTCGGAACCGGAACACATGAGGTCGATGAATTCGGGCGCGCCGGCGCCGGCACCACCAGGCTCGGCGCCTTCCGGCGGGATGATCAGGTCAGCGAGTTTCGTGACGGTCTGGTACTCGTGCGCATTCAGGGCCTTGGGCTTGTAGACGCCGGCGGCCGCCTTCTTCGTTTTGGCGGCATGCTGGTGGACGTGCTGCATGGCCTCGGCCGACAACTGGCCGAGCAGAGCCGCGGCGGCCGCGTTGCGGAGAATCTGGCGTCGCGTCGAATCCATTACAGCTCTCCCTTCTTCAGGCCTTCGGCGATGAACTCGGAAGCGCGCCAGGCCATGGCGCAGATGGTCAGGGTGGGGTTCTTGTCGGGATTGGTGACGAACGGTGCTGCGTCGGCCACGAAGACGTTCTTCACGTCGTGGGCCTGCGAGTACTTGTTCAAGGCGCTGGTACTCGGATCGGAGCCCATGCGGACCGTGCCGAGCTCGTGAATGATCTCGCCGGGCGTCGAGATGGCGCGCGCCGTATCGGCCACGGTCTTGGGCCCGTTCACGCGTCCGCCCATGCCTTCGATGATGGCGGCGAACGTGTCGTGCATGTGCTTCACCATCTTGAGTTCGTAATCGCTCCACTCGAAGTGGAAGCGAAGGACGGGGATGCCCCAGCGGTCGACGACATGCGGATCGATATCGCAGTAGCTCTTGGCGTTGGGGATCATTTCGCCACGGCCCGCGAAGCCGACGGAGCAGCCGTAGCTGTCCAGGACTGCTTTCTTGAGGCCCGATCCGTAGCCTTCGTGCGAGCGGCAGACCCCGTTGAAGCTGCCGAGCATCGGCATGTTGTAACCGCCGCCGACCTCGATGTGATAGCCGCGCGGGAAATCCTTGTTCTTCTGCTCAAGCCCCCACCAGGGCATGTAGACATGGCCGCCGGCATAGCCGTCGCTGTCATGTTTCATCATGCCTTCGAGAGCCGGCACGTAGCCGCCCAGGCTGTAGCCGACGGTGTCGGTGAGGTTGCGTCCAACGCTGCCGGAGGAGTTGGCCAGGCCGTCGGGATGCCGGGAGGATTTCGAATTCAGCAGCAGACGGGCGCTCTCGCAGGCGCTGGCCGCCAGGACGACGACGCGGCAGTTGATCTGCTTCTCGGTGCGCGTGGTCTTGTCGATGTAACTGACGGCTTTCGCCTTGCCATCGGCGCCGGTGATGATCTCGCGGACCATGGCGTTGGGGATGACGGTGAGCAGCCCGGTCTTCATGGCCGGGAAGATCTGCACCTGGCTCGAGGAGTAATTCGAAGCGGTGACGCAGCCGCGACCGCACTGGCCGCAGTAGTGGCAGGCCAGCCGTCCGTTCTTCGGCTTGGTCAGGATGGCCATGCGGGCGGGCACGCAGGGGATGTTCAGTTTGCGGGAGGATTTCTGAACGAGGTATTCGTGCGCGCGAAGTGCGGGCGGCGGAAGGAACTTGCCGTCCGGAGCGGAGCGCAGGCCTTCAGCGCTGCCGCAGATGCCGATGAAGTCCTCGGCCTTGTCGTAGTACGGCGCGATCTCCTCATAGGTGACCGGCCAGTCGCTGCCGAGGCCGTCGTTGAGCAGGCTGGCCTTGAAGTCGTAGTCGGCGAAGCGCAGGGAGATGCGGCCATAGTGATTGGTTCGTCCGCCGAGGATGCGCGAGCGGAACCAGCGGAACTGGCTGCCCTGGGCAACGGTGTAGGGCTCCTCGTCGATCTCCCAATAGCCGGTGGGCGCGCTGAAGAACCCGAAGTCCTTGCGGCCGAAGTAGGAGGCCGCGTCGTCGCCGGCTCCGCGATGCGGGTAGTCGGCGGGGGTCTTGTGTTCCTTATAGTCGCGAGCGGGGTTCAGCATGGCCCCGGCTTCCAGCAGCGTGACTTTCACGCCTAGTTTCGTCAGAACATGGGCGACGGTTCCGCCACCGGCCCCAGAGCCGATGACAACGACATCGTGAACCGGTGAGCCCCTCATCACCTGTGGCATGTCCATCAGGTTTAACACATCACGGAGGAGAGAGTGAAGATGGCGGGATGGTAGTGATCGAATGAGTGGGTCCCGGGCCGAACCTCGCGGCGGTCCGGTGCAACTCCTGCGCTACGGGGTCGCAGGTTCGAAACAATTCCCTGCCCTGGCGCGTCGATTTCCATAGGGGTTGCGAAGTGGTGAATGCGGGAGAATAAGACCATCCGCCTGAGAAAGCACACGCCTTACCGTGCCGGCGAAGATACACGAGGAAAGGGCCCTGTTAGATTCCCATGCGATTTTACCTGTTGATACTCACCTTCGCTGTTTGTGCGGCCGGCGCCGCGGCTCAGCCTGGACCAGGCACTCCGAAGGCATCGAACATTGTGCTGCTGGAGTTCACCCCCGGTTTCAAGGACGGCTGCGGGTCGAACAAAATGGAGTTCGTCCGCTCGTGGGGTGATGGGGGCGCCGACACCTCGGCCTTCCGGGTGGGCGAAGGTTCGGTGCTGGTGATCACGGATGTCGACTGGCGTTACGTGACCGGTCCACCCAATCAGTTCGCGGTCTTGCGGTTGCTGGTGCAGAACCTGTCCGATTCATCAAAGACCAGGCGAGCCTTCGAATCGTCGCTGCGGCTGGATGGGTTCGGCAATGGTGGAACGAGCGAACGCATGACCACAGGCTTCGTGGTGCGCCCGGAGGCGCGCATCTGCGCCGATGTGCTGGGCGAGTCGGAAGGTTCGGTGGTACGTCTGTCGCGTGTGCTGTTGCGGGGTTACCTGACGAACGAGCGCTAACAACCGGCGCGCATGGCCGCGGGCGGGACCGACGGGTCCTGTGCGGAAACTGAGCTCATCTCAGTCGGGGACTGGTCCAACAAAGCAGCTTCCAGCCGGTCCATCATCAACTGTCCGACAGCGGCAGGGCTCAGGTTGGCGCGGACAAAGTCGCCGGCGGCCGCGGACAGCCGTGCACGGAGAGCCGCATCGGCCACGATCGTCCTCATATGACTCGCCGCGTGTTCGACATCCGGCTCGGCCCAGCGGCTGTGCTCGTCGTAGGGCAGACAGCCCTGCCCGACGGGAACCAGGCGGTAGTCCACCAGCATTGAGTTGTCGCTGCGAGTGAAGTCCACGTTCCCGGAGTAGTTCGTAACAATCGTGGGCTTGCCGAAGTACATGGCTTCCGCGATGTGCAGACCGAAGCCCTCGGATCTGTGCAGCGAGACAATGCAGTCCGCGCACTGGGTTAGCGCATGCATCTCATTGCGGGAAAGCGTGGCATCGAAGACACGAATGTTGGGCGAAGCGCAGGCGGAGGTCACGCTCTCCAGGGTCTTCCGGAATTCCCTGGGCGCGGTGGCCGCGTTATTGACCTTCACGACGAGCTGGAAGTCGGGGTTGGCGCCAAACGCAGCCAGGAAGGCGCGAATCGACGCCAGAGGGTTCTTCCGCTCCACCACGCTGAGCACGTCGAAGGCGGTCAGAAACACGAACTGTCCGGGCCTGAATCCGAAGTGCTGCCGGTCCAGACTGCCGGAAACCGCGGGCCGGACGGCGTGCGGGATGGTGTAGACGGGTACGGGTGACTTCTCCCGGATAGCCTGGCTGCAGAACTCGCTGGGTGTCCAAAGCTCCTGGTAGTGGGAGAAGGCATCGCTCCAGCGGTCCGGGAACTCCTCCAACTCCCAGGCCCAGTAGCCGACATTGTGGCGGTTGCGGAAGAAACGCGCGCCCAACTGTGCGGCGACATGGGCGGCCTGGTCCGCGTTGACGTGGATGAGATTGGTGGAATAGGGAAACTCAGCGGACATCGGGCCCACGGAGCGATCACGGGTCCGGCAGTAGCCGGCCTCGTCCGCGGCGCGCAGACTGATGGGCACCGAGGCGGCCCGCAAGGCTCCGCAGGCCGCGCGGACCGACTCGCCCACTCCGGTTTCCGAGCGGAAGTACCCCACCAGGTTGACCCCAAACTCGGCGCATTCCGGTTCGGGCGGGCCGGCGGCAGCCAGTTGGGAGGGCGCCGCATAGGGCAGGTTTCCGACCGTTTGGGCCTGCTGGGCGCCATTGCGCAACGAGCCGGCGCTGGACAGCAGCCGGTTCAGCCAGTTCCGCCCGGACTGCGACGCGCCCATCGCCGCCAGGATGGCCTGGTAGCGAAGCCGGTCATAGGCACCGGGTAGAGAGTCGAGGACGGCGCGCCACTGCTGATTCAGGATGGCGACATGATGAGTGGAGAGTTGGTACTCCTGGCGGCCGTAGGTGAGCAGCCAGACAAGGAAGCGCGCGCGATCGCGGCCGCGCGGGTCGGGGAAGATGCGCTGCAGCTCAGGGCGGGCGTTGTAGATGGCCGCGGCAAGCCGGGTGAGGCGAATCCGGGCGCCGTCGGGCGGCGCGGCCCCGGCAGCGTGCTCGTCGCCTTCCCGCTCGTCCTGCGGGTCGGGCTCAGCCACACGGTCGCGGTGCTCGCGGTAGGTGCGGGCGGCAGCCGTGATCGTGGTGAGGAAGGCGTCTCCGACGGCATGCTCCACGCGGCCGCTGTTCAGCAGCCATTCGAGAAACCGGAGGTAATGCCCGCCGAAGATATCCGGCATCGCCGCCTGGACGTCGGTCCGGGTGCGATAGATGCGGTAAGCCAGACGAGAGATGCCGGGCCGGCCGGCGTGCTCCTGAATGGGCCGGTTCCAGACCTCCACAAACAGCTTGAAGCCCGCGTCGGAGAAGGGGTCCGCCACGGAGCGGGCGAGTTCGGGTTCCTCGTGATGAATGGGCCGGCACATGTCGGGAATGACCGTGCCGTTCTCGAAGAACGAGTAGGCCTGAGGCCAATTCCGGCAGGCTGTGTAGCCTTCCACAAGCAACTGTTCTCCATAGTCGTTGAAGATCTGGCGGAACACGGGAGGCAGACTCTGCAGTTCGTGGCGGTTCTGATGGCGCGACACCTTTCCGGGTTGATCGACATCGTAGCCGCTGAAATGAAAGAAGGCGAGCGGTGCGCCGTCGACCTGGTAACCGGACAACGAGAGCGTGATGGGCCGGTGCGACAGATTCCAGTAAGCCACGTTATAGCCCGGGTCGCGGAGGACGGCCACGTTCTCGAACATGCCAGGCACCAGGTCTACCCACCGTTGATCGACGAAGAGTCCACGGGGGAGATCGACCAGGCAATGGTCGAACAAGCGCTGCTGCCACCAGCAGAGAAAGGCCGAGGTTGAGGCACAGCGCGCAACCGCAATGAACCCCAGGTTGTAGGAACCCGACCGGAGAATATCGATCTCGCTGGGCCGCTTTGCGTCTTCAAGGGACGCGGTGAGATGCGGCGTCAGGACGATGGACGAGGACTGAAGCGACTCCGTGACGCGGCTGAGGGGTGAGTAGATTCGAATGTCGGGATCAAGATAGACGATCCGGTCGAAACCGTTCAACTGGAACAGGTGCTCGAACGCGTACGGCTTCACCGCGGTGCTGAGTTCCAGGATGCTGTACTTGAAATGAAACCAGCGCGATTCGGGGATGTACAGGCTGGTGGAGAGAATGACCTCGAAGTTCTCCTGTGCCGGATCAAAATAGCCGTCGACGCGATCGACCAGAATGACGAAGCGGCGCCAGTCCGGATGATGCACCGCGGCCGAACGCATGAGCTGGCGCGCGTGGGCCAGGTAGTTCTTCGCGATGACTGTGAAGAGAGCAGTGCCACTCATGGCGCGTTCCATCAACGGAAGAAGGGGATGCCCCGGGGTGCACGCATCTTCTTCAGTTCCGCTTCCAGCGACTTCGCATATCGTTCCGACTCCTGCCGCATTTCCTCGCGGCGTTGATTGTCCTCGAGCAGACTGCGGGCATACCGTTCGGCCTCCGCCGCCATCTCGCGCAGCTGGGCGGATTCCGCCAGGACAGAGCGCAGGAAAGGCATGGCGGCCTCGGTGTCTTCGTGGGCGCCGAAGACGATGGGGTAGCGCGTGCCGGTGAGAGTCCCCAGCGTGCGCCCATCCATGTAGCAGGCGCTCAACGCCCGCCGGGGGATCCCGGTGTGGTTCAACTCGCTGCGGTGAAGCAGCCAGTTGTGCAGCAGGAGACCCTCGCCGGGCTCCAGTTCGAGATACTCGATGCGGTCCTCGGGGCAATACTGCTCCACGTGCTCCTGGCTCAGCGTGCTGCCGTTCTTGCTCAGCAGCCCGAGGTGATGCGAACCGGGGATCACCTGAACGCAGCCATTGAGACGCGTGGCGGGGTCGAGCGCGATCCAGGAGGTCACCAGGGGATCCCGATCGAGCTTCCAGACATCGCCTGCGTCCTGATGCCAGGGCAGATAAGTGCCCTGCCCGGCCGGTTTGTTCATCATCATGACGCGGAATATCGAGATGGGCGCGTGAGCGCCATAATGCCGCGCGCAGATCTCCCGGAAGACATCACGCCGGACCAGTTCCAGAATCAGCGGATCGGCTTCCAGACCCTGGATCTTGCGGTAAGCGAGCGTGGCGCCGGAGTGTCCGGCCACGGGATCGGGCAGGTCCTCATACGCTCCTCCGGTGTCGAGCTGCATGTGGAGGGTCGGATAGTGCACGTGGCCCAGCATGATGTCGTCCAGCCTTTCGCGCAGGCTGGCAAGTTGGCCATCGTCCAGCAGGCGGCCCAGCCTCAGATAGCCGTTCCGGTCGTACTCTTTCCACTGGTCGCTGCTGATGAGGCCCGTGTGGCGCGCGCCGTTGCCCGAGGCGACATGGATGGCGGGGGAGGCCGGCCAATCCGCGGAGGACGGGGCAAGGCGCAAGGCGCGCAGGATCCCGTCCCAGCGCTGCTTCTCCTGGCTCCAGGCGCGGTCGGACGCGGCAGAGAGCCGCCGGCGCACGTTCGACCTTTCATGCCACAGTTCCATGGCGAGCGGTAGCAGGGCGCCCCGCTCCACGTCGGCTACGGATAGGCACCAGCCCTCAATGCCGGCGGCCGCCTGGGCGCCGTGGAGCTTAGTGCGCGTGTAGTGGTCAACGGTGATACCCAGGGCAGGAACTCCGCGAGCGGTAGCGAACACCAGAGGGTGGTAGCGGGCCGAGACCACCAGATCCGCCTGGCCGGTGAGCCACACCACTTCGCGCGCTTCCCAGGGATCCAGCAGCAGCAGGCCGGCCCGCAGCATCGAGCGCAAGGCCCGTCCGGCTTCGGCATCCTCGTTGCCCGGCGCGCCGGCGACGTGGGGTACGAAGATCAGCGAGGCGCCCAGGCTGACGGCCAGGCCATCGAGCTGGCTGGCCAGGACCTCCAGGGTTCTGGCGCGGTGCGAAGTGGCGAAGGAGGGATCCAGCGTGACCAGGATCCAGGGCCGCGGCAGGCCGCGCAGTGGATCCGCGCGCTCATCTTCCACGGGGAAAGGCTCCAGGAAGTAGGCGTCATCCATCTGCCTGTGCACACGCGCCGGGTCCACGCCCAGGCTGAGCGCCATCGAAGCGGAGGCGTCGTCACGGACACCCACCCAATCGCATCTCTGCAGGGGACCGGCCAACAGGCGTCCCTGCTCGGCGGTCAGGTGCGGTCCGATCATCTGGCCAAGCAGGACCGTCGGGAGGTTCAGAGCCTGGGCGTGCTCCAGCAACGAGATCCGGTCCAGGACCTTGTCGGGCCAGGTGGAACAGAGATTCCCGCCGCCGGACACAACGACTGCGCCCGCGTCGTCCAGAATTCTGCCGACCGGCTGCTCGAAGGGGCATTTGACGGAGGAAACACGATAGCGCCGGCTGGTCCAGACAGGGTCCGCCGACGCGACCGTGCATTCGAGATTGGGGATGAGCCGTCGCAGCGTGAGGAGGTTGGCCTCGAGCATCGCCTCATCGCCCAGGTGAAACTGTTCCGGACCGCCTACATCGCCAATGACGAAAAGGCTATGCATCCGTCTGACACCACCTTGAAATTTCAGGATTTCCGGACGTAGCACTCCGCGCCGAGCGTTCCTGAGTGATTCGTGAACTTAAGGAATACGTCGGCAATCCCATTTTCGTAAAGGTAGCACAGGAATTCATTCATGTTGTAATGATTCATCTGAATTTGAGTGTCTCCGGCCGGATGCTCCACGAGTTTTCGAATCCCATCCGGTGTGCGCTCAAAAAACCGGTACAATGAACCGCTCACATTGTCGGCTTCATACCGCACACTTCGGATTTCCGCGGCGAAGGTAAAGTGAAGATATCCGACGCCACCGCGCCGCAATAGACGCAGAAGTCCATCGAGAATTTGAAAGCCGCGGCGCGGCGGGATGTGCTGGAAGACGATGTAGCTGGTGATGAGATCGACGGCTCCGGCATACTTCGACACGGCGGCGAGGTCGTCGGTGGATTGGATCAGCTCAATATTCCTGACATTTCGGCGCTCGGCATTCTCACGGCAGAATTTGAGCATCGTGCGGGATACATCCAAACCGATGCATTTTCTGCTTCTGGCGGCAAGCGGGAGCAGGAGCCGCCCCAGGCCGCACCCGAAATCCAGACTCAGGTCAAAAGGACTTTGGGGAGCCATAATGCTGACCGAGCACATCGACTATGGAAGAGATACTCTCCTCGCCGCTGCGAAAGAAGCGCTCGATGGCCTCGGGCCGGAGGTTCTTCCTGCGAAACTCCTCGGCGGAGAGGACGGACCAGTAGGGTTCGCTTCTGGCGAAATCTTCCCAGTCCTGATCCGTATTGTGGTCAGGCATTGGACAAGTTTAACAGCCGGCACACGCACGGCGGATAAGGAATGCCGCGATCCACGCTGCTGGATTTGAAGGGAATAGAAGGCGGGCCGGCGGCTGTCAGAAACGGCCGCCGGCCCGTGAACGCCTATCCGCCGGCGATGGCGCCCAGAATGATCAGGGGTTCCCTGCCCGCCGCGACGGCCTCGGGCAGGGGTTTGTCGTGGGACTCGTGCGACCAGTCCTCTTCGCAGGCAAAGAAGCGTAGAAAGTCGCGGCGCTTCAGAGTCACATGGTCGCGCATGGTGCCGGAAAGCATGGGGTAGCGCCGTTCCAGCTCGTCCAGGACGACCCGGATGGTAACCGGACCGGCCGGATCGAGCTGTAGTTCGCCCTGGATGCCAGCCAGATTCCGGAGATGGGCGGGCAGTTCGACACGGATCATGAGATGGTCTGCACCTCCACCGACAGGACAGCGGGCAGATCGCGGACGATGGGCGCCCAACTGTCGCCGGCATCGTTGGAGGCATACACCTGGCCGCCGGTGGTGCCAAAGTAGACGCCGCACTGATCGAGTTTGTCCACGGCCATGGCGTCGCGCAGAACGTTGACATAGCAGTCGCTTTGGGGCAGCCCCTTGGTGAGAGGTTCCCACTCGTTGCCGCCGGTACGACTGCGGTAGACCTGCAGTTTGCCGTCGATGGGGAAGTGCTCCGAATCGCTCTTGATGGGCACGACGTAGATGGTCTCCGGTTCGTGCGCGTGGACATCGATGACGAAGCCGAAGTCGGTGGGCAGATTCCCGCTCACTTCCTGCCACAGGTCTCCGGCGTTATCGCTGCGCATCACGTCCCAGTGTTTCTGCATGAAGAGTGTGTCGGGCCGCGAAGGATGCATGGCGATGCGGTGGACGCAGTGGCCTACTTCCGCGTTGGGATCTGGAATGTACTGCGACCGGAGGCCCTGGTTGATGGGCTTCCAGGTAACGCCGCCATCGTCGGTGCGGAATGCGCCCGCCGCGGAGATAGCGATGTACATGCGGCTCTGGTCGCTCTTGTCCAGAACAATCGTGTGGAGGCACATGCCGCCGGCGCCGGGCTGCCACTTAGGTCCGGTGCCGTGGCCGCGGAGGCCGGAGAGTTCGGCCCACGACTTGCCGCCATCGGTCGATTTGAACAGGGCCGCATCCTCCACGCCGGCGAAGACGGTATCCGGGTCCGTGTGGGAGGGCTCAAGATGCCAGACACGCTTGAACTCCCACGGGTGCGGAGTGCCGTCGTACCACTGGTGGGTGCCGGGCACGCCGTCGTAGACGAACTTGTTGTCCATCGGTGTCCAGGTCTTGCCGCCGTCGTCCGAGCGCTGAATCAACTGGCCGAACCAGCCGCTGGACTGTGAGGCGTAAATCCGGTTGGGATCGACAGGCGATCCCTTGACGTGATAGATCTCCCAGCCGGCGAAATGGGGGCCGCTGACAGACCACTTCTCGCGTTTCGCATCCGATTCCAGAACAAAGGCACCTTTGCGTGTGCCAACCAGTACTCGTACGCTGCTCATCCCTCAGCTCCTTTCGAACTTGATCCCAAACGTGGGAATCGCGCCGGCAAGCCCCAGGCAAGCGCAGCGCGGCCGGACTATTCGTGCTCCGGCAATCCCTGGAGCTCCACCACGGGCCTGACCTCCACCGTCCCCTTGCGGGCGCCGGGAATCCGGCCGGCGATGTCGATAGCCTCTTCCTGATTGCTGGCTTCCACCATGAAATAGCCGCCCAGTTGCTCTCTCGTCTCCGCAAACGGACCATCGATGACAATCCGTTTGCCGTCACGAACGCGGACACTGACGGCGGTGGAAACCGACTGTAGCGGAGAGGCGCTGACATACTGCCCCCTGGTGCTGAGCTGGTGGGCGAGATTTGAAGACTCGCCATAGCAGTCAACACGTTCCGGTTCAGTGTAAGCCTGTTCCTCCGCATAGATCAGCAACATGTACTTCATCCCAGGGTCTCCTTATGGTCGTCGAACGCAGGTGGCGGAAATCGACACCGCGCCGCGGAAAAAATCTCGGTGTGTTCCTGTTGTATCGCCATTTCTTCGCCTTCGCAACAGGAGGAGAGGGCGAATGGCCTTCAGAAATGTAAACTCCCCACACCCCAGTCTGGATGTAACTCCGTCCAGACTACTCCATTGGCCTGGGCAAGTCAGCCGTCGGTGGATGTGTAATGGCGCATACACAGGGTCGACCCAGGCGAGGCGCGGGCCGCGCGGAGAAGTGAAAGCACAAAGAAGCAAAGAAAAGTGGCATTGCGCGTCGCAAATGGAGCGGCCTCGCTCTCTCCCACGGAAGCGAACAGCCAGGAAATAAACAGCGAACACCGGACCGGCCTCATACGATGTGTAGATTGTTTTACAGTTTTTGGGGTCTGAAACTCTAAAGTCTTTCACTCATATGAGCGATCTACAAGCAGGGCTCGTGCCGCATCGCGGCCGGCTCTGACGACCGCCCGGCATCCGATGCCGCAGGCGGAATTCCACGGGGAAGACGCCACAGGCGGAGGGAACGATGACCGAGTTCGGAATGGGAGGACAAATGGGACAGGGTGGGGTGAGCTGGAGCCAGTTTGAACGGGATGCCCGGCGGCTGAGGGACGCCATCGCGGCTGGAGAACTGCATCAGCGGCTGGAGACTTCGCAATACGACGCGGAGGCGGCCGCGGCCGGCAATCTGATCAATGAAACGCTGGACGTGTTGATCGGGACCTTCACAAAGGCCGTCCAGTCCGTGGAGCAGATGAGCATCGGGCAGATTCCGCCCCCTTCACGGATGGGTTCCCGGGCGACTTCGCGTACTCGAAGGATGTCTGCAACGGCTTTATCGACGTCATCAACCGCCGCAACACGCAGATTGCCCGGTTGACCGAGGCGGCTTCCCGCGGCGACCTGCGCGTGCGCAGCGATGTGGAGCAGTTCACCGGGGCAAATCGCAAGATCTTCGAACGGTTCAATTCGATGTTCGATGCCTGGCTGAAACCGGTCGCCGAAATCGAGCAGGTGCTGAACTCGCTCTCGCGGATGGACCTCACGGCCAGAGTGAAAGGCGAGTACGACGGTGAGTATGGCCGCATTTCGCAGGCCCTCAACACGGTGTGCGGCAGCCTGGCGCAGGAAGTGAACAATATCGCCGAGCACACGCATGTGCTGGCGGCGGCGAGCGAGGAACTGGGCGCGATCACCCACGAGATGGCGCGCATGGCCGAGGAAGCGAACCGGCGGGCGCACAGCGCGGCCAGTTCCAGCGACAAGGTATCGGCCAATCTCAGCACGGCCGCCAGTGGTTCCCGCGAGATGCTGTCGTCCATCCGGGAGATCGCCCGCAATGCCAGCAAGGCAGCGAATGTGGTGCGCACGGCGGTCGACGTCACCGACGCGACCAGTCAGAAGATGAACAACCTGGGCCAGAGTTCGGAGCAGATCGGCAAGGTCATCAAGGTGATCACGGGCATCGCGCAGCAGACCAACCTGCTGGCGCTGAATGCCACCATCGAGGCGGCTCGCGCCGGAGAAGCCGGCAAGGGCTTCGCGGTGGTCGCCAACGAAGTCAAGGAACTCGCCAAGGGTACGGCCAAGGCCACGGAAGAGGTCAGCGGGCGCATCGAGGCGATCCAGCGCGACACGAAGGAGAGCGTCCGGGCCATCAGCGAGATCGCTTCGGTGACCAGTCAGATCAACGACATCTCCCATCTGATCGCCTCCGCGGTGGAGGAACAGACCGCCACCACGAATCAAATGGGCCGCCACGTGACCGAAGCCGCCGAAGGAGCCGCCGCCATCACAGCCGAAATGAACCGGCTGGCCGAAGCAGTGCGGCAGACCAGCGCCGGCGCGGCGCAGACCGATACCGCGATTGCCGACCTGAACCGCACGGCTGGACGGCTGCAGAAGTTCGTCGACATGTTCCGGTTCTAGAAGTTCGAAGGAAATCCCCATGAAGTACGAGAAGGGTCCGACTGAGTTGCCCAATCGCTGGCTGATCGCCGCGGCGGGCATTGTCATGCAGATCGCGCTGGGCGCGGTGTATGCATGGAGCGTCTTCCGCACACCGCTGGTGAAGGCATTTCACTGGAGCATCATCGAAGTCAGCCTCACGTTTACGATTACGATCTTCACCCTGGGTTGTGCCGCGTTCGTGGGCGGTCTGTGGATGCGGGCCAAGGGTCCGCGCATCGTGGGTCTCACGGGCGGGTTGCTGTACGGAGCTGGGGTCACGCTGGCGTGCTTCTCGAACCATGGATTGTGGGTGCTGTACCTGAGCTACGGGCTCATGGGCGGCGCGGGCATCGGCCTGGGTTACATCGTTCCGGTGGCGACACTGGTGAAGTGGTTTCCTGACCGGCGCGGGTTTATCACCGGCGTGGCCGTGGCCGGCTTCGGAGTGGGCGCGCTGGTGACGGCGCCGATCGCCACGCGGCTGATCGCGTCCATCGGAGTGCTGTCGACGTTTGCCGTATTGGGCGCGGCTTCGTTCGTGATGGTGGCCGGCTCCGCCCTGCTGATGCGTGAGCCTCCGCCCGGCTATCGTCCCGCAGGCTGGGAACCGGCTCGTTTGGGCGCGGCCGGCGTGTCGGCGGACTTCACTCTGCGGCAGGCGTTGCACGCGTGGCAGTGGTATGCGCTCTGGGGCATGTTGTTCCTGAACGTTTCAGCGGGCATCGCCATCATCTCCCAGGCGTCGCCCATGGCACAGGAGATCAGCGGCGTGGATGCGGCGCTGGCGGCCACGATGGTGGGCATCATTTCCATCGCCAATGGCGCGGGGCGTTTCCTGTGGGCCTGGCTGTCGGATGCGATTGGCCGCCGCTGGGTCTTCCTCACGATGTTCGTGTTGCAGGCCGCATTGTTCTGTGTCCTGCCGCGCGTGTCGGAATTCGGGTTCTTCACGGCGTTGTGCGTAGTGATCCTGCTCTGCTACGGCGGCGGATTCGGCACGATGCCGGCCTTTTGCGCCGACTACTTCGGAGCGAAGGATGTCGGGTCCATCTACGGCCTGATGCTGACGGCCTGGGGCTTTGGCAGCGCGCTGGGGCCGATCCTGATTGCGCGGGTCCGGCAATCCACGGGCCACTACGATCAGGCTCTGTATATCCTGGCCGGCATCCTGGCCGTTAGCGCAATTCTGCCCCTGCTTGTGAAACCTCCGGCCGTGGATCCAGTACAACACTCAGGCGAGCACACCACGCGGCGTGCCGCCTGAGGTCCTGCCCCCGTTCACAGTGGCCGTCGATGTAACTTTTTCCGGGATGCATTGACGCTGCCAAGCTTCTCCCCTTAGGCTGTTGTCAGTAACTAAGGGGAGAGCCATTGAGCAAACCAACCGACCTCGTCCAGGGCACCCTGGACATGCTGATTCTCAAAGTGATCGCCCTGGAGCCGATGCACGGCTGGGCCATCGCGCAGCGCATCCGGCAGATGTCCGGCGAGGTGCTGCAGGTGGGCCAGGGGGCTCTCTATCCGGCGCTCCACAAGCTGGAACAGAGCGCGTGGATCACCTCGGAGTGGGCCATCAGCGACAACGGCCGGCGGGCTAAATACTACACCCTCACAGAGGCGGGCCGCCACGTGCTGGCCCAGGAGACCGCCCAATGGGAGCGGCTGGCCGCGGCCATTTCCCTGATCGTGCGGACGGCCTGAGCCGGGAGTTCCGATATGCGATGGCTCGACATCGTCCGGCTGAGACTTCGATCCCTCACCTCGCGCCGGCAGTTGGAAGACGACCTCGACGAGGAACTCCGCTACCACTTCGATCGCGAGATGGACGTGAACATCGCCGCCGGAATGAGCCGCGATGAGGCGCGCTGGGCAGCGCTGCGTTCGGTGGGCGGACTGGAACAACGCAAGGAGGAGTGCCGCGACATGCGTGGATTGAACCTGATCGACAACACCCTGCAGGATGCGCGTTTCGCGCTGCGGCAGCTCCGCAAGACCCTGGGGTTCACCGTCACGGCGATGATGCTGCTGGCGCTCGGCATGGGTGCGAGCGTGGCGATCTTCGCGTTCGTGGACGCAACCCTCATCAAGCCGCTGCCCTACAAGGACTCCGCCCGGCTGCTGGGTGTGTTCGAAACGGTGCCGATGTTCCCGCGTTCCAACCTGTCGTACGCGGACTATCTCGACTGGAAGAAGATGAACAAAGTCTTCCAGTCGCTGGAAGCGTTCGACCAGCGCAGATTCATCCTGAGCACACCGGCCGGCGCGGAACCCGTCCGAGCGGCCCGCGTCACGGACGGCTTCTTCCGCACACTGGGCGTTGCGCCGGTGCTGGGGCGAGACTTCTATGCGGGTGAGGATTTACCCAGCGCTCACCGGGCGGTGCTGCTGAGCTACTCCGCCTGGCAGAAGCGGTACGGCGGCAAGCCGGAAGTTGTGGGTACCGTCGCCACGCTGGATGGCGAACCCAGCACCATCATCGGCGTGCTGCCGCGCGATTTCCACTTCGCGCCGGTGGAGCCTGCTGAATACTGGTCTGCCCTGCATCCGGCGGGCGGGTGCGACCTGAGGCGGAGTTGTCACTCCCTCTACGGCGTGGCCCGGCTGAAGGATGGCGTCACCATCGAGAACGCCCTGGCCGATGTGAAAGTGATCGCGAAGCAACTGGAGGCGCAGTATCCGGATTCAAACCGGGATCAGGGCGCCACGGTCGCCAGCCTCTCTGAGGTGATCACGGGCGACATCCGTCCCATCCTGCTTGTCCTGCTGGGCGGCTCAGGACTGGTGCTGCTCATCGCCGGAGTGAATGCGGCGAACCTGCTGCTGGTGCGGGCGGAAAGCCGGCGCCGGGAGATGGCGGTGCGGAGCGCTCTGGGCGCGTCGAGAAGCCGGCTCATCCGGCAATTCGTCACCGAAGGACTGGTGCTGGTGGCCGGCGGCAGCGCGTTAGGCCTGGCCGCGTCGTGGTGGATGATGCAGTTGCTGACACGCCTCGTCCCTGAGAATCTGATGCAGCGCATGCCGTTCCTGATCGGTCTGGGCCTGAATCCGCGGGTGATGGCGTTTGCTGGCGAAATCGCGCTGCTGGCTCTGATCCTGTTCACCGTGACTCCGGCCTTCCATCTTTCCTTCGGACAAACGAAGGACGGGCTGGCGGACGGCAGCCGCGGTTCCGCCGGGACGGGTTGGAGACGGCTGGGCTCCAAGCTGGTTGTCCTGGAACTGGCGACCGCGGTGGTGCTGCTGGTGGGCGCCGGGTTGCTCGGAAAGAGCCTCTACAGCCTGCTGCGGGTGGATCTCGGGTTCCGCCCGGATCACCTGGTCACTCTGCAGGTGGCGGCGCCGAAAGCATCCTATGAGAAGGACGAGCAGGCGATCGCCCTGCAGCGGGAACTGGTGCGGCGCATCGAAAGCCTGCCGGGTGTGACGGCGGTCGGTCTGACCACCAGCCTGCCGGTGAGCGGGAACGGCAATACCACCTGGTTCCGTGTGATCGGCCGGCCCTGGCACGGCGAGCACAATGAGGTGCCGGAGCGCGATGTCAGCGCCGGTTACTTTACAGCCCTGGGCGCGAAACTGATTCGAGGCAGACTGTTCACGGAAGCCGAGGATGCTTCGAAGCCCAGCGTGGCGATCATCAACCAGGCGCTGGTGCGGAAGTATTTCCCGAACGAGGATCCCATCGGGAAGCACCTGACTTACCTTTCCGATCCTCCCAAGCCCATCGAGATCGTGGGTATCGTGGACGACATCAAGGAAGGTCCGCTGGAGGTGGCGACGGTTCCGGCGTTGTACATTCCGTTCAATCAGAGCGCGAGCCGGTTTTTCGGTCTGGTGGTGCGGACGACCCAGGCGGAACAGCAACTGCTGCCGGCCCTGGCCAGCGCGATTCGCGAGTACGATCCCGGGATCGTCACCGCACAGGGGGCGACGATGACCACGCGCATCAACGACTCGCCTTCAGCCTACATGCACCGCTCCTCGGCCTGGCTGGTCGGCGGCTTCGCCCTGCTGGCTCTCGTGCTGGGCGTGGTGGGTCTCTACGGGGTGGTGGCTTACTCGGTCAGCCAGCGCACCCGCGAGATTGGCCTGCGGATGGCGCTGGGAGCACAGCCCGGCAGCGTGTATCAGCTCATTTTGAAGGAAGCCGGCTGGCTGACCGGGTTCGGCGTGGTGATCGGGTTGGTTTGCTCCACCGGCGCGGCGTCGCTGATCCGGAGTCTTCTGTTCGGCGTTAAAACGTGGGATGTGACGACCCTGGCCAGCGTGGCGGTGGTGCTGGGACTGGCGTCGATGCTCGCCAGTTTCATTCCCGCGCGGAGGGCGGCGTCTGTCAATCCCGTGGAGGCCCTGCGGTCTGAGTAGCGGAGCCTAGACGGGTATATGGGTCTTGGGCCAGGAGCTGACTGCGTCGTGCAGTTTCAACGATGCGGCCCAGCGGAGTGGCAGGAGCGCGGTGGCATTGCGATCCACCCGCACGCCGGCGGCAAAGTGGCCCTTCTCCGGGCGGCAGTAAACGAGTGTTCCTTCGACGGTTCCGGTCTCGAAGATGAGCCGGACCTGAGTGCCGAGGGGGATCTCCCCTCGCAAGGTGATACCGACGCCGGCCGACGAAACGTCCACAACCCGGATCCCATAGGCAAGCCCGGACTCATTTGCCGTCAGGACTTCCAGGGTGCCGAGAAATTCCGCCGGTGCGCGCAGAGTCTTTCTGACCGGCCGTGTCATATCTTCATTATCGGCGGTTGCCGTAGAGCGGAATGCGGCTTACTTCCTTAGATTCCGAGGGGAGAAGGCCTTAGCCGCGGGTACGGGTGGGCAGGTACCCGCTGTGACTGCAACACTTACCATGCCGAGGATGGAGGCGCCCCGCGGCCGGTGCGTGGTGGCGGCGCCAGGGTCCTAAGGCTCAGGCCGCTCAGCGAATTCCCTCCACCTGAGTGAGGTCGCTGTGCGAGACATCCACCCGGACACAGTACAGATACCTCTCATCGGGCGAAAGCGACCAGCTTGAGGTTCCGATGGGCGGGAGTTGCCCGGGGAATCTCGAGATCTCCTTGTCGGGCCCGCCGTTCAGAGGGTGAAACAGGACGGCGGCGCCACCTGTCGGCTGGCGGCTTTCCGCGAGCAGGTACACACCATCATGCCCCGGGGCCCAGGCGCCCCAGTAACCGGCCAGCAGTCCGTCCATGACTTGTTTGGTCGATCTGGTGGTCAGGTCGTAGCTCCAGATAGTCGTGCCGGTGCGGCTACGGGTGAAGTAGAGAAGGCGACCGTCTGGGGACAGAACCTTCTGGTGGATGCCCTCGGCCGGAACGATGCGCGTGCCGGCCTCTCCGCCGACCGGAAACCGCCAGATGGAGCCCTGTGCGTTGTAGAGCAAAGACTGGCCTTCCGCGTCGAACATGGGGTGGCCGCCCACCACCTCGGGTCCGCCGAGAATCTGCGGCGTGCCGCCTTCCGCGTCAACAACATAGAGCCGCTGGCTGAGCGCATCGTTGAAGACGATCTTGCGGCTGTCGGGCGACCAGCGGCAGGCAACGGGATGGATGGAGCCTCTCGTCACCTGCATGGCTCGGCCCCCGTCGACACCGCTCACCCACAGCTGACCTTCGCCGGAACGGTCGGACCGGTAGCAGAGGCGCTTGCCGTCCGGGCTGACGAAAGGCAGAATCTCTTCTCCCGTGGAGGAGATGACGCGGCTCCAGCCGTTGGTGCCGCGGCGGGCCGCCTCCAGATCCAGCTTCCAGATGTTCAGGTCCTGCTGCAGGTCGGAATAGACCATGCGTCCGCCGGAGCGGCCGACCGAGAGCTGCATCGGATTGGCGCTGGAAAGATTCGTGCCCTGCACGGCGCCGGTATCGACATTGGCCGACCAGACCTCGAACTCGCGCCTTCGGTTGGAACCAAAGAAGAGGCGGCGGCCGTCGGGCGACCAGTCGTGGCCGCTGATGGTGCGATCGGCCCTGGTGAGCTGTTTCACGTTGCCGCCGGAGAGGTCGGTGATCCAGAGCTCCTGGCGGAAGCGGTCGCTCATGCGGACGAAGGAAACCAGCTTGCCGTCCGGCGAGAAGCGAGGGTCGACGTCGCCAATAATCGCGTCGTCCGGGCGGGTGGCAGACGGGAGCGGCTGCCGGTGGCAATATCCACCAGGAACAGCCCGAAGGCCTGGGAGGACGACTCCTTGTCGTCAACGACCAGTTTCGTGCCGTCCGGGGACCAGTCCAGGTGGCGGCAGTTGAGTCCATAGCGCGAGCGGTAGAGCTGAACGATCTCCCGTTCGGCGCCGCCGCGCTCCGGCGTCACGACGACCCGCAGGGAAGATGCTTCATAGCGGATGTAGGCCAGGTGCCGGCCATCGGGCGACCACGCGGGACTGCTGTGCTCATAGCGGCCCTCGCTCACCTTGCGGGGCTCGTCGTCCTCCGGACCCCGGACGTAGACGGCTGGATTGTTGGCCCCATCCTGATCCCAGATGAAGGCCACCTTGGCGCCGTCGCGGGTGAGGGCGGGCTGGTATTCGCTGCCCGGCAGGCGTGTCAGCGATTGCCGCTGGCCGAACTCGATCTGGGCGGTGGACCGTCGCTGGTTCCAGAAAACCAGCGCTCCCAGCATGACAACCACTCCGGCGGCGAGAGCGGCCAGGCGCCAGGCAACATTGACCGTTTCGTGCGAGTGGGGGACACTGACCGGGACCACCCATTGGTAGCCTCGGCCAGGCAAAGTGACCAGGTAGCGCTCGCCGGAGCCACCGTCGCCCAGCGCTTTCCTCAGCATGGAGATGTGCTGATTGACGTTTGCGTCCGTCACCACCTGCCCGGGCCAAGGTGGGCGCAGAGCTCCTCTCGGGTGACCACCTGATTGCTGCTCTTGAGGAAGATGAGCAGGGCGTCGAAGACTTTGGGGGTTACCGCGACGGGTGTGGAGTCCCGCGCTAACGTACGTAACTGGACGTCGGCCGAGAACGGACCAAAGTGAAACACTTCCTGCTGCATCAGTAGGTTAGCTGTATTTTATGCTGTTTTTTTATTTTTCACACGGCTTTGCTGGACACCCACCACTGCCTAGCGCATAACTGCTGGCGGAGCTTCAGGGGCCGCAACGATGCAGCCCCATCCGGTTCGATTGGAAGGATGGTCACCATGCGCAACCTCGCCGTTGTTCTTTTGATGTTTTGCCTCGGATCTGCTCCTCTTCGCACAGAATTCCGGGATTCAGGGGTCTGTGATCGACCCGACGAGAGCTGTCGTGCCGAACGCCTCGGTTCGCGTTATCAATCTGGACACCTCCGTCGCCTCCCAGGCCACTACGAATGAGCAAGGTCTTTATCTATTCCCCCTACTGCCGCCAGGACGCTACCGGGTCGAGTGTGAGGCATCGGGCTTTGCGCCGCAGAAACTGGCCGAGTTCCGGTTGGAGACCGGGCAGACCGCCCGCCTGGATTTTGAACTGAAGACCGGGACCATCGCCGAGTCGATTGAAGTCTCGGCGTCCGCCGTGCTCATCAACTCGGAAACTTCCGAGGTGGGCCAGGTGGTGGATTCGAAGCGGATCCTGGAAATGCCGTTGAACGGCAGGAACTATCTCCAACTGGCGCAGTTCACGGCCGGGGTACTGCCGGGCGGCGGAATTGGCGTCGGCAGCCGGGCTCGCGATGAGGGCGCGTTCTCCGCCGTTGGCCTGCAGATTGCCCAGAACAACGTCCTGTTGGACGGCACCGACAATTCGTCCAGGACCTCCGGCAGGCCCACTGGGCTACGAAGCCCAGCAGGTGAAGCCGCCCGTGGATGCGGTGGCCGAGTTCAAGGTCGTCACCAATAATATGAGCGCCGAGTACGGTTACCGGGCCGGCGCGAAGGTGCTCGTCACAACGAAGTCGGGTTCGAACCAGTTCCATGGTTCCGCGTACGAGTTTCTGCGCAATGAGAAGCTTGACGGGACGAACTTCTTCGCCAACCGTTCGGGTGCGAAAAAGCCCTCTTACCGGCAGAACCAGTTTGGTGCGACGCTCGGCGGCCCGGTGATCAAGAACCGGACCTTCTTCTTCGGCAGCTACCAGGGGACGCGGATCCGGACAGGCCAGAGCTACATCTCCACGCTCCCCAGCCGCGACATCATCGAGCGGGGCGACTTTTCGAAACAGCCGGCCGTCCGGCAGAACATCTTCGATCCGCTCACCCAGACCGGCACGGGCGCGACCGCCAAGCGGACGCCCTTCGCAGGTAATATCATTCCCCAATCCCGCTGGGATCCGGTGGTGAAGTACATCCTGCCGCTCTACCCCACGGCGAACATCGGCACCAATGACAATCTGACCAACAACTACTACTTCGGCCCGAGCGACTCCGACGATGCGAATCAGTATGACTTCCGCGGGGATCACAACTTCACGGACAAGCATCGTTTCTTCGCCCGCTACTCCCGCCGCTCGCAGTTCAGAAACCAGAACGGCTACCTGCCCTACCCCGCCATGGGCGGCCAGGGACAGACGGTGAAACTCAACGGCAACAACATCGCCGGGGCGCTCAGCAGCGTGCTGACCTCCACCCTGTTCAACGAAGCCCGCTATGGCTACTCGCAGTTCGATACGGCCTTCGACATCCCGTTTACCAAGAACATGAACAAGGATTACGGGATCAAGAACGCGCCGGGTGACTCGATCGGCGACGGGTACGACCAGGGATGGTCGCTCTTCTCGCCCACCGGGTTTGTGGAGATGGGTCTGCGCGCCTTCTGGCCCAATGTGAACAACCTGGCGAACTATCAGATCAGCGACGCGATGGTCTGGCAGCACGGCAAACACACGTTCAAGTTCGGCGGCGAACTGCGGCGTTCGAATGTGTTTCGCAATGCCGCCCGGTATCGCCGCGGCCAGTTGTCCTTCAACGGCCAGTTCACGTCGGAGTCGCCGAACAACGGAACCAGCCGCGCCAACACCGGCAACGGGATGGCCGACATGCTGCTGGGCTATGTCTCGGGCGGCAATTACGGAAACAACCAGGGAGAAGACATCAACAACTGGTACTACGGCTTCTTCGCGCAGGACGACTTTAAGATCTCCTCGAAGCTGACCCTCAACGTCGGCATCCGCTATGAAGTTTTCAAGAAGGCGCTGTTCCCCAATGCCGCGGCCCAAAGCGTCAGCCGCTACCTGTATCAGGGCATCAACGTCGCCCAGGCGGACGAACGCTTCGTGATCCCACGGGTGACTCCGATAGCGGCGGCACCAACGATCTGAACAACTGGGCTCCGCGTATCGGACTGGCCTATTCGGCCAACGCGAAGACGGTAATCCGCGCCGGCGCGGGTACGTTCTACTGGAAGCCAACAGCCTGATACGGAGAATGCCAACTTCCGTTCGGGGCCGCCGAAGAGCGCCGATATTGCCTTGCAGACCACCCCGGAAGCCACCTCCTACTTATGTGAAGGACGGCTATCCTGCTTTTTCGACCTCCGTGGTGCAGAGGGGCTCGGCCAGGTGTTCTCCTATTTCCGGCCCACGCTCTACATCAGCCAGTGGTTCCTGGATGTCCAACGCAACCTCCCCTGGGATGCGCTGCTGACCGTCGGCTACATCGGCACGAAAGGCACGCACCTCCACAACATCCGCAACATCAACCTGCCGCAAACACCGAGTGCGACAGTAGCTCGCCGAAATGAGCGCTACTTCCGGCCGCAGTTCGGCGCCATCAGCCTGCATGAGAACAGCCTGAACTCCAACTCTTACAATTCGCTCACCGCCAAGGTGGAGAAGCGGTTCTCCAAAGGCCTGACCCTGCTGAGCTCCTTCACCTGGTCGCACGCCATCGATCAGGGCAACGAAGACCTGCTGGACGGCGGCAGCGGCGGCGTGACGCCGTGGGACATGTCCCGCGAACGTTCCAATTCCAACGTCGACCGCCGCCGGGCCACTCGTATTGAACGCAGTGTACGAACTGCCGTTCGGCAAGGGCCGCACGTTCCTCACTTCCGGCGTGAAGCGCCGCCGTGCTGGGCAGCTGGCAGTTGGGCGGTATTTGTCGAAGCGGTCCGGGGCTCGCCATCGGGCACAGCTTCAACGTGAACAACCAGAATCTGGGCGGCGCCGTGTCGAGGCGACTGGGTGAAGAACCCGAACCTGCCGTTCCTCGGAACGGACGATCGATCGCTGGTTCGACACAAGCTTCGTGGTGGCTTCGGCGCCCGGCGTAGTCTCCATGCGGGCCGCAACCTGATCTACGCGCCCGGCCGGACCAACCTGGATATCATGGTGTCGCGCAGCTTCAACATGCCCTGGGAAGGACACTACATCCAGTTCCGCTTCGAGTCGTTCAACTTCGCCAATCACGCGAACTTCGGCTCGCCGAACACAGCCGTGGGGACTCCGAACGCCGGCAAGATCACCACGGCCGAGGATCCGCGCCGCATCCAGTTCGCGCTGAAATACGCCTTTTAACAATGAACCGGCGCACTTTCACACACACGCTCGCTGCAGCTCCGGCGCTCCTCTCCGCGCAGCCGCGGCGCAAGCCGAACATCGTCTGGATCATGGCCGATGACATGGGTCCCGGCGACTCTGGCTGCTACGGCCAGAAGTACATCCGGACGCCCAACATCGACAGGCTCACGTCGAGGGGATGCTGTTCCGCACGGCGTATGCCGGCGGCACGGTGTGCACTCCTTCGCCGTTCACTCTCATGACCGGCCAGCACAACGGGCACACGCCCATTCGCTCGAATCCGGGCGGCGTGCCTCTTGCTGGCGAAGTGAAGGCACCAGTGGCCGATGTACTGAAATCGGCAGGCTATACAACCAGCGCTTTCTGCGGCAAGTGGGGTCCGGTGACATCGGAACCGATGGCGTGCCCTGCGAAACACGGGTTCGACCAGCTTCTTCGGTACCCTGCATCGAGCGCATGCCCACTTCCAATATCCGCGCTTCCTCTATAATAACGGCAAGGAGTTCCCGCTCGCCGGAAACGTAAACGGCACGCGGGTCACTTACGCCAACGACGTCATCGCCGGCCGCGCGGTCGACTTCATCCGCCAGAACAAGGACAAACCGTTCTACCTCACCGACTCGCCAACCATGCCGCACTTCGAGCCGCAGGTGCCGGAGGACTCCATGGCCCGAATACCGTGGAAGCTGCCCGATCGGCAAACCCCTGCAGCCAGGCGAACAACCGCTCGAAGCCCAGCCCGTATGTAGCACCGCGTATGCGGCGATGGTGACGCGCGGGCTCAACTCCTATGTCGGCCGCATCATGTCTTCTTGAACTGCGCACGCAAGGGTTGGACAAGGACACGATCGTGTTCTTCACCTCCGACAACGGCGCGACTCTCCCGGAGATCAACGAGACTCTCTACGAACAGTGCCCTGGGCCTCCGCGGCCACAAGGGCAACCTCTATGAAGGCGGCGTCCGCGCCCCGATGATCGCCCGCTGGCCAGGGTCATGTACCCGCAGGCAGAGACGTCTGACTTCCAGTGGATACTTCCCTGATTTCCTGCCGACCGCGGCGGAGTTGGCCGGAGTCCGTAGCCTGCCCAAGGGCATCGATGGAATGTCCGTGCTGCCAACACTGCTCGGCGGGCAAGCGAAGACCAGCACGAGATGCTGTACTGGAAGATCCGGACTACGGTTGGAAAACAGCGAGTTTGCGCCTGGCATCCCGATGCAGGCCATGCGCCGTGGGAACATGAAAGCCGTCCGGCCGAAACAGAACGGCGTTGTGGAACTGTACGACCTGTCGGCGGATCCAGACCGAGTCGAAGGACCTGGCGACCGGCGCAACCCAAGCTCGCCGCGCAGTTCGACCAATGGCTGCGGGACGCACGAACGCCCCCGCGCGTACAGAAGGAGCCGCCCCACGGGTGGTGGGAGGCGCGAAGCTAGAATGATGCAGCGACGAAACTTCCTTCAACCTGCCGGCCGCGGCGTTGGGCGCCGCCCAGGCCCCGCGCCACAACGTCCTGTCCTGCTCTTGAGCGACGAGCACAATCCGTTCTTCAGCCAGCCCTACGGCCACTCGTTCGTGTCGACGCCCAATATGGCAAAGCTCGCCGAGCGCGGCACGGTCTTTCAGAATGCACTACTGCCCTTCCCCGCTCTGCCTGCCCTCGCGTTCGTCGTTCCTGTCAGGCCGCCGGGTCTTCGACCTGCAGACCTACGGCCAACGCGATGTGTTCCAGGTGAACGCCCGCTACGGCAAGGCCTGGGCGATCACCAGGGCATGCACTCGGTCCACATCGGCAAGACGGATGTGTACAACCAGGCCCCGACCCTCGGCTTCGAGCGAGATGATCGCGCCGGGCGATCGCGCCCGGCCTGGAGACACACTGCGTTCTCCCGAGTCCCTCTGGATATCCAGAAAGACGGCGAAGGGCGCGGCGCCGGCTTCGGAGTGAAGCCCAACCCGTTCGCGGGCGACCTCAAGAAAGTGGATACTCGCCGTGGAGTGGCTTTCGCAGAAAGCCTCCACCGTCAGGGAAACCTTGGACGCTCTCTGTCAACCTTCTTTGAGCCCGCACTTCCCGCACAAGGTCACCGCGGATCTCTGGGCACAATACGCCGGCCATGCCGACCTCCCGAGAATACGGCCTGGACAGCCCCGGCGCGAAACACCCCTACGCCGAGGATCTGAGGAAGTTCTTCGGCTCCGACGACTACAGCGAGCAGACCATTCGCAGCCTGCGCCGTGGCTACTACGGCTGCATCACGCTGCGTCGAACAGCGACTGGGGCGGCTGGTGGACACGCTGGAGAAGTCCGGGCAGGCGTCCAACACGGTGAGTATGTCTATACCTCCAATCACGGGGAGATGCTGGGCAAGTTCGGACTGTGGTGGAAGCGCAGCCTGTACGAAGATTCGGTTCGCATCCCGATGATCGCCGCCGAGACCCGGGTTCCAGGCCGGCCAGCGTGTCAGCACCCCTGTCGACCTGCACGACCTCCGGGCATCAATGTTCGAAGCCACGGGCGCCAGCGGGTCTTTCCGGCTCGATAGGCCAATCCCTGCAGTCGATGTCGAAGACACCGATGAGAGCCAGGTACATCTTCAGTGAGTTCCAGGGCGGCGGCACCCGCACCAGTGCCTTCTCATGTCCGCCAGGGCCGTTGGAAACCATCTACAACTGCGCCGCGCCGCATCGACTGTACGATCTGGAAAAGGACCCCGACGAGCTGCGACCTGCGCAGCGAGCCAACCGAAAGTCGTGAAACGGCTGGAAGCCGAGCTCGCCGCATCTGCTCACCGGAAGAGGAGAATCGCCGAGCCGAGGAGTTCACGCAACGCCAGTCCTGCGGGCCCTGGGCCGCTGAACACCCACCATGCAACGCCGACACTTTCTGCAGACCCTCTCCGCCGCCGCGTTGGCGCCATTGCCCCCGCGCCACGCCCCAACATTCTGTTCGTCCTGGCCGATGATCTCGGCTACGGCGACCTGGGCTGCTATGGCCAGACGCGCATCCAGACTCCGAATATCAATCGCCTGGCCGCCGAGGGCATCCGCTTCGGCTCCACGTATGCAGGCTCCACCGTATGCGCGCCGTCGCGCTGCTCCCTGATGACCGGCCTGCACACGGGCCATGCCCATACGCGCGGCAACAAGGGCAACGACCTGCCGCTGAGGCCCGGCGACGTCACCGTGACGGAACTGCTGAAGAAGGCGGGCTACCGCACCGGCCTGTTCGGCAAATGGAGCCTCGGCCAGCTGGGCACTACCGGCTACCCCACAAAAAAGGGCTTCGACGAGTGGTTCGGCTTCTTCTCACAGCTCCACGCGCACAACTACTATCCCGAACATCTGCTCGACCAGGACGGCAGCTTCCTGCTGCGCGGCAACATGGGCACGCAGCACAAGGACTATGCGCCGGACCTGTTCACGAAACGAGCCGTCAGTTTTCTGGAACGTCAGCCGTCCACACAGCCCTTCTTCCTGCACGTCTGCTACACCCAGCCGCACGCCAACAACGAGATGGGCCGCGATACCGGCAACGGCATGCAGGTGCCCTCCGACTCGCCCTACTCCGATCGCAACTGGCCTCAAGTGGAGAAGAACTTCGCGGCCATGATCTCCCGAATGGACTCCGACGTGGGCCAACTCATGGCCACACTGAAGCGCAAGGGCATGGATCAGAACACGCTCGTGATCTTTGCCTCAGACAACGGCCCCCATAAGGAAGGTGGACACGCCCCGTCGTTCTTTGAAAGCTCCGGCCCCCTGCGCGGCATCAAGCGCGATCTGACGGAAGGCGGCATTCGCGTGCCCTGCATCGCCCGCTGGCGCGGAGGCATCCAGGGCGGTCAGGTGAGCGAATTCCCCTGGGCCTTCTGGGACATCCTGCCGACCTTTGCGGAACTGGCGGGCGTCGAGGCGCCCAAGGGTCTGGATGGAACCTCCATCGTGCCAACCTTGACAGGCAAGACCCAGAAGCCGCACGAGTATTTCTACTGGGAGTTCCACGAACTCGGCTTCCACCAGGCCGTGCGCATGGGCAATTGGAAGGGCATCCGGAAAGGTCCCGAACTCCCCATCGAGCTATACGATCTGGCCACCGATCTCGGCGAGCACAAGGACCTATCCGCCGCCAACCCGGCCGTCGTCGCAAAGATCAAACAGATCATGGCCACGGCGCGAACCGATTCTCCGGATTTCCCGATCCTCACACCGGAGGAGGCAAGGAAGCGCGCGCTGCCGATGTAGTCATTGTGCAGTCGACCGCTTGGCGCGACAAAGGCCGGCTATGCGCTGAGACTGTGTACCACCCCACCTCACTCGCTTCTCAGCGCCACGGCCGGATTCACCGATGCGGCTCTGCGCGCCGGGACGAAACATGCGGCCAGCCCGACGCTCACCAGCGCCATCGCCATCGTGGCGAAGGTCCATGGATCCGTAGCCGTCACCCCATAGAGCATCGCCCGCATCAGGCGTGTCAGCGCCAGCGCGCCCGTTACGCCGCATACGATTCCGGCGGCCACCAGCACGGCTCCGCGGCTCAGCACCAGATTCAGGATGCGCATCGTATCGGCGCCCAGCGCCATCCGGATGCCGAACTCGCGCCTGCGCAGCTCCACCAGGTACGCGATCACCCCGTAGAGCCCCGCCATCGCCAGGAGCGTCCCCATGGCCGCGAACAACCCAACCAGCCACGCATACAGCCGTGGACTGGCCAGCGAATCGTCCACCACCTGCTCCATCGTCGCAATCCGGAACACCGCCTGATTCGGGCTTACCTCCCGCACGGCCTCGCGGAGCGCGCCAACGATTCCCTCCCCCGGGCCCCGGGTTCGCACAATCAGCGTGGACCCGTGCTGCCTCATCTGCGCAAAATTCTGCACCAGCGTATAGTAGACCTCCGGTTTGGGCGCCGTGCGCAGATCCGCCTGCCGCACATCGCCCACCACCCCGATGATGGTGCCCCGGTTGGTCTGGCGGCCCACCGCGCTTCCGTCGGGGAAGTAGGACCGCGCCAGCGTCTCGTTCACCACAATGACGCGAGGCGCGTCCGGTCCATCCCCCGGACGAAACGTCTGTCCGCTACGCAGCGGAATCCCCATTGCAGCAAAGTACCCGGGTGTCACATAGCGCAACGCACATTCCCGAACCGCGGACTGTCCTGTGATGACGATCCCGCCGCTCCAGTTCGAATTCTGGAGCGGCAGCAGCGAGATGAGTCCCGCCGCCTGCGTGCCGGGGATGCGGGCCACCCTCTCCTCCAGCGCCGTGCCTTCCCGGGCGTCACCGATCACAACGTGTGCCGTCAGGACACTCTCCGCGCGGAATCCCGCGTCGGTGCGCTGCAGGTTAAGGAAGGTCTTCAGCAGGAGCCCCGCGCCAGAGAGCAGGACAAACGCGAGTCCGACCTCCGCCACGACAAGCACATCGCGCAGCATCAAACCCACACCCCGGCGCTGCAGCGACCCGGCCCCGCCGCGCGACGCAGTCAAGGCGGGCGCCAGCCCGAAGCCGATCGCCGCCGCCAGGCACACCATCAGGAGGAACGCGAAGACCGTCCAATCCAGTCCGATCTCCTGGGCGCGGGGTATCTGCGCCGCCGCCATCCGCACCAGCAGTCTGCGGCCCCAGATGCTCAACAGCAGGCCAGCGGCTCCTCCGGCCGCCGCAAGCAGCAGGCTCTCCGTAAGGAACTGCCGCATCAGCCGCGGGCGCCCCGCTCCCAGGGAAGACCGGATCGCGATTTCACGCTCGCGGGAGGCCGTGCGTGCCAGCAGAAGGTTGGCCACATTCAGACAGGCCACAAGCAGGACCAGGCCGACGGCCCCGCTCAGGACAAGCAGGGAAGTCCGAACCGGCCCGCTCACCACATCCTTCAGCCATTCGAGCCGGACCTCCAGGCGGGGCGTGCTGGGCCCGGCTAATGCGGCGAGCTCATCCGCCGCGGCCTTCATGCTGACGCCCGGACGGAGCCGCGCAACCACCGCATCCAGGCGGCCATTCGGGTGGGTCCGCAGCCGCGCCGGTGGATCCCAGGGCAGCCAGACCCCAATGGGCGAATCCCGGGTGGCCGAGACGTAGGGAAAGCGAAACGGCTTCGGCATGACGCCGATCACTGTGTACGATTCGCCATCGAGCACAAGCTCCCGTCCAACCGCACCAGGATCCGAAGCGAACCTGGATCGCCAGAGCTGGTAGGTGATGACGGCTACGCGTGGCGGATCAGAGGCGGTGAACGTCCGTCCCAGGATCGGCCGCACTCTCAGCAGGTCGAACAGTCCGCGCCCGGCCGCTACGGTCCCCACCTGCTCCGGCCCGCCGGCCGACTGCAGGCTCCGCCCTGAGATCGTATAGTTGACAGCTCCTTCCAGCGAATTGCTGCGCGCCCGCCACACTTCGAGATCGCCAAACACCGCGCCGACTTCGAATCCCGTGCCCGAGGCGCTCGGCGGAAGCCTCTCGTACACCTGCACGAGTTCCGAGGGGTCGCCGAAGGGCAGCGGCTGGAGCAGTACACCGCTCACCACACTGAAGATCGCCGTGTTCGCCCCGATGCCCATAGCGAGGGTCACCACGGCGGCCGCCGCGAATCCTGGAGCACGCACCCAGCCTCGCAGGGCGAAGCGCAGATCCTGGAACATACTTTTCCGCCAGTCGCATGATGAAGAGAAGACGCCCCATGAACGACTAGTGTGAACCAGTCGAACTCGTTTTTCATCACGCGGAGTCAGCGGAGGATCCCTTTGAGGCCTTCCCTCGATGGAGAACAGGGGTCTTGAAAACGGGGTGACTCGCCCCGCGGTGAGCACTGATTTTGCAGCTCGCGAAAAGCAGAAAACCATGTCGCCCGCGCCTGAATTCCGTACCTTTTTGGCAACTCACAAATCCGCCATTTCCGTTGCACCGCGAATTCGGCAGTAGAATATTACTTACCCATGCAGACCCTCGGCCTGTCGGATTCCACTCCCCGCACGGAGAGCCGTTGGCGCGCGCTTTTCTGGCCCACCATCCGGAATGTCGGGGATTTCGACTACGTCACCAGACAGGGATTATGGATCTGCTACATAGTTGCCGTGGCGACGACTGTGCTCTCGGCCTTCAGCGGATTTCCCCTGGCCGGCGCGTTTGAAGGCGTGTTCTACTTCCTGGCCGGGCTGGGCGTCCGCCAGCGCAACCGGTTTGCCGGGATCGCCGCGTTCGTGGGCTACCTCCTCAGCGGCTTCGTCCTGCAGCGGTACGCGGGCAACGGCTTCGGCGTCGGTCGCATCATCTTCCTGGCGCTGCTCTTCGCCAACATTCGCGGCAACTGGCTGGCGGCCCGTTGGGCGTCGGAGGAGCAATTGGAATATCCGCCGATGCGATTGAACCAGACACTCGCCGACAAGCTATCGGATCAGTTGCCCATCTGGCTCTGGCCGAAGGTACGCATTGCCTTTTATGTGATTGCCGTATTGGAGATCACGTTTTTGCTTCTCGCCCTTTTTGCGCCACTTCCATAATTCCCGAAAGCAACCCAACGACCGATCATTGCCGCGCCCTATCTGCGCTGCCAGCCGCTCTGCCGCCTGATCCACGCCTGGTCCGCCAGCACAACCGAAGTCTCGATCTGCCGCT
This sequence comes from Paludibaculum sp., assembly GCA_049841055.1. Lineage (GTDB taxonomy): Bacteria > Acidobacteriota > Terriglobia > Bryobacterales > Bryobacteraceae > Paludibaculum. Next base: position 2,478 of record JASGIE010000063.1, on the reverse strand, counting down.
CCGGCACGCCCCAATACCGCCGCAACAGCAGATCCTTCTCCTCCTCGGACACGAGCGAGAACCCGTGCTTCTCATAGAACCGGATCGCCCAGAACGCCGCGGCCCAGGTCCCGATCAGCACCGGCGTGCCGGCGAGCCCCGTCAGATGCGCGAGCAGTTGAGCCCCGATCCCACCCCGTTGGCGGCCACTCAGTACATAGGCGTGGCGAATCAGCGTGACATCCCGCACTGGTTGCAGGCCCATCACACCAACCAGTTCGCCTGCGTCCTCATAGCCCCAGAACTCCACACCCTCCGCCAGCTGGCCCCGCAGCTCTTCCCTACCCATGTAGGGCGAATGCCAGCAATCCTCGGGAATGACGCCCCGGTACACCGCCGCGCCATCGTTGATAATCGCCCAGATCGTTTCGAAGTCGGCCTCGCCGCAGCGTCGGATCATCCTCGAAACCTCCCATCCTCAGGTAGATTCTGCCCGCAGTTCCTATGGGCAGTTGGTGATTCAGCATCGCAGGACCGGGCGGTTTCGTCTTGAACGAAATTGCAGGCCGGTTCCCCGTCATCGAACGGCGGTGCGGTACCGATTGGGAGGGACCCCGAACTGCCGCTTGAACGCACGGGTCATATGGCTCTGGTCGGCAAAGCCGGCCTCGAGCGCAGCCTGCGACGGCGCGACACCCCGAGCCAACAACCTGCGCACCAGGAGCAACCGCTGCTGCACGGCGTAAGCATGCGGAGTGATGCCGGTGGCCCGCGCAAAGCCGCGCAGCAGCTGGAACCGGCTCAGGCCGCAAAGCGACGCCAGCTCGGCCAGGGAGGCGGGATTCGCCGGATCGCTCTCGATCCGGTCAATCGCTCTGCGGACACCGGGCATCGGGCCGTCACAATCCGCCCTGGGGGCACAATGCCGTTGCCTCAGGCTCATCAGCACCGGCAACAACCTCTCCTCCGCCGCCACGGGATCAGGCCTGCCCCCCGACAGCAAAGAGAAGAGCGTGTCGAACTGCCCTGCCAGGCGATCCTCATTCAGCACGGGTCCCCGAATCTCGGGAAAACCTCGCAGGTCCTCGCCCAGGAGCGACACGACCCGAGCCGGCTCCATGTACAGCATCCGCCAGCCGCGCGGCTGTCCGCCCAGAGGGATGCCGTCGTGACATTCGCCCGCATTCACCGTGATCAAATCTCCGGCGCACGCTTCCACGGTACCGATGCCGCTCCAGGAGCGGTGGCCCCCAATTGTCATGACCCCAAAACCCAACTGGTCGTGGAAGTGCCGCGGAAACTGCGCGTCGGTCACCAGTGTGCGGGCTTCGACCCCGGCCAGAACCGATCGATGCTGTTCTACGTGATGCACTCGCCTGGTTATCCTACCCGTACGACGCGGCTCCCGGCAAAGTGGGTGCAGAAGGGCTCCCTCCGCGGGAGCCAGTCGCCATCTGAAGAATCTTCACGCCCACGCAAAGTTTCGCTTGACAAGGTAATACGTACGTACGTATTATTTCCCCATGGGACGCAAATCCACACGTGAAAACATCGTCGAAACCGGGCTCAAGGTCATGTTCCAGTCGGGCTATGTCGGCACCAGCGTCCGTGACATCGTAGCCGCCGCCGGTGTACCGCAGGGTTCGTTCACCAACCACTTCCGTTCCAAGGAGCAATTCACCGGCGAAGTGCTCGACCGCTACTTTGACAACCTCAAGGGCATCATCCGCGAAACCCTAGGCGATGCCGCGGTGAGCCCGCGCGAACGCCTGCGCCGCTATCTCGACTTCATTACATCGCGGCTCGGCGATGAACACTGGACCCGTGGGATGTCATCGGCAACCTGAGCCTGGAAGCCCCGGGCCACAGCGAAATGCTTCGGCACAAGCTGGGTGAGATCTTCCTGGAATGGCGCGCGCCCTTCGCGGAATGCATCTCGGCCGCGCAGGCGCAGGGCGAACTGGATACGCGCTTCGCGCCGGACGACCTGGCGGAATTCCTCCCTCTCTTCCTGGCTCGGAGCCATTCTGCGCATGAAGGTGGAGCGTGATCCCGAACCCCTCGGAACGCTTCAAGCGCATCGCGTTCGCCACCGTATTTTCAGACAAGTCGCAAGGAGAAACAGCATGAAGAAGGTAACCGTTCTCGGTTCCGCCATGGCTTATCGCGAGGCCGGCGAAGACAAACTCCCCGTGGCTGTATTCCTCCACGGAAACCCCACCTCCTCCTATATCTGGCGCCATGTGATACCCGCCGTTTCACCTGTGGCGCGCTGCATTGCGCCGGATCTCATCGGCTTCGGCGAGTCGGATAAGCCGGAACTGGACTACCGCTTTCAGGATCACTTCCGCTACTGCACCACTTCCTGGACTCGCTCGGGCTGAAAGAGTCTATCCTGGTGGCCCAGGATTGGGGCTCCGGGCTGGCCTTCCACTTTGCGGCGCGGTTTCCAGAGCGAGTGAAGGGGCTGGCCTTCATGGAGTTCATCCGGCCTATGCC
>JASGIE010000062.1:0-118674 GCA_049841055.1 Paludibaculum sp. | reverse complement strand
GGCGGCGTGCCGAGGAACGTGCGCTGGATGTCGCTGAGCAGGCCCTGCAGCCAGAGCACGGTGGGTCGGGTCGCCTGGCGGTGCGAGCTGTTCGCCTCGCCCTCCTGGTGGCCCTTGCCACCGATGCCGCTCTTGGGTGGGAACCCGATCTCGGTGGGCATCACGCCGAAGCACGCGGACAGCAGCTTGACGAGGTACTCGTCGAACTCGCTGCTGTACGTGTCGGTCCAGCTCTTGAGGTCCTCGATCTTGAAGCCCTTGGGCAGCACGCGCAGGCCCTTGCGAGCCGCGGTGATGCCGGCGAGCTCGGCGTTGAAGGCGAGCTCGTAGGCGAGCAGCTGCTCGGGCGGGAGCGCCTGTGGGGTGGCGTCGGTTGAGACCCAGCCGTCGGGGATGACGCCGTCGGTGAACTCCTTGCGGATCCAGTCGACCCGCTTGAGGTACACGTCGGCCATCGACAGCGCGGTGTCCACGTTGCTGATGCCGTAGGGGGTCCAGGTGCGCCGGTTCCGGGGCCGGTACACGAGCCGGTCGGAGAAGTACTCGGCCGTGACGTCGCCGGCGCCCGACGTGAACTCGCCGCGCGGGAACCCCTTGAGGATCTGCTGGTAGGCCGGCTGCGGTGGCTGGGGCACGGCGCCGCGGTGGTCGCGCAGCGGCTTGATGGTGGCGCCGTCGAGCAGCTCGAAGCTGTGGAGGTCGCCGTTGCGGGCCAGGTGCGGGTAGACGGTCACGGCGTCGAGCACGAAGTGCTCTTCCATGAGCATCCCGAGCCAGCCGGCGAAGTCGAGGTCGTTGATGCGGTCGGGCTTGAGCCAGAACGCCTCAGCGTGGGCGATGTCCTCGGCGTAGCGGCGGCGGGCGATCTGGGCGGCCTTACCCGGGTTCGTCTCGCCGTCGTCGGCCATGATCCGCTTGAGGGTCCGCGACGAGATCCCGACGCACCAGTCGAACGACTGCATCTCGGCCTTGCGGACCTCGATGCAGCGGCGCACGACGTCGACCTGCTCGGCGACGGCGCGCAGCACGTCGAACGGCACGAGCCGGTCGTTGAGGTTGAGGTTCGACGAGACGGCGTAGTCGGTGACGCGGGGCGCCGGCCGGCCCGACGGCAGCCGCGGGTCGAGCGCCGCGGGGAGCAGCGGCACACCGGGCCCAAACCCGACGGGCGGATCCAGGCGCGGCAGCGGGTCGATCGAGCCGGCGGCGGTGCCGGCCTGGGCGAGCGCGGCGGCTTGGGTGGCGAGGTCGGTGGTGGTGGTGCCGGCGGGGAGCTGGCCGAGCCCGGCCGGAGCGGCCTTGGCCGAGCGCGGCCTCGACCGCGACCGCGACGCGGTGGTCGATCGAGGCGCCGAGCGTGGAGTCCTGGCGGTCGAGGCGGGCGGAGCGCTCGGCGATGCTGGTGTCGGCCATGCCCCTCCTCACCCGGCGACGGCGGCGGTGATCGGTGCGCCGCACCCGGTGCACACGTCGGACGTGCGCGGTGTCGGGTGCCCGCAGCTCGGGCAGTGCACGAGCAGCTTGCGGAAGTACTCCTCGGCGGCCGACGGGTCGCCGAGCTCGTTGTCGTGCACGAGGTACCGGTGCATCGCGTTGCCGAGAGCGGCGAACCCGTCGATGCGCTTGCCGGTCCGGGCCCGGATCGGCTTGGCGAGCTTGATGCGCTCCTCGTCGTTGGTCTTCACCTCGACGCAGTCGGCGTTCCACCGGGCGACGGGGTGGCCGCCGTGGTGGAGCCGCTGCGCCTTGGTGAGCGCCATGATCATCTTGAGCGCCTGGCTCAGCCCGTAGCCCTGGGCGACGGGGTTGATGGTCATGCCGAGGCCCTGCATGTGCTGGGCGGTGGCGGCGGCCTCGCGGTTGTCGTAGCCGGTGTCGACGATGGCGTAGCGCTGCTTGTCGAGGCCGATCTGGTGGTGGATCGACGGGACGTCGCGGCCGACGAGCGTCGAGGTGCTCATGCCGGTGTCGGGGTCGCCCGTGTAGTCGATCCAGTCGCCCTCGGTGGCGTAGAGCAGCCCCTGCTTGGCCCACACGGTGGCCTGCCCGCCGGTGGCGTCGTCGAGCACGCCGAGCTGTGCCTCGGGGGTCCAGAACCGCCAGAGCACCTCGAAGTCGCCGTCGGGGTCGTCGGGCGGGAACAGCAGCACCCAGGCGGCGAGGTCGGTGGTCGACGCGAGGTCGAGCCCGGCGTAGCAGGTGCGGCCGTCGAGCCTCGACCGTGCCGGTCATCCCGGCCGACGCGTCCCAGCGGTGCAGCGGCATCCACCGGGTGGTCTGCTGCACCCACTGGTTGCCGCGGAACTGGCGGAAGCTGTTCTCCTTCGTCGGGTCGTTGTGCGCCTCGAGCGCTTCCTGGCGCAGCGCCTCGAGGGCGAGGAACGAGCCGAGCGCCGGGTTGGCCCACTGCCAGTTGCGCTCGTCGAACACGTCGCACGACACCGGCAGGTCCGGGTCGCCGGCGTGGATGCGGTGCACGAGCTCGAGCTCGGCCTGGTCCTTCGGGATGCCGCGGATGAACACGAAGATGTGCGGCGCCCGGGCGGGGTCCTCGGCGATCCGCATCATCTCGTTGTGCATCTGGGCGGCGAAGCCGGACGGGTCGTTCCCGGCGGTGGTGAGCCCGACCATGAGCGGCTGCGGCCGGGTGCCCATGGCGGTGCGCTGCGACGCCCAGAAGTCGCCGTCGGCCTGGGCGAGGACCTCGTCGATCACGACGCCGTGCGGGTTGCCGCCGAGCTCGCCCTCGGCGTCGGCCGGGATGACGTCGTAGAACGACGCCGTGGCCTCGTCGTAGATCCTCCTCGAGGACTTGTTGAAGCGGAGCCTGCCCCGTCTGCCGTTGGTGACCTTGTCGCCGTTGAGCGCCGGCGACAGGACCCGCATGCGGTCGACGACCATGGCGACCTTGCCGGCCTGCTTCGTGTCCTTCGCGGCGCCGTAGATCTCGGCGCCTTCCTCGTCGTCGGCGATCAGCAGGTACAGCACGATGCCCGCCGCGAGCTCGCTTTTGCCGTTCTTCCGGCCGAGCTCGATCCAGGCGATCGTGTACTGGCGGACGTAGCGCCGGCGGGCCTCGTCCCAGCGGACCGTGCCGAACAGCGGCCGGATGATCAGGTGCTCTTGCCAGTCCTCGAGCACGAACGCCTGGCGGGCCCACTCGCTCTTCGTGTGGACCAGGACCTCGGCGAAGAAGTCGACGACCTTCTGAGCGCGCGGCCGGCAGTGGTGGTTGCCGTGCTCGACGCAACGGTCGTCGCGCCAGGTGAAGCCGCACTCAGGCAGAGCCGGCGGTGAAGAACTCCTCGGCGCCCTTGGCATCCTTCGGCGCCTCCCCGGTCACGATCCGCGAGCGGGCCGCGGCACCGATGCCGAACTGCGCGCCGACCGTCGTCATGGTGGCGATGGCGTCGCGCTGCACCTGCACCGCCGGGTTCTTCACCATCGTCGGGTGCTCTCCCCCGCCCTTCACGAGCACGCCGCGCCGTGCGATGTCCTTCGCAGCGTCACGCGCCACCACGACGGCCTCGCAGTACTGGGCGAACAGGTCGACGTTCCAACGGTCGAGGACCTTCTTGGCGGCGAGGTCTGGCGCCAAGCGCTTCCAGACCGTGCGGGCCCGGGGCGTGAGTGGCGGTGGCGTGACGCCGCCGGCGGCCGGCTTCGGCTCCTGGTCGTTCACCCGGTCGTCTCGGGTGCCCTTGATCAGCTTGAGCTCGGTCGGTTCGGGCGTTCGGCCCATCGGAACCTCCCGCGACTTTTCGGCGGATTCTGTCGAGCGCGCCGTCCGTCCGAGTCTCCGGACACGTGCCGGGTCCCTTGCGCCGAGCTTTCAACGAGGGGGGCCGGCGCCGCCCTTGCGCGTTGCACGGGCCGCACAGCACGTCGATGTCGTCGAGCGTGAGGTCGGTGCGCTTATTCGGGTCGCGGTGGTCTCCGGTGAGCTGGCCTGGCTCGACTGCGTGAGCTGGTCGCCCGTAGCCCCGACAGATCCAGCCGTGGGCGGCCACCCATTCGGCGATGGCTTGGGTGGAGAGCCGGCGCCATGCGGCGTCGTAGCCGCGGCGGCCGGCGTTGGGTCGTGCTGCGCGGAGCCTGCGGTAGTAGTCGGCGAGCTCGGCGGCCGTGTAGGTGCGGGGTGGTCTAGCCGGCCTGGACGGCATCGGGTTCGTACCGATCCCACCAGTCGGCGATGAGGTCGGGCCATGACGCCGGCCGGCTTGCTGCGCGTGCTCGTGCGATGCACACGTCGGCGGGCGTGGGGAGCAGTACGACGTGGGCGCCGATGCTGCGGTACCAGCTGCGCTCGCGCAGTGTCGGTGCGCCGCGCGTGATCCAGACGGGCGGGTGCGAGGCGGTGCGGGTGAGGCGCTGCAGGAGCGCGTGACGGGTCTCTTCGATCCACGGGCCGTAGCCGGGGGCGTGGCCGTGGTCGACATCGGAGCCGAGTGCTACGGCGAGGAGGTCCCAGTCGATGAACAGGTCGCCGGGCTTGCGGTGCTCGAGCACGAGAGTGCTCTTGCCGGCGCACGGTGGGCCAGCGACGAGCGTTATCGGGCGGATGTGCTGAACGCGTGGGGGGCGATTGGGCATTGGCCACCAAACCGTGACGACGAAGTGCTCTGAAGCAAGAGAAGCTCGTTGTATGGATGAAGGCTTCTTCGAAGAGCAAGTGGGTAAGAGGCTCGATCGGTTTCTGGATCGAGTCGTTCGCCGCAAGATCTGGATCTACGCCGCGCCGGTCGTTTTCATCGCCTCGTACTTCGGCAACAACAACATCAGCGACGGTCAGTCGGCCGATCCTGTCTGGGGCACGGGCCTCGCCGGCTTGGGGCTCTTGGCCTGGTACCTCAACATCATCCGCCACCGCTTGATTGACCCGCCGCCGCGAGAGCAGCGCGGGGTGTCGACCTGGTACATGGCGTTGTTCGTGTACCTGATGTGGCTGTTCATGTTCGCCAGCTTCTATTGGTCGCTCGGCACCCCCGGGTTCGGAAAGCCGCTGACCCGAGTGGACGCGTTGTACCTGTCGACGACGATTGCCACCACGACGGGATTCGGTGACTTCGCTCCCACGTCCCAAGCGGCTCGCGCCGTCGTGATCGGGCAGATGTTGACGGGAAGCGTGCTCGTCGCGTTGACCCTTGCGGCGCTCGGCACGACGTACGCGGGCGCTCGGAGGCACACGGCTCGTCCGACTAGCGAGGCACTGTGGCAGGTCGTGACACGCGACGCAACCACCTGCGGTTTCGCTGTCACGGGGCGGGTTCACGTGAAGCTGCCCGTTTCGGGCCCGGAGACGCGGATCCGTCGTCCCTCGCGCAGAGCGACGCGCTCGTTGATCACGGCCTCAGGGACGGGCGGTGCTTCGGCCATCGCCATGCCGCGTGCCTCGGCCCAGCGCTTGCGCCAGCGGTAGCAGGCTTCGCACCGGCCGCCGCGTCCGGAGTCGGCGGGGTCTTCGCAGTAACGCTCGCAGCACGCGCTCGGGTCGGGTCGGCGGGGTGGTTCGGGGTTGGTGATCTTCGAGAGCTTCACCAGCTCGGCCTGGGCGGTGCGCGCTGCGTCGAGCGTGGCGAACGCGAGGCGGATCGCTTCGTCGAGGTGCGTGCGGTGCTTCGTGCGAGTGTCCTCGTCGAGCCCGAGGCGTGCGACGGCTGCGCTCTCGGACGGCCTGGAGATGCCACTTCCGCCGCCACCGTGGCCGCCGCTGGGGTAACCGGTGGGTGCGCTGGCGCGCTCGAAGGCGGTGTGCTCGAGCAGGCCGCGGCCGAGCTCGAGCCAGTCGGTCTGGTCGAGACCTCGGGCGACGGCGCGGATCTGTTCGTCGGTGGGGAGCTGCGCCACAGGTCAGAGCTGCAGCTGCGGGAGGACGAGGCCCGTGGCGACCTCGGTGAGCATGCGGCCGAGCTCGCCGGCCTGGTCGGTCGTGAGGAACACGACGTGGCGGCCGGTGGCGGTGTTGGCCTCGAGCACGACGACCTTGCCGGCCGGGGTGGCGAGCGTAGAGACGCCGTGGACGACTGGGACGGGTCGGATGAGGTTCGGGGCTTCCTCAGGCGGCACGGGTTGCTCCTTGGGTGGTGGTGGGCCAGGTGTTGTCGCGGTCGTGGGTGTGGGCGGCGGAGCGTGCGCAGCGGTGGCAGAGCCGCTCGCGCCAGTAGGCGTTGAGCGCGGGTGGGGCGGGGCATCTCGAGCAGCGGCGGCCGGCGACGTAGGCGATGAGCTCGGTGCGGTTGCGGGTGATGAGCAGCTCGGCGCGCCGGTCGATGGGGCCGATGGACCGCAGGCGGAAGTCGACGGTCGTCTCGAGGTGGACGCCGGCGGCAGCGAGGGTGGCGACGACTCGTGGGCGGTCACCAGAGCCGCTCTTCGACGCGCGCGGGGGTGGAGGGGTCGCGGGGGAAATCGCCACCATTACTCGTGTGTTTTCAGGTGGGTTCCCAAAACCCTCCGCGAAGGATGGGAGAGTCCCCCGCGACCCCTCCACCCCCGCGTGCGTCCGGTGCAACGACACGACCTTTCCGTCCTGCGCAGGTGCGGGGTCGCGTGACTCGACGGTCCAGAGCACGATGCGCCGGCGGTCCATCGGCTGCTCGACGAGGTGCAGCCCGTCGGGCCCGTAGTGCCGTCCGGCGCGCGCCTTGAGGGCCTTGCCGAGCCGCACACGGAAGTTCGCCGAGGCGACGTGGCCGACGAGGCTGGCAGGGAGCGCCTCGTGCACGGGGCTCTGGTCAAAGCCGAGCTGCCTTGGAGATGTCGGCCGTCGAGGATCACGCCGCCGGCCCACACGTCGCGCCAGGCGGCGAGGAAGCCCTCCCAGTCGGCGGCCTCGGTGTCGGCGGCGTCGCGCCACGCGTCGAGGTTCTCCAGGAAGCCGGCGACGCCGGCGTGGGCGAGGATGCCGGCGAGCGTGGCGGCCCAGGGTGTGTAGCCGCCCATGGCCGGGTGAGTGGCCGCTGGTGAGCCGGCGGCCCACCACGAGCGGGCGATCGTGAGGAGCGCGGCGACGAGCTCGCCACGGCGCTGCAGTGCCCAGCCTTGGAGGTCGGCGTGGAGGAACCCGGTGCGGGTGTAGGGGCGGGCCTGGCGGGCGTCGAGGCGGATCCGGTAGCAGCGCCGGGCGAGGTCGCCGGCGACCTGCAGGTTGTTGCCCGTGGCGAGCCAGGTGCACCGGTTCGGCAGCTGGACGATCTCGCTGCGGCCGAGCACGCGGTCGGCCCATGTGTCGGTGGTGAGCACGGCGGCGAGCGCGGGGCTCTTGATGGCGGTCTCGACGTTGTCGAGCACGACGATCGACGCGCCGTCGAGGAGCGTCGAGGTGATCATCTTGCGGATCTTCCTCCTCGGCGTCCGGGAGCGGCCGCGCGGCGCCGGGGCGGCCGGTGGCGATGAGCGCGACGACGTTGGCGAGCAGCCCCTTGCCGGTGCCGGGCTCGGGCGCATCCAGGAGCCCGAGCGGCACGTGGCCGGCGATGGCCGGGCGCACGAGCGGCGTGAGGAGCGTGGCGATCGCGTTCGCCTTGTCGGCCGGCGCCTCGAACGGGAAGTCGTGGAGGGCTCGTCGACCAGGGCGACGGCGGCGGCGAGTTCGTCGGCGCCCGGGTGGTCGGCGATCTCGGGCACGACGAGACCTCGGCCGGGCACGTGGAGGAGCCGCGTGGCGGGGTCGTAGCCGGGTGCCTGGTGCACGGTGCCGTCGGGGCGGAGCACCGGGGTCTCGGTGACGGCCTCGAGGGCGGGGAACGGCCAGACGCCGCCGGCGGCGACGTTGCGCACGACCTCGACGGGCGGCGGGACGTGCTTGAGGTCGCCGTCGGCGTTGCGGCGCACGGTGTCAGTGACGACGGCGGTGCGGTGCCGGAAGCTCGGACTCGCCGAGCGTGTCGATGAGCGGCCGCAGGTTCTCGTCGCGCCGCACACGGACGAGCGCTCCGGCACGCACGAACAGTCGCGGCGGGTCGTTCGCCTCGAGGAGCGCTTCGGTGACGTCGCGGGTGATGTCGCGCAGCGGCCGGCCGTTGATGACGATCGACGGGCGCTCACGCGGCGTGGTGCCAGCAGCGCTCGACGGTCCGGGCCCGGGCGCCGATGGGGCGCGTGGTGGGCGGCCGTCGCCGAGTTGCTCGAGCAGCGCCCGGCCGGCGCGGGCAAGGTCGCCGCCGTGCTCGAGCGCGGCGTACAGGCCGAACGGGTCGTAGGCGCGGGCGTCGAGCGTCGTCGACGTGGTGAACACGCGCATGACGCCGGGCCCGATGTGGCCGAGCGTGGCGGAGAACCCGTGGTCCTTGCCGGGGCGGCGCAGGAGTACTCCGTCGGCGTGGCGGTGCCGGCCGGCGACGACCCAGCCGTGCCGCTGCACGAGCTCGAGCATGCGCTCCTGGATGTCGGGCAGAGCGTTCCACCGGTCACCAGGCCGTTCCGACGCGCCGGCGGCGACGTGGTCGGCCTGGCGGGCGTTGGCCGGCGGCATGCGGTCGAGCGTGGCGAAGCACCGGTGCAGCGCCGTGCGCTGGTCGACGGTGATCGTGGCGATGGTGTCCCAGCCGCCGTTGAGGAGCTGCCACGGCCGGCCGGTCAGGTGTGTCGCTCCGGAAGCTGGGGCGATGACGGTCCATCCCCCTTCGCCGCGGGTCTCGGCGAGCACCTCGACGAACGGCGGCTCGACGATGGGCTGCTGAGCGATCTTGGTGTTGCCGGGCACCGTGCCGTCGACGCGGTACAGCCAGTGCAGGCCGCCGGACGGGGTGCGCTCGAGGTAGCCGAGGGTGATGTCGTCGTACAGGTCGCCGAGCCCGGCGGCGGCGATCGCTGTCTCGACCTCGAGCAGGCCGCCGTCGGCGACGGCGCGGCCTTCGAGCTCGAGCATCTCGAGGTTGGCGGACGTGGCGCCGCACACGACGCCGAGGCCGGGGTGCCGGCCGTCGGCGAACCAGGTGTCGAGCTGCTCGAGCGTGGGCCGCTCGTGCTGGTAGCGCTTCCACTCCCCGCGGGGCGCTTGGACCCGTCGGCGAGACGCGGGAAGGACGCACGCCCCCACCTGGTGGGCGGCGTGGGCGGTCTCGTGCAACGGGTTGGGCAACCGGGGCTCCTCGGCGTCGTCGGCGGGGTGTCGGGGGCGCGCCCGGGCGGGAGTACGGGCCCGGGCACGCCCGTCGTCAGAGGGCTCCTCGTCGCCCCACGCGGGCCGGCCGGCGGCGGTGCGCGGCAGCGGTGGCCATGGCCGGTGCCGGTGAGGCCGGGCCCGGGCGGACGGGCCTGCGCCGGCCTGGTGGGCGACCTTGTACTTCTCGTAGGCCATGCCGCCGTTGTTCGGCTCGACCTTGCCCTGGTACTTGACGCCGAGCCGGTCGCCGGGCACGACGTGCTTCGCCTCGAGCTCGTTGCGGAGCATCGAGTGGAAGCCGTGGATGGCGACGTAGCGACCGTCGTCGGTGCGGATGGTGACGATGGGGTACTCGCCCTGCCCGTAGTCGGACAAGCGGCGCGACACGTCGGCGATGGTGCCGACGAGCTTGTCGCCGGGCTCGGGCCGCCAACCTTCGGCGTCGGGGGCGTCGAGGAAGTCCTCGAGGGGATCGGACACGATGGTCTCCTTGCTGGGTTGATGGATCACGGGGTCGCCGCGGCGACTTGCCGGCGGCGACGGAGCAACGCGGCACGTTCCTCGGGTTGGAGGCCGCCCCACATGCCGTGCCGCTCGCCGGCGGCCAGGGCGTGGGCAAGGCAGTCGTTGCGCACCGGGCAGCCGTCACAGAGCGCCTTGCCACACACGTACTTGCACAGGGCGCGCCGCTCGAGCGTCTCGTCGGAGGCGGGCCCTAGCCCGAACGCGGCGTTCCTCGTCATTCGTGGACTTCGGGTACCACCGACGCGCGCGGGAAGCCGGCGCCGCACGGCCTGGTCCATCCAGGCGAGCGTCGGGACGGTCGGAGGCGAGCATCTACCGGGCCTTGCCGATCTCCATGAGGTGCCGCATCACGCCCTTGATGCGCTCGACCGTGTCGGCCCGCCGGCTGTCCGGTGTGGTGTCGATGACGTCGTCGAGGTCGGCGTCGAGCACGACGATCGAGCAGCGGCGTTCAGCTCGTGCCACGCCGAGTGCCCAGCGTTCTGGCCGGGGCGTCGCCGCTCCGCGGGTCGTCGGGGTGCGGTGCGTTCGTCGAGCTGCGACCCGAATCTCGATGAGGGCGTCGGTGTCGTTGGCGGCGGCGATCTTCTTGACGAGCCGCCGAACCTCGGGGACGTCCATACACATCGTCGCGACGAGCTCGGCGGCCTCGACGAGCACGACGTTGCTGCGGATCCGGGCGGGACTCAAGGCGCTTCGACGCGTCGATCGCCAACCAGTACGGCGACCCGAGCTTCGCGGCCCGCTTGTCGGCGGTCTCGAGCAGCCGGTGCTCCGACAGGCGAGCGGCGGACACGCCCACGACGCGGGCAGCCTCGGCGGGTGTTGATCCGTCGTCGACGAGGCGGGACGCCTGGACGAGGCGGTCGCGCTTGGTGAGCGGTTGGCCGTGCCGCCGGTTGTCGTCGCACATCACGGCGACGGCGGTGCGGTCATCGACGTCGAGGACGTACACGTCGAGTCGTGGTGCGCCCCGAGTACTCGTGGTGCAGCGGCCGGTGGTTGCCGCCGAGCACGAGCCCGGCCGGGGTGACGATGATCGGTGGGAACACGTCGCCGGCGTCGAGCGCGTCGCTGTACCGCTCGACGAGTTCGTGGTCGAGCGCCTGGCCGGGGCGGGCCTGGTTCCACGAGCGACACCTCGTGGTCGATCGAGTCGATCGGGAGCTCGGTGTTGCGGGTCCACGGGCCGTAGCCGGTGAGCCAGGTCTCGGTGTCGGTCATGCGTCGATCCAGGCGGTGAGGTCGTCCCAGTCGTCGTCGACGACGGGGGCCCACTGGTCGGGCCAGAGGAGGGCGGGGTGCAGGCCGAGCACGATAGCGAGCCGGTCGGCGATGTCGAGCGGGATGCGGTTCTCGTGCTGCCACCGCGCGACCTGGCGCATCGAGGTGCCGGCGAACCGGGCGAACCATCGGGCGGAGAACCCGGAGTCGACGTCGGTGCTGCCCGGGTTGGAGGGCGGGAGGTCGGACTCGACGCGAGCGGCGCGCCACAGCGGCTCGAACGGCAGCCACGCCTTGCGGGTCAGGCCGGCGGTCACGGCTCGGTCCTTGCGATGAGGAGCGCGGTGGCGAGCACGATGGAGCGCTCGGTGAGCGCAACGTGACGCGCTCCGTCGGGGTCGCCGTGGCCGGCCTTGGCGTCGAGCCACGCGGCCTTCATCGTCGTGACGTCGGGGAGCGCCATCGACGCGACGAGGTGCGCCTTGGTGAGCCCGTCGATGTCGCCGAGGAACGCAATCTCGTCGCGGTGCACCACGACCCACGGTGCGCTGTCTTCGCGCTGGTCGTGGGTGAGGAACGATCGGTACGGCAGTGACCAGGTGGTCAGCTTCGGGATGGGCGTGACGAGCGCGCGGTCGTGGCGGAGGAGCTCGGCGAGCCGGTCGAGGCGGGCCTGGTAGGTGGGGGCGGTCACGAGTCGTGGTCCGTCGGGATGGCGTGGATGAGCGGACCGTGCTCGTCGCTCGAGCACACGCCGGGCGCGCCGCAGATCGGGCACGGGCTCGGGCAACGGAAGCCGAGGTCGAAGTCGGCGAGGTCTTCGTCGTCGGGGTCGGGGTCGACGACCTCGGCGTGCCGGGGGCCGGCGGAACGTGAGTGAAGACGTCTTCCCAGAACTCGGCGTCGGTCATCGCCGCCCGGGCGGCGACGGTGTGCAGCGGACCATCAGCGGTATCCCGTCTCGGTGAGGAACGTCGGGTGGGGCACGCGGGTGAGGGCCTGGCGGTCGACGTCGCCAAGCTCGAGGCCGGCGTGGCGCTTGGCGGCGGCCATGCGGGCGAGCCCTTCCCAGCACGGCGTCGTGTCGCCGTTGTGGTGGTGCTCGATCGGGAGGCGGCACGCTTCGCACATGCGGCCGGTGTGCTCGCCGTAGGTGAGCCCGCACACCCGGCACTTGGTGGCGGCGTACTGGTCGTCGGGCGGTGCGGCTTCGCGGCGGGCGCGGTCGTCGGCGAGCACGGCGAGGCCGGCGCCGGGCGCCTGGTCGGCCCAGCCGCCGCCGCGCCGGCCGTAGTGCACGTTCGCGGGCCGTGGAGGTCATGCGGCCGCGCGCTGGTGCGCCCAGGCGACGAGGTCGTCCTGGTCGTAGAAGACGGGGATGCCGAGCCCTTCGGCGTGCTCGATCTCGTTGTCGGCGCCGATCGACGGGCCGGGCAGGCGGAGCACGGCGTCGCAGTGCTCGAGCTGGTCGAGGTCGAACGCGTACCAGTACTCGACCGGGCGGGGGTCGACGAGGTGCGTGGTGATCGTGATGTGCGGGACGATCACGGCGAACAGCCCGGTGTCGGCGAGCGCCAGGCCGGCGCGCGCACGGCGCGGTGCGTGTTCTCGACGGGGTCGGGGTGCGTGTACGGGCCGGCGAGGTAGACGAGCGGCTTCATCGGGTTCTCCTGGCTGGGAGGTGGGCGCGTCGGGGCGCGCGTCCACTCGGTGGCGGCGGGCCGCTTCGACGCGGTGTCGGTGCGCGACGGCACCGGCCGGCTGGCGGCCCTCGTTCAGGACGGCGGCCCTACTCCCCGCCAGCTCGTCCGCAGGTTCCACACCACTGAGGGTGTTCACGGGCACTATCGCGGAGCGGTCCTGTGGATGGGTAGGGCAACAACCCATCAAATCCCGTGGATTGCGCTGGGGATGAGGTGTGGACGCGCCGAGCGCCCTTGGGGACACGTCCGAACCGGCCCAGGTCGGCGCTGGGGATGGACCATGCACGGAGCGTGGGCGAACTACATCGTCCCGACACAGCCCGACGATCGCCTTCATGCCGGCACGCCGATCGGGGTCCAGTCGATCTTGTCGAGGTGCGCCCGGTGGGCGGCAGGCATGTGGGCGAGCGGGTCGCCGAGGGCGTCGTGGCCCATGGCGCGGAGCCAGAGGGCGTCGGCTTGGTTGTGGTCGTGGCCGGCGAAGCCGAGCCGGCGGACGGCCTCGACGAGCATCTCGTCCTTGCTGGCGCCGCCCTTGCCGGTCGTGTACGCCTTCAACGACGAGGGCGGCACGAGCACGTACGGCGCGTCGTGTTCGAGGAGCGCGACGCGGACGACGCCGTGGACCATCCCGCCGGGCACGCCGCCGTACTTCACGTTCTCGGGGAGGTCCTCGATCACGAACACCGTGGTGGGCTCGAGCAGCTCGAGGACCTGGTCGCGGATCATGACGAGTCGTTGCTCGCGGCTGAGCCCGGAGCGGAACGTGAGCGTGCGTTCGCCGGTGGCGTGAGCGATGCCTGTGGCGGACATCGACAGGTCGAGCCCGACGACCTTCATCGCGTCTGCCGCCATGCGCTCGGCGACGTACTCGGCCTCGGCGGCCGTGATGTTGAAGCCGTCGCCGAAGTTGGGCTCACGGTGCGTGCCGTGGTGCCATGGCCGCGCCTCCTCATAGGCGCATCGCTCGCACCAGCCGAGCAGCGCGGCGGCGCCTTCGGTGGCGGCCTCGAACTCGTGGGCGAGCGACAGGTGGAGCGTGCGGTCGATCCACTGGCGCCGGCTGTTGAGCAGGCACGTGCCGCACAGCAGGTCGAGCCCATGGGTGATCGGCTCGGAACACTCGCACCAGCGACCAGCTTCCGAGGCCGCACGAGCGCGCAGCGCCATGGCGACGATCTCCCCGACGTTGCCGGCCCGGATCATTCGGCAGCGCGGTCGACTGGCTTTGCGCTCATCGTCGTACCGGCCGCTGCAGGGCGGCGTCGCGCCGCCGCCGGCGTTCGATCTCGTCGATGGCCTTGTCCTCGACCAGCACGGCGAGCAGCGCGGCGCCGGCCGTGATGGCGACCGCGGCGTAGCCGGCGGCCTCGGGCCACACGAGCCACAGCAGGAGCCAGGCGAGCGAGGCGTTGCGGATCCGGCGCAGTTGGCGGAGGCGGCGGTGGTTCATGCCGCCGTGGCCTTGGCGAGGAGGCCCGTACAGCTGCGCGGTGTGCTCGGCCGGGACGTTGACGACGGTGACGCCGGTGGCGCGGTGCACGACGACGATCGCCTGGTCATCGTCGCCGGCGAAGTCGAGCCCGACGGTGAGCCCCTCGATCGACACGTCGCGCTTCGGCGCGGTCACGGACTCAGCGGGCGCGTCGGCGACAGGCGCCGCCGGCTCGCTGCTCGTGGTGATGAGCTGGGCGAGGCCGGGCTCGAGCTTGGCGAGGTTGGTGGGGCGCGCCTGGCCGAGGTCGGCGGCGATCTCCTGGGCTCGGCGCAACAGCGCGGCCTGGGTGGTGCCGAGCTCCGCGGCCTTCGCCTTCCAGTCGACCGACCACTCGGTCGCCGTGGGCGTCGGGGCGATCGACGGGACGCCGGCGTCGGTCCACGTCAGCCCGGCGAGGCCGAGGTGGATCTTCGCCACCGCGTCGAGAAGCGCGGTGGCCTCCTCCCCCGGCGCTCTTTGCTCGAGGTGATGCGGTCGCCGGTGACGGCGTGGACGCAGTCGTGGCGCAGCTCGTCGTCGCCACCCATGCCGCAGTCGTTGAGCGACGCGTGGATCCACCGGAGCCGCAGCGCCGCGGCATCCTCGGCCGTCGCGAGCATCTTGAGGGCCTGGTCGGGCCTCGGGGCCGGGCTGGTCGACGTCGTGAACGTTCGCTGCCTTCGCCTCGGCCTGGACCTGGCGGCGCAGGTCGTCGGGCAGGTCACCCCAGCGGGCACGGAAGTCCGACACCGCCGGCGCCGGCGCCGATGGCGCTGCAGCCGGCGCCGGCTCAGCGCCGAGGTTCTCCACGACGGTCAACTGGCGATGCAGCTCGCCGAGCTGGGCGAGCGTGTGCCCCTCGGCCTTGAGCGACGGGCAGCCGGGCGGCCAGCGCTCCTTGAGCTGTTCCTGCTGGTCGGGGCTGAGCGCCTTGATGCGCTCGAGCAGCGTCGAGCGTGATGGCGGGATCGCGGTCACCAGAGGTCCTCCTGGGGTTCGGGTCGGTGGGGGGCGAGGCTCGACGGCGACGGCCTCGGCGCGCTCGAGGGGTTGGCGGCCAGGACCGAGCTTGACGCACGTGGGCTTGTGCGGGCAGAAGCCGCAGCCCCAGAAGCCGCCGTCGCGTGACTCGAGGTCGGGGTCGGTGACCTCGCCGTGCATCGGGACGAACGCCTTGGGGATTTCGCCCTGGTCGACGAGAGCGAAGATGCCGCCCATGCGGGCGAGTCCTCCGTGTCGGCGAGCTGCCGCGGTGTCGGGTTGCCGTCGATGTGTGGGAGCGGGGCGTCGATGTCGAGGATCCACTCGACGGTCTGCCCGGAGTCCTTGTTGCTGTAGATCATCCAGAGGAACCGCGAGCGCAGCTGCCGCGGGGCGGTCGCGGACGATGGCGGCCTGGGTGATGTGCTCGGGCTTCGGGCCGCCCGGGGCGCGCTGGTTGCGGGTCTTGCCGACGGCGAGGTCCCAGGCGTAGGCGGTCATCGACTTGATCTCGACGGTGGTGAGGTTCTCGCCGGTCTCGCCGGTCTCGGGGTTGATGTCGCAGACGGCGTCGACGTTGCCGGAGACGTCGTGGATGGGGCGGTGCGAGACGGGGACCTCGAGGCGGGCGCCGTAGTGCTCGCGCAGGACCGCTTGGAGGCGGTCGTGCCAGTCCTGGCCGACCTGGAACGCGACGAGCGACCAGTCGTTCTCCGGGAGGGTGCGGATGACGCCGGCGTCGTCGAGCGCGATGCGCCTCGAGCACTGGTGCGAGATCGACCCGCGGCCGCGTGTGCCGTCGGCGGTCGCGCGGGTGGCCGTCGCGGTCGCGCTTGGCCTTCAGCGTGTCGAGCGACGCGACCTCGAGGAAGCTGCCGGCGGGCCGGAGCGTGCCGGCGGGCACAACGAGGAGGGGGAGGTCGACGCGGGCCATCAGCTCGCCGCCTGTGCCGCATCGTGGCCCGCTGACCGTGAGGATGACCAGGTCGTCGTCCGACCAGTCCCAGGGTGCGCAGTGCGTTGCTTCGACCCACTCGTCGTCGCGGATGTAGCCGGAGCGGTGGGGGCCGCCGTGTCCACCGACGAGTGTGCACGTGAACCCGTCGTTCTGGGCGCCGCAGTGGCGCTGGCTGGGCTGCGCCCACGAGAGCGCTTCGCCGGCCATCAGAGGGCCTCGCCGAAGCGGAGGTGGATGGCGAACAGGAGGCGGCGGCGGGTGTCGCCGTCGACCTGGGCGAGCGTGTCGGCGATCCCGACGCCGGTCCAGAGGTCGGCGGCGAGGCCGAGCACGGCGCGTCCCGTCGACCAGGTGGGTTCGGCGGCGATCTGCGCCCAGCCGATCGTGGCGTCGCGAAGGTGGAGGTGGGGGGCGACGCGGGGGTCGTCGGCGAGCGGGCCGAGCGCGGTGAGGGTGGCGGCGACGTCGGGGAGGGCGAGCTGGGTGGCGTTGGCCATGGGGTGTTCCCGGCGTCGGGGCGCGCTGTGTGTGAGCCCGGCGGCGCTGGTCGATCGAGGGTGTGGGGTCAGGCGGCGGGCGTGGCCCGGGCCTGGGGTGGCTAGGGCCCGGCCGCCACCTGCACGGCGGCGGATCCGTGCACGGTGACGGCCGGGGACACCGACCCGGGCGGGAGCGGGTCGGGGCTTGGGCAGCGACCACGTGTGGTCGCAGGTGCACCGCCACGCGGTGCCCGTGGGGGTGTCGGAGGCGACGAATCGGTGCCGCCGCAGCGGGGGCACACGAGCGGCACGAGCTGCGCCGCGCTCATCGCCGGCCCGCCTGGAGGACGAATGCGCCGAGGGCGAGCGGGAAGAGGAACGTCTCCCACCACGCGGAACCAGGGCCTTGGCGTGCTCGCTGAGGGGCCTCACGTGAAGCTCCCGCCGTCGACGACGGTCACGGCGCCGGCGCCATCGGCTCGGCCGAGGTGGCGCCGCGGCGGACGACCTTCACGCCGAGGATCCGTTCGACGTCGTGCACGGCGACGACCCAGCGGCGCCCCATGTGCGGGACCTTGGGCAGCACGCCCCGGTTGATGAGGCTGACGACCTTCGACTGCGAGCAGCCGACGAGGCGCTCGGCGATTCCCTCGGTCGTCAGCGTGCCACGCTCGACCGTCGGCGCGTCACGCTGCGCTCCCGGCCGGGGTGGGGTCGGCGAGGATCGCCGGAAGCTTCGACCTTGAGCGCCTTGGCGAGGGCGATGACGACGTCGGGCGAGGCCTGGCGGCGGCCGCCCTCGATGTTCGAGAGGTGGGCCTGCTTGATGCCGGCGGCCTCCGCGAGCCAGGCGACGGTCATGCCGGAGCGCTCACGGAAAACTCCTCGGAGGGCGGCGGGGTTGATTCGCACGAGCCACACCATCGCGGGATCTTGCAATGTACGGCAATACCCAATCGCGCCCTGGCCCGGATCCTGGCAATGGGCCGCCTACCAGGGGAACGACACGGGTGCCGTCATCTGAACTGCACGTTTGTGGTATTGCTATGCGTTGCTAGCCATTGCCAGATATTTCCGAAAGGATCTGGGCATGGCCCGAACCGACAACGTCACGGCTGAGACCGCCGCCTGGCTGAACCTGGCGATGGCGGTGTCCAACCGGCGGGCAGCTCTGCGCCTCACGCAGACTGAGGCCGCCAACCGCTCGGGCGTGGCCACCGGGGTGTGGTCGCTCATCGAGAACGCGGGTCGCACGCGTACCGGCGGACGACGCTGCAGCGTGTCAGCGAAGCTCTCGTCTGGCCGGCCGACGGTATCGAGCGGATCTTGGCGGGCGCCGACGTGGCCGCTGCCGAGTTCACGACGATCCCGGCTGAGACCAAAGGTGGACCGCACGATCCCAACTGGCCCACCAACGCTGCGCTCACGATCGACCCTCGCATGCGACCCCTCGACATCCCCATGCCGTACGACAACGATCCGCCCGAGGTGATCGCCGACTGGCTCGAGCACACCCTGCGGAGCCACAACCGGGCGGCCGACGTCGGCGAGGGCCGTGCGCCGGCACCGCCCCCAGATCCTCGCGGCGCGTCGGCGAGATCCCAACGGACGAGGAGAGCATCGACCGGATCGCCGCCGCGGTGCTCAAGCGTCTACGGCAGGAGGACCGGCCGTGAGGCGCGTCGCCGTCGTGGTCGTCGCGCTGGCCGCGATGGGGTGCGGCTCGTCGAAGGGCGCCACCACCACGACGACGAGCTTCAGTCGCGGACAGGGGCGCGACCTCGTCGACGTCAACCACGACCGAGCAGACGTCGTCGTCGACGACCACGGTCGCGCCGGCGTCGCCGGATGAGGTGCTCGAGTCGGTGCACCAGCGGCTCGTCGCCGGCGGCTTCGGCTGCAGCGACTGGAAGGTCGACGAGGCGACCCAGTACGCCGACGCGTCGGGACGGTGCACGTACATCGCCAAGCCGGGTCACACCGACCACCTGGTCGTGTCGACCTTCGCCACCGACCAGCAGATCGAGGACCTGCAGGGCGGTCAACGCACCCAGACGTGCGACTACTTCAAGCAGGCCGGCGGCGACATCGGCTACGCCATCGACAAGACCGAGCGTTGGACCGTTGTCGCCGACTTCCTCGACACGGACACGGCGATTGCCCAGAAGCTGGGCGTCGACCATTGGGACACGACGGAGTGCACATGACGACGCCCGAGAAGCTCAACCCCGACGCTCACGTGTACGTCTTCGAGCACGGCCCGTACGTGAAGGTCGCGTCGCTCGTGGAGACGCCGCTCGTCGACACCGACGGCGTGCTGTCGTTGATCCGTGTGGTCGACGGTTTCGGGCTGATGGTGCACGGGCCCGACGCGCCCGAGCAGCTGCCGGCGATGTTGTTCGGCAACAACCAGTACGGGTTGGGCAACGGCATCAAGCTCGTCGTCGTGCTGGTGCCCGGCGAGGCGCGTGGGTCGTTCCAGTTCGCCCTGCGCGTGGAGAAGCCGTCAGGACAGCGGATGCCAGCGATCGAGCACACCGTGCACCTCGAGGGCGGCGAGAAGGCGACGAACATCATCGTCGACTTCGGGATGTCGGTCGACGAAGGCGGCGACGGGCTCTACTGGATCGACTGCCTGTTCACCGGCAAGCTCATCGCGCGTGTGCCGCTGCGGATCCAGTACACGCGGGTGGGGCGGGTGCGCCAGTGGGCCCCGACGAGCGTTCGGTCTTGCAGGGCCGTGACGGACGCGCCTGTCGTCGTCACGCGGATCCCGTCGTCGACCCAGCCGCCGGCACGGTACGTCGTGCACGTCACGCGGCCCACGGCGTCGATCAGGGCGCCGATCAGCTCGTCACGGTCGTAGTCGTCGTCGTCGTAGGCGAGGAGGGCCATCTCGATCTGGGCGAGCATGTGGTCGCCCTCCGAGGCGCGCAGCTCGCACTTGAAGGTCGCCCGGAACTCGCTGAGCTCGTCGGGGGCTTCGGCCAGGCGTCGCACCGCCGCCTTCATCACCTCATCGGTGGTGGTCATGGTGGCGATGGTACCCACAAGGCGGCGTGCTGAGCATGGCGGCGGACCCCAGCGAGGTTGTGCTCAGCGCCGACCAGATGTGTGACCTCTGGTTCGCGCTCGACATCGAAGGCCAGATCAAGCGCAACGAGCTGCTGCGTCTCGACTTCCCCGGGCGACCGGCAGGCGCCAAGTACGAAGAGCCGGCCGGCACGCTGAACTACATGGCGCACATCTTCAGCGTCGCGCCCGGCGGCCAGCGAACGCTCGTCGCGACCGCGCACTGGTTCCGCCGCCCGGACGGCAGCGTGGGTGCGTCTGGCTTCCTCGACCCGAAGTCGATCCTCGATGGGGGCACGTGGTACGTCGTGCCCGAGAAGGACTGAGCTGGGTCACACCGGTGTAGTTCGTCACACCCCCTAGCTACGGTCGCTGCGTGACGCGGTGGAGCCCGTGGAGGGCGTTGCGAGATCTCGGCCCGGGCGTGCTCTTCGCCCTCGAGCCGCTGCCTGATGGTGTTGGTGGTGCCGTGTTGGCCCAGGTCAATGACGCGCGTGGTGATCGTGGTCGACGAGCGCCTCGATCGACGTGAGCGCAAGGTGGCGCTCGGCCACGGAGCTCGTGCACCTCGAGCGCGGCGCTGCTCCCCCGCCGGCGGGCGCGCCAACGTCCTGGGCGCCGGTCGTGGCAGCGCGAGGAACGGATCGTCGACGCCGAGGTCGCGCGCCGCCTCGTTGCCTCGGCCGAGCTCGCCGAGCTCGTGGCCCGCCTCATCGAGTTCGGCGAGCCCGTCACGGTGCAGCGCATCGCCGACGAGTTCGACACGACGCCGGCGGTCGCGGCGCGAGCGTGCGGTCGGGCGGCGGCCGACTACGTTCGTCGGCCGTGACGCTCTACGTGCTGCAGTCGCGCGATCCCGACGACGACTCTCGCGAGGAGATCGAGGCCGACGACGTCAGGCTCGTCGACGAGCGCATCCTCTTCGTCCAGGCGGGCCACGTGTTCCGCCGCGAGTCGGCCGCCGACTACACGGTCGGCCCGGGGGATCCGACGGTGTACGACTCGACGCTTGGCCTGATCGAGGACTAGCCGAGCAGACGTCCCATGATCTTGGCGGCGCCGTGGTCGTTTGCCGGGATGTAGTGGCCGTACCGGTCGAGGGTCATCGAGGGGCGGCCGTGGCCGGCGCGGTGGGCGACGGTCTCGACGTCGACGCCGGCGCCGAGCAGCTGCGTGATGACGAAGTGCCGCAGGTCGTGGAGCCGCACCGTGTCGGGCAGCCCGGCGGCAGCGCGGACGCGTTGCCAGCGCAGCGTCGCGGTGCCGGGCCGCCAGTGCGCGATGCCGGCGACGTCGTCGGTGAGGATCGGCCTGTCAGGGCCCGGGCGGCGCGCCGGTGGCCATGGCCCGCTCGAGGATGCGGCGGCGGTGGTCGCGGAGCAGGGCCACGACCGCGGCGTCGATGGCGATGCGGCGCTCCCGGTCGGTCTTGGTGCCCTTGGTGACGATGCCCTTGCCGGGCCCGGCGTCGACGAGCCCGCGGGAGATGGTGAAGCTCGCCGGCGTCGAGGTCGACGTCGCACCAGCGCAACGCCACGAAGCTCGCCTCGCCGCGCGCCGGTGGTGGCGGCGAGGGCGAGGAACACGAGGAGCGGCGGGTCGTCGGCCGCCGCCTCGAGCACGGCACGCACCTGGTCGGCCTCTGGCGGCACGATCGGCCGGTCGGTGACCTTCGGCGGTTCGGCGGCGTCGGCGGGGTTGGCGGCGATCCACCGCCAGCGCACGGCCTGGTCGAGCGCCCGGTGAGCGATGTTGTGCACCCGGCGGATACGGGCCGGGCCGACGCCGGCGCCGCGCAGCTTGCCGTAGAGCTGGTCGAGATCTCGACCGCCGAGCCGCCAGAGCGGCCGGTCGCCGAGCGCCGGCGTGAGGTGCCTGTCGATCGCCGAGCGGTAGTCCCTCGACGTCGACGGTGACAGGTCGGGCTCGGCGAGGTGGAACCACTGCTCGAGCAGCTCGCCGAACGTCGCCTCGTTGCCGAGCGTGCCCCCGTCGCCGTGCTCGAGCAGCAGCCGCGCGCACTCGCGTTCGGCGGTGGCCTTGTCGCCATGGACGGTGCGGCGCACGTACCGCTTCGCCCCCGTGGCCGGGTCGCGGCCGACGTAGATCCGGATCCGCCACGAGCTCTCGCCGCGCCGTTCGATGCTTCCTCGCATGGCCCGGAACGTACCGACCCCATGTGACAACGATCCGGGGATGCCCAACGGCGCCCCAGAACGCAAGAAGGCCCCCACCGAAGTGGGGGCCTGACCTGCGATTACTTGGAGCGGACGACGGGATTCGAACCCGCGACCCTCACCTTGGCAAGGTGATGCTCTACCAGCTGAGCCACGTCCGCGTTGGGGTCGACACCATAGCAACCCTCCCCCGCCCCGACGAAAGCGTGAAGGCGCCCGCGCTGCTGTCCGCCGGGACGGGCCGACCCAACGCCGAAGCGGGGTAACCCTCGAACGCCAGGGCGGTCGAGGCGTACCCCGGTTCGCAGCGGTGGCGGGCGGCGGCCGTGGCTGTCGTCGCCGCCGTGGGCTCAGGCGCTCGTGAGCGCCGCGACCCGGGCGCGGAGCTGGTGCGCGAAGTCGAGCGCGAGCGGCCGATCGGCGATGAGGCTCAGGGTGATGCTGCGCCCGTCCACCAGGAAGATGAGCGACGCGGTGCGATCGTCCTGCCAGCCCTGCAGGGCGAGGTCGGGGGTGAGGGGCAGGCTGCGCACGTCGGGCTTCCACTCGTGCTCGTTCACGAGCAGCACCCGGGTGCTCGTCGAGCGCGCCCACGGCCACCTGGTTCTGGTACACGCCCTGCACGAGCGCCTCGACGCGCTCCACCGTCCTCGAGGAGCTGCGAGAGGATGCCCAGCGCCACGCGCCCGGTGCGCAGCGACGCGGCCGACAACCGGTTCACCAGCGCGCCCATGCCGGAGGGGTCGATGACGCCCATCGGCGCCGGGTCCTCGGCGGGCGGCAGGTCGGCGGGGGCGATCACGGCCGGAGCCGCAGGGGCCGGTGCGGCCGCGACCGGCGACGGCGTGAGCCCTGTGTCGTCCTCGGACGGTGGCGCCGACACCTTCAGGCCGGCGGGGAGCGCGGGGCCCGGGCCGGCGTTGCTCCCGACGAGCACCGCGGCGGAGCGAGGCGCCGCCGCGCCCGCCGACGCCGCGGCGGGGCGTGGCGCACCGGCGTCGATCGGCAGCGGCGGAGGCGGGGCCTGCACGGGCGGCGGGTGCACCCGCGGGCCGGCGTTGGCCGGGGGCGGCGGAGGAGGCGGCGGCGGAGCGGCCGTGGCGGCCGGCGCGGCGGCCGGTGCGGGCGCAGCGGGTGCGGCCTTCGCGGGAGCAGGCACGGCCTTGGCGGGAGGCGGCGCGGCCGCCGCGGGCGGCGCCGTGGGCGCGGGGGTGCCGGCAGTCGCCGGGGGGGCCTTCGCCGGGGCGACCTTCGGTGGCGCGGCGGCGGGCGCCGCATCGTCGGCCGCCGGGTCAGGCTCGGCCTTCGCCTTCGCCTTGGGCGGGGCAGGGGCGGCGGCGGCCGCAGGCGGCTTGGCGGCGGCAGCCTTCGCCGGCGCGGGGGCGGGCGGGGGCGGAGGCGGCGGCGGAGGAGGCGGGGGCGGCGGCGGAGGCGGTGCCGCACCGCTCGGGCGGCTCGTGCCCGAGCTGCGCTTCCCGGCACCCACCGTGGCCGGCACGGGCGTGGCCTCGCTCAGCGCATGACCACAGGTCACGCAGAACTTCGAGCCCGCTGGGCTTTCGGCACTGCACGACGGACAGGTCATCCGCACCCCTTCGCTCGGCGGTCGTTCGCCGGTACCCGTCGGCCGGGTCGCGCCGAACGTTAGGCATCCGGCTGCCCAGGGGAACGGGCGCACCGCCGAGCGTGGCGCCGGCTGGCGCCGGGTGGGCGCCAGGTGCCGCCGGGCGGGTCGAGGTGCTGGGATCGGCCGGGCGGGCGAGCACCCGCTGCACGACGGCGAGCTGCGGCCGGTCCGAGATCCAGCGCCAGGGCGGCCGCGACGCCGTCGGGGCTCATCTTGGCGAGGCTCTTCACCACCGCGTTGTCGACGACGTCGGGCGCCAGGCGTGCGGCGAGCTCGGCCAGCTGCAGCTCGACGAAGGTGAGGCAGAGCGCATCCTCGTGCACCTGCACCTGCGGGTCACGGCCGAGCCCCTCCTTGCGCACGATGGTGCTCACCCGCTCGACCACGTCGTCGGGGTAGCCGACGCCGTGCAGCAGCGCGCCGACCTCGGCGGCGTGGCGCTTGCGCGGGCAGCGCGCCAGCGGAGGTAGCCGGCCCGGCCCTCGGGGTGCGCGTCGCGCGGGCTCGTCCACCGGCGCAGGTGGTGGGCCCGCGCCGCGAGCAGCTGGGTCTCCCCCGCCGCGGGATCGAGCGCCTGCACCCACGCCGTCACCCGCTCGGCGTGGACGAGCTCCTTCGGCCGCGGCGCCGCGCCGCCGGGCGCGACGACCAGGTTCGGGTCGTCGGCGTTGGCGGCATCGATCGCCGCGATCGCCGCGTCGAAGCGGTCGGCGTCGCTGCCGGCCGGCGCGGCGGGGCGGACGCCCGCCGTCCACGGCGGCGCCGCCACGGCCGTCACGACGTCGGCTGGGGCGCAGGTCGACCCGCAGCGTCAGGACGCCGTCGGCGAGCGTGGCCTCGGCGTCACCGACGATGGCGAAGTCCTGGAAGTCGAGCTGGGCCTGCTCGATGAAGCGGGTGCGCTCCTCGCCCGCGATGGGCGGCAGCGGCCGGTTGCGCACGGCGTGCGCCCGATCGCGGAAGCGCTGCAGCATCGCGTCGACGTCGAGTCCGTCAGCCATCACGACAACCTACCGGTCGGGTGCCCGGGGGTCAGTCGGTGGCGCCGTCACCCTCGCCCAGCGTGTCGTGCAGCGCGGTGTCGACATCGGTGCCGGTGCTCACCGGATCGGGTGCGCCGCGCCGCAGGTCCTCCACCGTCACGAGCGGGCGGGCCACCGGCGCCGCGTCGGCTCCGGCGGGCTTCGGGGTCGAGCCGTCGCCGAGCACGGTGACCCCGGTCGCCGTGCTCGTGGCCGCGCCGGCGGCGAGCGCCTTGGCCGCCGCGGGCGAGACGGGACCGGTGGGCCGGCCCTTCGACGGCACGACGGCCGGCCGCACGAGGCGCTCCGTCGCGTCAGGATCGGCGAACGGCGACGGCGAGGGCGAGGGCGAGGGTGCCGCAGCCTTGCCCGTCGGCGCGGCGGCCGACGCCGGCGGGGCCGCCGGCACGTCGTCGAGGTCGTCGGGTGCGGCGATGATCGTGGGCGCGGCTGCGGCCGCCCCCGGCGCGAGCACCGCGGTCGTCGAGCGGCCGGCCGGCGGTGCCGCGGCCCCTTCGAGGTCGTCGCGCGTGACCGCCTGGAAGCCGCGCACCTCGGCGGTCGTGCGCCGGCCGTAGGCGTCGTCGGCACCGAGGTCGTAGCCCGAGGCGTCGTCGCCGGGCACGCCACGGTCGAAGCGGCCGTCGTAGTCGTCGGCGCCGAGCTCGTCGTCGTCCCACACCGGCCGCGTGTGGCGCCAGTACATGAACGTGAGGATGGCCAGCACCACGGCGAGGCCGATGAGGCCCGCCACCACCAGGGCGAGCTTGCGGGTGGGCGACAGGCCCGTGTCGGCCGCCGCCGGGGCCTTGGTGTCGTTGGGACCCGGCACGAGCAGGGCCGGGGTGGACGTCGTGCTGAGCGAGGGCGCCGGCGCCACCGTCGTCGAGGGCTCCTCGGTGGTGGAGGACTGCGCGGACGAACCGGTCGTCGCCGTCACCGAGCGCGAGGTGCTGGTGCTGCGGACGGCCGTGGGTGGTGACGGCGCGCGTGGTGGCGGTGGTCTTGGTGGACGTGCTCGTGACCACGGACGTGGTGGTGGCCTTCACGGTGGTCGCCGTGGTGGCCACCGTCGTGGCGGTCGTCGTCGCGGTCGTGGCCACGGTGGTGGCGGTGGTCTCCACCGGCGGATCGGTGGTGGCGGGGGGCGCCGCAGCGACCGGTCCACCGCCGAGCGCACCGGCCCCCAGCGCGCACGCTGCCGGCCGCGAGCCCGAGCGCGACGATCGCCCGGAGCGGGCGCCGGGCCGGTGGGGGCGACGAGGACGGGAGCGGCACGGGCGAGCGGGATGGGGGTGCGATCACGGGAGCATCCGATCGGCCCCGCCTCCGGCGGGGGGATCCGACGAGCGTACTCGGGCCGCGCCACCGGACCGGTGCGCCGTCCCCGACCTGCTCAGCGCTGGTGCCAGGGGCACGAGTACGTGGTGCGACCCCCGATGGTCCGGCGCAGCAGCGGCCGTCCGTCACGGGGGCACACCGCGCCGCGCGCCCGCCGCCGGCCTGCAGGTCACCGCAGTGCGACCCGCCCTTCGCCGCGAGCTCGAGCAAGGTCATGCGCACGTGGCGGTGGAGCCGGCGCAGCTCGGCGGCCGACAGCGACCCCGCCGCGCGCGCCGGGTCGAGCCCCGCACGCCACAGCACCTCGTCGGTGAGCAGGTTCCCCATCCCCGCGAGGCGGGACTGGTCCATGAGCCTCGCCTTGAGCGGCGCGGCTCGACCCGGCCAGCAGCGTGCGCAGGGCACCGGGTGTGACGCTGAGCACGTCGGGGCCCAGCAGCTCCTCGTCGGTGAGGCCACCCGCCGAGGCGCCGGGCGTCCTGCATCCGCAGGTCTCCGCCGCCCACGAACATCAACGCGAAGCGATCCCGAGGCCGGGTCGACGCGGCGGCTGCCGTACCCAGGTCGTCGACGCCGCGGCGCCCGTCCACGTGCAGCACCCCGGTCATCCCGAAGCGCAGGCCGAGCGTCGGACCGTCGGCGAGGTCGACGAGCAGCAGCTTGCCGATCCGGCGCAGCCCACCGATCGTGCGCCCCCACGCGACCCGGCGCACCGTGGCGGCGTCGAGCCCGCCCTTCAGGTACCAGGCATCGGGGGCGACCACCCGGGTGATGGTGCGGCCGACGATGGGCTCGGCCAGCCGGCGGTACAGCTCGAATTCGAGGAATCTGGGCACGGCGCAGTGCACCACGCCCATGCCCCGCCGCTCCAGTTGGCGGCGCCGCCGGCAGGGGGCGGCGACCGCAGGCTCAGTAGCGGCCGAAGGGCGAGGCGCCGACCTCGCTGCGCAGGCGACCGCGGCGCTGCACGTGGAGGTGCGCGGGCGGCAGGCCGAGGTCGGCCGCGCCGTGGAGCAGCTCGGCCGGCAGCCCGTCGAAGCCGGTGGGCACGGGCTCGTCGGCGGGGGCGTCGCCGTCGGCCGAGCGGGCCCGGGCGATGTCGGGGCCGAAGAGCGCGGCCCGCTCCTGCTGGTCGAGCTGGGCCTCGGTGACCACGACGAGCAACCCGCCTGCGGCGACCGCCGCGGCGGCGCCGGCCGCGCCGAGCAGGTCGAGGTCGGCGGGCGTGCCGGCGGCCCACAGCACCACCGCCACCCCGGCGGCGATCCACGCCACGTGGCTCCACACCGGGGCCGCCTGGTGCCGCCACGAGCTGCTCAGCAGCGGCGTCCGCGGTCCGCTGGCGCGGGCGACGTCGTCGAGCACGACCTTCAGGCCCACCACGTTGACGCCCGGCACCACCACGGCCGCGGTGCTCGCGGCCGGGGTCAGGCGCTCACCGGACACCCCGAGGGCCCGCAGGTCCGCGCCGGCCGCGCGCACCCACGCCGAGACCGCCACGAGGGCCGACGCCCCGAGCACGAGCGCGAGGCGGTCGACCGCGCCCAGCGACACGTGCGCCATGAAGCCGCCCACGTGGGCCGTGCCCAGGCGCAGGCCGCTCCCCACGGCGAACACGCCGCTGCGGCCACGAGGGTGAGCTGGGCCACCTGGGCCCAGCGGCGGGCGTTGCGCCACTCGGGCGCCCACCGCCCGGCTCCTTGGCCCACGCCCGCAGCGAGCGAGCCTGCTCGAGGTGGGCCCACGCCTCGTCGAGCGGCATGCCGCAGGCCCGGCAGAAGCGGTCGCCGCGCGAGATGAGCCGGATGCAGCGCGGGCAGCTGGGGTCGTCGGTGCGCCGGGCCCGGTGCGCCGCGAGCGTGTCCTCAGAGGTCTCCTCCGGCGCCAGCAGGTCGGCGGCCACCGCGAGGCGGTTCGGCCCGAACCGCGGGGCGAGTCTACCCCCGACGTTGGGCACGCCGCACGCAGGGCAGAACCGGTCGGTCGCTGTGAGCGTCGCATTGCAGCTGTTGCACGCCATCGCTCGCTCCACCTCCCGCCGGGAGGGACCGGACTCGCATCGAATCAGTTGGACATCGGCGACCCCGCAAGCGCCACTAGGTCTATCGGCCCATTCGCGAGCTCGACTGAAGCGCGGCGTGGGCCTTTCGACCTACGTCACGCTCCGTGGCCTGCGTCCCGCATCTGACGGAGTGTTGAGAAACGGGCATGGCCTTCGACACCCGTGGGGTGCTGCACGTCGAGGACGCCGACGGCGTCCGCTGCTGCACCCTCGCCCGCCCCGAGTCGCTGAACCCGTTCAACCAGGCGCTGTGGCTCGCCACCCGTGACGCCCTGCTCGACGCCGCCGACGACCCGACGATCGGGTGCGTCGTGCTCACCGGCGAGGGCCGCGCGTTCACCGCCGGCCAGGACCTGAAGGAGATGGCCGACCCGTCGGTCTTCGCCGGCGAGGAGCCCGGCTACCGGGCCCTCATGCCCGTGCTCGAGACGTTCCCCAAGCCGCTCGTCGCCGCCGTCAACGGCCTCGGCGTGGGCATCGGCCTCACGATGCTCCCCCACTGCGACCTCGTGCTGATGGGCGCCTCGGCCCGCCTGCCGCGCGCCGTTCGTGTCGCTCGGCGTCACCACCGAGGCCTCGGCGAGCATGCTGCTGCCGCTCACCGTCGGCTGGCAGGAGGCGGCCCACCTCCTCTTCACCGAGCCGTGGATCGACGCCGCGATGGCGCTGCGCCTCGGCCTCGCGTGGCAGGTCTGCGAGGACGACGCGCTGCTGGACGCGGCGCTCGAACGCCCGGCGCATCGCCGCAAACCCGATCCCCTCGCTCGTCGCCACGAAGCGCCTCATGCTCTCGGCCCGCGGCGACGCGGTGCACGCCGCGGCGCACGAGCGCGAGGAGGCCGAGTTCGAGCGGCGTCAGGTAGCCCAGAACCAGGCGGCGCTCGCTGAGCTTCTTCAGCTGACCGCGGCCGCGGCCACGGCGAGCGCCTGGAGCACGTCGGCCACGATGTCGTCCGGGTGCTCGAGCCCGATCGACGTGCGGATGGTGCCCGGTCCGATGCCGCTCGCAGGCGAGTTCGTCGGGCGTGAGAGTTGACATGGGTCGTGGACGCCGGGTGCGTCACAGGCGTCTGGGGCCGCCGAGCGACGTGGCGAGCTGCGCCACCCGGGTGGACTCGACGAAGCGACGGCCCGCATCGAGGCCCCCGACGACGTCGAACGTGAGCTGGCCGCCCATCACGTCGAGCTGGCGCTTGGCCAGGTCGTGCTGCGGGTGGGAGGGCAGGCCCGGGTAGCGCACCTCGGCGGCCCCCGGGTGCTCGGCGAGCGCCTCGGCCAGCTGCAGCACGCTCGCGGACTGCTGGCGCAGGCGCACGCCGAGGGTGCGCAGCCCGCGCAGCCCGTTCATCGCATCGAACGGCGAGGCGTTGGCGCCCTGGAGCACGGCGAAGCTCCACAGCCAGTGGATCAGCTCGGCCTCACCCGCCACCACGCCGAGCGTGGCGTCGTTGTGGCCCGCGATGGCCTTCGTGGCCGAGTGCAGCACGAGGTCGCAGCCGAACGAGAGCGGGCGCTGCCCGAGCGGCGTGGCGAACGTGGAGTCGACGACCTTGAGCGGGCCGGCGATGCGACCGAGGGCCTCGAGGTCGACGAGGTCGAGCCGCGGGTTGGCCGGGGTCTCCGCCAGCAGCAGCACCGTGCGGCCGGGGATCACCGCCGCCTCCCACGCCGCTGGGTCGGTCACGTCGACGAAGGTGACGTCGATGAAGCCGCGGGCACGCCGACTGCAGCAGCAGCTGCGTGCCGGCGTAGAGCTGGCGCTGGGCGACGATGTGGTCGCCCTTCGAGCACAGGCCGAGCACCACCGCGCTGACCGCGCGGTGCCCGACACGAAGGCCCGGGCCCGCTCAGCGCCCTGACTCACGATCGCGTCCTGAAGAAGCAGACGATGGATCGGTACCATAACGCGAGTAGAAGCACGTGACCCATCATGGTGGCCATGGCAGGCGCGTCGTCCACCAACGGGGTGGTGAACGTGGACGAGGCCCACGGGATGGGCGCGAGCACCCCGCCGTTGTCGGCCCGCCCGGCACAGATGGCGCGCGTCTCGGGGCGCCGGCCGCGGTGGGGTCGCTGGCGGGGGCGGCGTCGTGGTCGTCAGGCATGGTGCACTTGGTCTCGCGGAGGAACTTGCCGATGGCGCTGCCGACCTGCTCGAACTCCAGCAGGAAGCCATCGTGGCCGTGGGGGCTGTCGATGACCACGTGCTCCACCGGCACCCCCACCGCGACCAGCCCGTCGCGGAGGGCCTCCTGCTGGTAGGGCGGGTACAGGGTGTCGGTGGGGATCGACATGGTGCAGGTGGGGACCTCGATGCGCCGCAGCGCCTGGGCCGTGCCACCCCGCCCTCGGCCGATGTCGTGCAGGTCCATGGCCTGGTTCAGCACCAGGTAGGAGTTGGCGTCGAACCGCCGGACCAGCTTCTCGCCGTGGTACTGGAGGTACGACTCCACCTCGAAGCGGTCCCACATGGCGAAGTGGTCGATCGGGTTGGTGCTGGTGCGACCGAAGCGCTGCTCGAACACCACCTCGGAGCGGTAGTGGATCTGGGCGATCTGACGGGCCAGCGCCAGCCCGGCATGGGGGCCGCCGCCGGGGGCGGCGTCGTAGTAGTCGCCGTTGCGCCAGTGGGGATCGTTGGCCACCGCGGTCCGTCCCGACGGTGCTCCACGCGATCTGCTGCGCGCTGGCCGCGCCGGCCGAGGCGATGCAGATCAACGACCGCATGCGGTCGGGGTAGATGATCCCCCACTCCAGCGCCTGCATCCCGCCCATCGAGCCGCCGATCACGGCGAGCCGCCGGTCGATGCCCAGGTCGTCGGCCAGCCGGCGCTGCACCCGCACCATGTCGCGCACGGTCACCACCGGGAAGGCGCCGGACCGTAGGGCCGGCCGGTGTCGGGCTCGATCGACGCCGGACCGGTGCTGCCCTGGCAGCCGCCCAACACGTTGACGCACACCACGTGGAGCTGGTCGGTGTCCAGCACCCGGCCCGGCCCGATCAGCGGATCCCACCAGCCGGCGGTGGGCTGGCCGGGGCCGGAGGGCCCCGCGGCGTGGGCGTCGCCGGTGAGGGCGTGGCACACCAGCACCGCGTTGTCGAACGCTCGGGCTGAGCATGCCCAACGTCTCGTAGGCGACGACCGCCTCCTCGCAGCACGCCGCCGGCCTCGACGACGCGCTCGCCCAAGCGGCACGAAGCGCGCGCGGCGACCGGATCGCCGCACGCCACACGCCGGTGGCAGGGCGTCGGCGCTGATGGGCGCTCGGCGGTCGATGGGGTCCACGCTCGTCGGTTCCTCGGTGTCGGGCGGCGGTGGGCCGGCGCTCGTGGGAGGACACCCGTCGCTCGGTGCGGGACGCCGGATCCTGTCGGGCGGCGTGCCCGGACACTTCGTTGCTCTCGCCGCTCGGCGAGAGCCACATGCCCGCACCAGCAGACGGGCGGGATGGCACCTTGGGTGTCCATCCCCAGGTTGCCGGACCCGGCACGCCGGGCCACTCCTGATGTCGAGCAGGAAACACCGTCGCGCCGCAGCAGGTCGAGCGCACCAGCAGGCAGGGGGCGGTCGATCGGACGTCAGCCCGCACAACCAGGCGCAGAGCAGCACCAGCCACAGCCACCAGGCCGACAGCAGGTCGTCCACACGGTAGGCCCGGGCCATCGCCGCGGCGAACGCCGCCATCGCCGACCGCCACCGCGCCCTCCACGGCGTGCGATCAGCACCAAGAACAGCGGCGAGCACGCCGGCGGCATGCCCTCATGCCGCCGCGGCGCGCTCGGCGGGCAGCGGGACGGCGGCCACCTGCCGGGCCGACAGCTCGATGACCGACATCCGCACGCGGTGCCCGTCGCACGTGAGCGCCAGCAGGCCGAAGCTTCCGCGGGCGCCGACAGCGCCGCCGCCAGGGGCCACAGCGGCTCCGGCTCGGCGTGCACCACGATGACGGACACGGACAGGGTGCCCGCGCCCACCCCGCTCGTCGACGGCCACCTCGACAAGCGCGTCTGCGTGCCCACCAGAAGCTCGGGACCGACGATGGCGTCCACCACAACGCCGGGGTCGGTGCGCTCGAGGCCATCGAGGTCGAGGACCGGGGCATCCCGCCGAGCGGCCGGCGAAGCGGGCGGGGCGACGGCCCCAGTCGCACCAGCCGGGCTCGAGCAGGCCCGTGGGGACCACCACGGCGTGCCGTCGGGCACCGCGGGTGCGGCCGCGCCGAGGGCCTGGGCGAGGCGGCCCGCCGCCCGGCTCGGCGCCTCGTGCACGTGCGGCACGATGCCGTAGTACTGGTCGCGGAAGCCGGCCGTGGCGGTCGCCAACGACGACACCGGCCGTGACTTCGTCCAGCTCGACGGGCGGCAGGCCCGTGGCCGCCGCCACGTACGGCGCCCAGCTCGCGCCGCCCGCCACCGGCGCGACCGCTTCGGGCCCCGGCGTGAAGGCGCGACCCACGTACGTCGCGACCGTCGCCGACATGGCGACCCGGCGCCCTGCGGGCCGCCGGCGGCGGACACCGGCAGCAGGCGCGCACCCCGGTCGAGGCGAACACGGGTCCCCGGCGACCCAGAGCGCCTCGACGGCGACCACGAGCAGGCGCCGCCGCGCACGGCGCCAGCGTCACGAGCGGCCAGGAACGACTCGGGCAGCACGAGCGCGGCCAGCGCCACCCGGGCGCACAGAGCCAGCGACACGGTCACGAAGAGGGCGGCCACCGTGGTCTACGGCGCCGCCGGCTTCGCCGTACGCGCACGCAGCTGCGCCTGCTCCTCAGCAGGACGCGGTGGCCGAGGTCAGCTGGCCGAGGAAGGGCGGGTTGCCGACGACCGCATCGATGGGCGGCCACCCCGACCGCGCCGACGGCGTGGAGCAGCCAGCACGAGCAGGCGTCGCCGAGCACGAGGCGGGGCCCCGCCGCTGCCGCCGACCACGGCACGAGCAGCCCGAGGGCCGCCTGGGTCACCGCGAGCGCGAGCGGGTCGACGTCGATGCCGTGCAGGCACCACACAACCTCACCCGGCGGCGCACCCCGGCGAGCAGGACACACGCCGGCGAGCAGGACGCGCCACCGCCGACCGCCGGATCGGCCAGCAGGGTGGTCCCAACCGCCCTGCCGGGCCGGCCGCGCCGCCGACACGGGCGACCACCGGGCCAGCGCCACGATGCCGCGGCGACGTCGGACGGCGTGTAGTCCGCGCCGCGCCGCCGGCGATCGGCGCTCGGCACGAGCTGCTCGTGGAGCTGGCCGAGCCACTCCGGCGGCGTCCTGCAGGGCGCGCTCGGCGGAGGCGGCACCGTGACGCTGAGGCTCGACGCACAGGGCAAAACGTTTGGCGCGGCCCTGCTGCGCCTGGAAACGGAAGCGACAAGTTCATGAGCCAACTGTTGATCTCTCGCGAGGAACGCGTCCTTCGCATCACGCTGAATCATCCTGAAAAACGCAACGCTCTCGACGAAAAGCTCTGCCTCGACCTCGTGTCCGCGTTGAAGGAGGCGGGCCGCGATCCTGGCGTTGGCTGCGTCCTGCTGGATGCCGCAAGGTCTTCTGCGCCGGCATGGATCTCGACGACGCCCTCCAGCCGGATGCCCCGGAGCGGACCGAGGTCCGGCGACTGTTCACGTTCGGCGTGCATTATCACAAGCCCATCGTGGCCGCCGTGCAGGGCGCTGTTCTCGGCGGAGGCATCGGATTGCTGGCGAACTGTCATGTTGTGCTCGCCGCGCAGGTATCAATTTCGGCCTCACCGAGATCCGGCTGGGCCTCTGGCCGTTCGTCATTCATCGCGCGGTCTCGCTGGCCATCGGCGAGCGCCGCACCGTCGAGTTGTCCCTCACCGGCCGCATTTTCGGAACGAACGATGCCCAGCAGTATGGCCTCGTGCACGAAGTGGTTCCGCCCTTTGAACTCGACGACCGCGCCACCGGCACCGCGCGGATGCTCGCTCATGCCAGCCAGGAAACACTGCGCAGGGGCCTCGATTTTGTCCAGAAGAGCCGCGAAATGAGTTGGGAAACGGCCGGACGCCTGGCCGCCGAGTTTCGCGCCAAGACATTCCGCTCCGCTGATTTCGTGGAAGGCGTCCGGGCCTTCCGCGAAAAAAGAAAGCCCGAATGGCCTTCTCTTAACACAAAGTAAATAAAGGCCGTCTCTCTCAATATTCGCCTATCTATCGAACTCGGTTGAATCCCGTTCCCGAGCGCATGCGTCTGCTATAGTAGAGATGTAATTTCCGCAAGGCCCCGCCGCCCCGTACTCCCCGTTTTTCATTTCAGTTCATCAGCCTGCTCCAGGCCGGAGTGTCTACGCACAGTCGAACGCTCGAACTGTAACGAAACATACATCGCGCTGATAATCCGTCGCGCGATCCTGGTGTCGCCGGGCCCGAAGGAAAGGAGTTTTCTCGAATATGATCCAGGAACGTACCAATTCGGCGAAGCAGTATCTGTTCGCCACCGACTTCGACCAAACACTGAGCTTCAACGACTCCGGCATTGTTCTGAGTGAACTGCTGGGGACCAAGGATTTCCTCAAAAAAGTAGAGGGCCTCTCCCGCATTCACATGGTGCAGCAGGGCGGGGAACTCGCCTACCTTCTTCTGCACGATCCGGAGTACCGCCGCGTCCGCAAGGAACACCTCTACGAGGTCGGCAAGCACATCCGTTTGAAACAGAACATCCGCCTTTTGTCGCAGTTGCTCCAGGACATCGACGGCCGCAATTTTGCGTTCTACGTCGTCTCCGCCGCACCGGAGGAAGTGATTCAATCGGCCCTCGAAGGCATCGTGCCGCCCGAGAACATCTACGGCACCAAGTTCCGCTACCATCCGGAAACAGGCGAGATCCAGGAAGTGCTGCGCGTCTCGGCCGGCTACGGCAAAGTCGCCGTGCTCGAAGAGCTGCGCAACGCCATGCAGATCAGCTACGACCACGTGGTGTATGTGGGCGACGGCAGCTCCGACGTGCATGTCATGTTGAACGTCAACCGCCACGAGGGTCTCACCATCGCGGTCTCCGAAGCGAAGTTCATCAGCCAGATCGCGCGCCGCACCATTCTCAGCGACGACGCACTCAGCGTGCTGATCCCCATTCTGGAAGACGTCGCCGGCTGGGATTCCATCCGCATCCGCGCCTTCTTCACGGCCAATGGCTTCGCGCTGCAGGACTGGAACAAGGTGCGCACCGACACGCTCACCATCGCCGAGCACGGCACCGCCGCCGCCGCTCAGTTTGCTTAAGGAGCCCCATGCAAGGTGTGGATCTGCTCGGATACATAGCCACGGGGACGTTCGCCGCCTCGTACTTTCTCAAGGGACCCAGCGCCCTGCGCCGTCTGCAGGCCACGGCCGCGGTCCTTTGGATCGCCTACGGCGTCCTCATCCAGTCGATGCCCGTCATCGTGTCCAACGTGCTGGTCGCTACAGTCGCACTGATCTCCTCGCTGCGCCGCCCGACGGAGGCGCAGCCGGAGCAGTCTTCCTAGCGAGCCGCGCGCAGCACGCGTACCGTCACAATCAGCTGGCCCACGTGCCGTTGCGTGTGCTCGGCCGTATGAATCAGCAAACCGCCCACGGTAGTCGGCAGGGCCTTCCGGCCGACTCCCCGGGCCTCGGTCAATGTGCCCGGGTCGGTCGCCCGCACCTGCGCCGCTGCTCCTGCAAAGGTCTGTTCCACCTCCGCCATCAACTCGGCGCGACCAGCGCCCGGCACCATCTCGGCCTTCAAAATGGCCAGTTGCTCCGCGCTCAATTGCTCGCCGCGCGCATAGGTCAGCAGGCGGTCGATGCTGCCGGAGATGTGGCGCAACTGAAAGCCCACCGGCGCCAGACCGCTGGGCTGCAACCACAACTCCTCATCGATGAGGTCGTCGGTCCAATCCTCGATGTCTTCCTGCGCCTGCTGCAGCCCATGCAGCACGGCTCGCACGACGGCGTGATATTCGCCCAGTGTCCCGCTCAGCCAAGGTTCGCCCATATGCAATCCACAATAGCGCGGACAAAAAAATGGCGGTGCATCGCAGGGGAGCTACAATGCACCGCGTCCCAAGCCCGGTCTCAGGGGTGGACCGGGCCAGCATCACTACTTCAAACGCAAATCAAAGCCGGCCGCGTGCCTGGGCGGAGGAGAGATGGCACGCGGCCGGCCGGAACGCGCCCGTTCCCGCTAGAAGAGGAAACGCACTCCCAGCTGGATCATGCGCGAAAAGTTGGCCTGACTTGTGATGCGCCCAAACGCCACGTTGCCGAATTGCGTGTTGGGCCCATAGAAGAGCGGCGTATTCGTGAAGTTCAAAGCCTCCGCGCGGAACTGGGCTTTGAAGAGCTCGGTGATCTGGAACGTCTTAAACAGCGAGACGTCCCAGTTGACCTGCCCCGGTCCCCGCATTCCAATCGTCCGGCTGACGTTGCCGAACGTGAACTGCGCGGCCTGTGAGAAGGCGGCCGTGTTGATGTAGTTGTCCAGGCGGTCCGTCAGCGCGCCGGGTGTCACCGGCGAAACGCCTGTCGCATTGGGACGCTGCACCGAAGTCCCAATCACGCCGTTGTTGTTCACCTGGGTGATCGCCAGGGGAAACCCGCTCTGCAGCAGGCCCACCACATTCACGCTCCAGCCGCCCACGGCGTAATCGAGAATCCGGCTGCTGGTGAGGAACTGCTTGCCCTTGCCGAACGGCAGTTCATAAGTCACCGCCGTGGACAACCGGTGCGGTGTGTGCGAGGTCGAGAGTCCGTACTCCGCGTCCAGATCGTAGTTGTTCTGGGCGGTGCCGGGCTGCCCGCTGTACACGTTGCCCGCTCCCGAGAAGGCGCTGTCCTGGTTCAACGACCAGGTGTAGGTGCCCAGGAAGCTCAGCCCGGTGGCGAAGCGCTTCTGCCCACGGACGAAGAACGAGTGATACAGCGCCCGGCTCGCATCCGAGTTCTGCAGCGAAACACTGGTGAACTCAGGGAACGGCCGCAGGTACTGCGAGCGGGTGACGGTCGCGCTGGCCACCGCGAACTGCCCGCCATTGCCCGCCATCGGATTGGCGACGGACTGGTTCAAGGCTGCGCCCAGCGAGAGATACTGCATGGCGAGCTGGTTGATGTTGATGTTGCCCGTGCCCTGCACCAGGTGAGTCGACTTCGAACCCACATAGCCGAGAGCCAGCGCAACGCCGCCGGCCAACTGCCGCTGGATGTCGAACGAGTACTGCTGCACCAGCGTCGACCGGGCCTTCAAGTCATAGGCCGAGATGCCCTGGCCGATGCCGGCCAGTTCTCCGGCTGAGTTGCCCACCGGCTTCAGCAGACCCGTGGGGAACGGATTGTCCAGCGTGCCCGCCGGAGTGGCGTTGTTATCAATGGTCGCGATGTACGGCGTCGACTGCGTGTAGCCGATGGGATCCTGCAGGCTGAACGGAATCGGCGCCCAGAACATGCCGTAGCCGCCGCGCAGCGTCGTCTTCGAATTCAAGGAATAGGCGACGCCGATGCGCGGTGATGAACTTGTTCTTATTCGGATCGCCGGACCGTGTCGGATTGCCGTTTACGCCCGCATACATCACAACACCCTTCAACGTCAGGCCCGTGACCGTCGACTGCAGCGGGTTTGTCTTGTCCGGGTCGAAGCCGACCACGAAGTTGTTGTTGCGGTCGCCGATGCCCGTCTCGAACTCGTAGCGCAGCCCGAGGTTCAGCGTCAGCTTGGAACTGACGCGGAAGTCGTCCTGCACGAAGCCCGCATAGTAGCGGACGTAGTTATAGACGTTTGTCGACAGCGTCGCGCTCGCCGAGGCTGGATAGCCCAGCAGCAGGGCCGAGAGCGAGGACCCGGTGCCCACCGTCGTCCGGGTCGGCGTCGCCCGAGTGAACACATCGCTGAAGCTGTAGGAGCCTGGAGTCACCGTCGGTGATCCATCGTGATTCAGCACGCGATAGTCGAAGCCAAACTTCCAACTATGCCGCCCGGCGAACTTTGAGAGGCTTGCCGAGAAAGTACGCGAATGGAAGACATTCTGTGATACGCCGCCGCCGCCGTAGCTCACCAGGTCCGACATGCCGACGCTGGGAAATGCCTGCACCGGCAATTGCGACAGCAGGGAAGGCGAGAAGCCTAGTTTCGTCATGTCCATGCCGAAGCTGGTCGGTGCGCTGAAGTTCGGGAAGCGGTTGAAGCCGTAGCGCAGTGCCACCACGATGGTCGGCGTCGGTGTCAGCGTGCTGTTCAACTGGGTCGCGTCCACTTTGCGGTAGAGCACGCCCTGGTTCGGAGACGCGATGTTCGGGAACCAGGCGTTGCCAGGCTCTCGGCTGCCGTAGTGCAGATACGAAGCGCTGGCCCGCCACCAGCGGGTCACCTCATGATCCAGCTTCCAGGTCGTCTGGTCGGCGCGGTTGTAGGCGCCCACGGTGGCGTCGAAGTTGGTGTCCCCGTAGAAGGCAGCCGTCCTGGTGGGCGCCGGATAGTAGGCGGCGAGGCTGGTCCCCACCTTGCTCAGACGGTTCGCCGGGATGATGTTGCCGGCGAAGAGGTCCCGCACAATGGCTCCGTTCTCGGTCCGGCTCGTCAGCGGATCATACATGAGTTGCAGGCCGCCGGCCTGCGCTTTGCTTTGGCTGAAGTCTCCGGCCAGTTCGCGGGCTGTCGGGACCGCCAGCGCGGTACCGGCTGCTTCGGTCTGCCGGTAGGCTTCCCCCGAGATGCCAGAAGAAGGTCTTGTTCTTGCCGTCGTAGATCTTGGGGATCCGGATGGGACCGCCGATGGACCCGCCGTAGTTGCGGAACGGCTGATCGATGCGCGGCTGCCCGGCCCGGTTCGAGAAGAAGTTGTTTGCCAGCCACTCGGTCTCGCGCAGGTAGCCAAAGGCGCTGCCATGCATGCGGTTCGAGCCGGACTTCAGGAAGGTATTGAAGGTGCCGCCGCCCGTGCGGCCCATCTCCGCGTCGTAGGTGTTCGCCTGGACCTTGACCTCCTGCACGGCTTCCAGGGATGGGATGATCACCGCCCGGTTCGTGGAATCCGTGATCGAGATGCCGTCCAGCAGGTAGTTATTGCCCCGGACCGGTCCGCCGGCAATCGAGATCTGGGACGAACCCGACTGATCCTGCATGCGATTGAACTTCGGATTGCCCACCTGCACCACGTTCTGCGAGAGTTTCGACATCATGAAGGGGTTGCGCCCCAGATTCGGCAGATCCTCGAGCTTCTGCCGGTCGATCACCTGGCCGGTCGACGCGTTTGCCGTCTCGATCAACGGCACTTCCTCCGTCACATTCACGCTCTCCGAGACCTGCCCCAGCGTCAGGGTGAGATCCACTGTCACCGCGCTCTGCGTCGCCACGACGACGCCGGCCTTCTCCATCGTCTTGAAACCCGGCGCCTGGGCCTGCACCGTGTAGGTGGCCGGATTCAACGAAGGAAACGTGTATTCACCCGCGGAACTGGTCAACGAACTGCGCGTAATCCCCGTTGCTTCGTCGCGCAGCGTCACCTTAGCATCCGGCACGGCGGCTCCGCTTTCGTCGGTCAGCCGTCCGCGCAAGCTCCCCTGGAAACTCTGGGCGGAGAGGGTCTCCCCACAGAGTAGTAATGCCACAACAAAGTACGACATCAATCGCATCTTGTTTCTCCAAAAAGTGAAATCGGGTGCGGCCAGGCACACTGCGGCTGGGAGGTCGCTCCGGACATGGAGCGTGGGCATTGTCAGTTTGGGAGCGGGCCACCCTGAAAGGCCCGCCTACCTGAGGATGGTTCGAACTGCGGACGCCCGCCAACCGGTGACCCCGGTCCGGACGGACGCTGACTACCCCGCCGCCACTCCCTTCACCCCTGAAGGCGGCGGCGGGGCGAAACTACACCGGTTCCCCGGGCTGGTCCCCAAAATCAGCCCCTTGGGGAGCCTGCCGGCTAGGCCATGACTTTGACCAGCGCTGCTTTGAACTTGTTCATCTCGTCCTGAGTCCCGATGCTCACCCGGACGTGCGTCGGCCAGATGGGCCACACCCGCCCGATGTAGATCTTCTCGTTCGCCAGAGCCTTCACGACACTTCCATGCCGGGTTTGTGAACTTCCAGCATGAACTTGCTGCTGTGCGACGGGACGAAGGTGAACTTTTTGGCCGTCAGGAACTCGAAGGTATCCTCGCGGATGTCCTTGTTGATCTTGCGGCGTTCCGCCACCAGCGTCTTCACCTGCATGCTGGCCGTGGCGGCCACCAGTCCGGTGAATGGGCAGCATGCCCGCGCCGTACGGACGCATCTTTTCCAGAAGGTCCGGCCGGGCGATGGCCATGCCGGCCCGGATGCCGGCCATACCGTACGCTTTCGAGAAGGTACGCAGGATGACGACGTCCTTATCGGCCGCCACCAGATCGGAGGCCGGCGTCATGTCCGCGAAGTGGACATACGCTTCATCCAGCAGGAGGATCGATCCCTTCGGTTTGTTGGCCAGGACGTATTGAATGTCCTTGCGGGAAGTAAGCGAGCCGGTCGGGTTGTTCGGATTGCAGATGTAGATGACTCCCGGCGTTCGCGTCGGCCTTTGCACATCGCCTCGACGTCGTGCGAGAAGTCCTTCCTCAGTGGAATCCGGTGGACCTTGGCGCCAATGAACTGCGCGGCTCGCGCACCGGCCTCATAACCAGGGTCGCCCATGACAAAGCTGCGCTCGGGCGACGTGAAGGCGACGGTTGTCCTGTGAAGAGGGTCGCTCGATCCGGCAAAGGGCGCGATGTAGGTGGGCTTCACGCCTTCCACTTCGGCCGCTGTCTTGATGAAGGCTGCGGTCTCCGCCGAATGGCTGGTACCGTCCGCCAAACTTTGCGACTTTGTAGATGGCCTCCAAAGCTTCGGGGCAGGGCCCCAGAGGATTCTCGTTCGAGCTGATGCGCACGGCGTCTGCCGGCATCGCGCCGCGAGAAACTGCGCGTTGCGCTTCCTGCGCGAGAGCGGCCTCATTATAAAAAGGCAAACTGGAGCCGGCCGTGAGCAGCGCTGCCATGCGCGCCATGACCCCGGCGGCTGAACTTCTGCGTTTCCATGGATAGATCTCCCGGTTGAGGTGTGTCCTGGTTGGCGGAAGCCGCTTCGACACAGGTCGTCGCGACGGTTTCGGGGAGTTCGATTGCGACGTGGGCGGGGTGCACCTCGCGACGGTTGGCGGGTGCTGTACGTTTCAGTAGAAATTACGGGAAAACAGATCTTTTGTCAATGCAATTCGCCGGATGATCGGGTGGGCCCCCGCGGGCGCGATGCAGCTTTCATCAACCTGCGAAGCAACCTCTAAACCGCAGAATCCGTCCAACTTAGGTCCTGTTGGGGATCGCGGCTTGGATTTTGGAGACCATCGTCATTTGATTGAATTGATTATGGTGGAATCTGAACGTGATGCTTGAAGCAGTGCAGGGTAGTGGATTCAAAACGAGGCTGGAGCGACGGGTTTCCCCCTGGTTTCCCACAGTTTTTCCTGGTGACCACAACCGGTAGTGGTTGCCGGAAGTGGACCGCTGAATCTGGCGGCGTAGTGCTTGCCTTTTCCGATTTGGAGGTGTATTCTCGGAAGTACCCCCCCCCGAGTGGCGGCTCCCTATTGGGTGCGCGTCGAAACGCTGGCATTCCATTGAGAGGAAGACGCCTTTGCTGACACTCAAACGCGTTGAAATCCAGGGCTTCAAGTCCTTCTGTGACCGCACCGAGATGCGATTCCAAGGTCGTGGCGTGGCCGCCGTGGTTGGCCCCAACGGCTGCGGCAAATCCAACCTGAGCGATGCAATCAGCTGGGTGCTGGGAGAACAATCGGCGAAGTCGTTGCGCGGCGCCCGCATGGAAGACGTGATCTTTGCCGGCACCAGCGGCCGCAAGCCCGTCGGAATGGCCCAGGTCACCATGGTTCTGGTGGATCCCACGGGTAGTGTCGTCATCCCCGGAGCGAAACCCGAACAAGCGAAGCCCGGCAAGGGTGCCAAAGCCGCGCCCGTCGCCGTTGAGCCCACGCCCGAGGCGC
The DNA here is from genome assembly GCA_049841055.1 of Paludibaculum sp. Lineage (GTDB taxonomy): Bacteria > Acidobacteriota > Terriglobia > Bryobacterales > Bryobacteraceae > Paludibaculum. Next base: position 76,937 of record JASGIE010000062.1, on the reverse strand, counting down.
CTGTTGAAGCCACTCCCGTCGAGGGCCCCGTCGAAGTCATCGAAGTCCAGCAGGTGGAAGCACTTGCCCCAGAACAGTCCAACGGACACGCGAACGGGACCAATGGCGCCGCCCGGACCAACGGATTCTCTCTTCATTCGCCCGGCAAGGAACAGGAAATCATCATCACCCGGCGGCTGTTCCGCTCCGGTGAGAGCGAGTACCTGATCAACGGGAAACAGGCCCGCCTGCGCGACATCCAGGACCTCTTCATGGGTACCGGACTCGGGCCGGAATCCTACGCCATCATTGAACAGGGTCGCATTGGCCAGATCCTATCCTCCAAGCCGCTCGACCGTCGCGCCGTCATTGAAGAGGCGGCCGGCATCAGCAAGTTCAAAACGAAGCGCCGCCTGGCGGAAGCCAAACTCGAAGGCGCGAAGCAGAACCTGACCCGTGTATTCGACATTCTGGAAGAGGTCAACCGGCAGGTAAATTCACTCAAACGTCAGGCCGGTAAGGCCAAGCGTTATGAGGAGTTGAAGACCGAGCTGGATGCCCAGTTGCGCGTCGCCCTGACCGGCCGCTACCGGCTGCTGGAGCGCGAGGCCACACGCGTCGCCCTGGAACTCGGTGAAGCCACTCGCAGTTACCAGGAACTGCACTCGAGCGTCGAGACCGAAGAGACGGCGCTGACTGCGGCGCGCGAAACGTTTTACCAGACCGAAGCCAATCTCACGGAGGCCCGCAAGCGCCTGGCGGAAGTCCGCATCGAAACCGAGCGCACGCGCGGCCAGATCGAGTCGCAAGCCCGCCAGATCGGCGGCATCGACCAGCGCCTGCAGCAGGGCGAGGGCGAGAGTGAGGAGATGTACAAGCGCCTGGAAGCTCTCGACCAGGAACGCACCAATCTCACTGCCCAGCTCCAGCAGCTCCAGGTGCAAGCGGGCGAGGCTCGCGAGCGCCTGATGGCGAAGAACGAGGAAAAGGACTCTCTCCAGGCGCAGTTGCGCGAACGGGAGCGTGGCCTCGAATCCGCCCGCCAGCAGGTGGTTCGCCTGCTGGGCGAGAGTTCCCAGCTCAAGAACCAGGTTGGTCAGATCGACACCTATCTCTCCGCGATGGAGCGGGATACGGCTCGCGTGAAGCATGACGAGACGACCGCGATCACCGATCTGGCGCGGCTGGAGCAATCCAAGGCCGAGTTCGGCGTGCGTCTCTCCAACAGGCAGATGGAGCTGGAGAATCTCCAGAACCGCCGCAAGAGTGTCGATGCCGACTTGCAGGAGCGGCGCACCCGGGCGCAGGAAACCCGTCGTCAACTGGATGCGCTCAAAACCGAGACCTCGAGGCTCCGCGCACGCCGTGACTCACTGGAGGAAATCCTTTCGCACCGTGCGTATACGACCGAATCCGTAAAGCGTTTGTTTACGGCAATCGAGCGCGGCCAGGGCGCAGGATCTGAAGCCCGCCGGTGTGCTCGCCGACTTCGTCGATCTCACGGATCCGAAGTTCGAAAAGGCCACCGAAGAGTTTCTTCACGAGGAGTTAGAGTACGTTGTCGTCAAGACGTGGGACGATGCCCAGCGCGGCATCGATGTCCTGCGTGGCGACCTCGACGGGCGGGCTACCTTCCTCGTCGAACCCCACCTTAACGGCGACAGTACTGCTGTCGCCGCCTCCCCCGTTCACGAGCCGGCTATCGGTCCCGAAACCGGGATCGTTGGCCGGCTCAGTGATGGCATCCGCTTCACGAACGGGTTGACGAACGCTCCGGCGGCTTTGCTGCCGCGCCTGGCCCGCTGTTTCCTGGCGGAAGGCCGGGACGCTGCCCAGCGGCTGGCGATGATGTATCCGGATCTCTTCTTCCTGTTGCCCGACGGGGTCTGCTACAGCGGCCACGCGGTGAGCGGTGGCAAGAAGACCGGCACCGGACCGCTGGCTTTGAAGCGCGAACTACGCGAAATCAGCGGCCAGTTCCAGGCCCGCCAGACGGCTCTGGCTACCGCTCAGGAGACGCTGGACCAACTGGACAGCGAGATCCAGTCTCTGAGTGAAGAGTTGGAACGGCTGCGGACGGACCAGCAGCGGCAGGAGAAGGACACTCTGGTTCTCGACCAGGAGATGCGCAAGATCTCCGAGGAGTTCAACCGGGCGAATCAGAAACTCTCCGTCTCTCGGGTCGAACTGGAGCGTTTGCAGCGCGATGCGGACCGCAGCATGGAGCAGCGCCAGCAGAAGCAGGCGCTGGTGGTCGAGCGCGAGCAGCAACGGATCGCGGTGGAGCAGTCGCTGGAGCAGGGCCGCTCGGACCTTGAAACGCTGAAGCAGGAAGTGAACCAGTTGGCCGAGGAGCACTCGGTGCTGCGCGTCGAACTGGCCGGGTTTGACGAGCGCCGCCGCGGGGTGGAGAACGCCTCGGCGCGGCTCGAGAATCAGATCCGCGAAGTCACGAATCGCCGGCAGAGCCTGCTGGCCGAGATGGAGCGTCTGGGCGTCGCCCGCAACCGCTTCCTCGAGAACAACATGCAGCTGGAGGAACGCGCCGGGTCGCTGGCCGACGAGCAGCAGTTCTTCGAGAAGACGGTGGGCGAGTTGTCTGAATTGGAGACGGCGCAACGCGCCGCGCTGGCCGCCAGCGAAGAGAACATCAAGACAACCCGCCAGGCGTCGGCCGAGGCGCACGACAAGCGCAACCAGATCGAACTGAATCTGGTACGGCGCCAGAGCGAGCTGAAGTTCCTGGACGACACTTGTAGGAAAGACCTGGACATCCCGGTGGCGGATCTGGCGACGCAAGCTGCGGCGGCCCCGGCGGAGGTGGCGGAGGGCGAGGCGGCTCCGGCGGTGGTTGAGCTGGACGAGATGGCCGTTTCCGACGTGGAAGAGCGGGTTTCGGAACTCCGCAAGCGGATTGAAGCCCTGGGCCCGGTGAATCCGGAAGCCCTGCACGAGTATCAGGAGTCGCAGCAGCGCTATGACTTCCTTAACACCCAGCGGCAGGATCTGCTGGATTCGATCCGCGACACCGAGAAGGCGATCAACGAGATCGACAGCGAGTCTCGTAAGCGGTTCGTCGAGGCCTTCGCGGTCATCAACGACAAGTTCCGCGATATGTTCAAGTCGTTGTTCGGCGGCGGGTTGGGCGAAATGCGCCTGACCGGCGAGGGCGATGCGCTCGACCAGGGCATCGAAATCGTGGCTTCGCCGCCCGGCAAGCGGCTGCAGAACGTCCTGCTGCTCTCGGGCGGTGAGAAGGCCCTGACGGCCGTGGCGCTGTTGATGGCGATCTTCCACTATCAGCCGAGCCCGTTCTGTATCCTGGACGAGGTCGACGCTCCGCTCGACGAAGCGAACGTGGGCCGTCTGGCGAATCTTTTGAAGGACATGGCGGCGCAAACGCAGTTCATCGTAATCACCCACGCCAAGAAGACCATGGAGGCTGCCGAGATGCTGTACGGCGTCACCATGCAGGAGCAGGGCGTGTCCAAACTGGTGAGCGTGAGACTGCAGGCGCCGCCGCCTCCCCCGGCGCAGAGTATGCAAACAGCCGCGAGGGTGTAAGCAGTGAACAGGCAGTCCCAACCGGTCAAATTGATCGGAATCGCCGGGCCCTCAGGCTCCGGCAAGTCGGAACTCGCGCGCTGGCTGTCCATCCGGACCGGCGCGCGGGTCCTGAATCTTGACCACTACTACCTCGATTTATCGCATCTGCCCATGGAGGTTCGGGAGAAGACCAATTTCGACGAACCGCATATCGTGGACCACAACGCGATCCTGGAGCATGCGCGGGCGCTGGCGTCGGGCCAACCAATCCATGCTCCGCACTATAGTTTCGAGACCCACTCGCGGACGCCGGGCGATGACATTATTGAACCGGGAACCTGTGTGATTTTGGAAGGGCTGTTCGCGCTGTACTGGCCGGAACTGCGGGATCTGCTCTCCTTGAAACTGTATGTCGAGGCACCCGAACCGGTGTGTCTGGAGCGGCGCTTGTATCGGGACATTCGGGAACGGGCGCGCACGCCGGAGAGTGTCAGGTGGCAGTTTGAGACCAGCGTGTTGCCTGGCGCCCGGACCTTCATCTACCCGTGCCAGGATTTCGCCGATCTCTCGCTTTCGGGCACGGATCCCATTGACCGGTCAGGGGAACGCGTGTTGGAATTCCTCGCTTCCAGCCAGTAAGACGCGCGTTTGACTTAACCAGATCTTTACGAACTGAATGCCGTTGGGCGGCGTCTGTGAGGTTGCGATGATTCTGATGCAGCCCGTGCCGGGGACGCATCATAACAGCGGAACAGCATGTACTACCTCAATCAGCGGCCTCCCGGTTGGATGAAGTGGGTGCTGCGCGCGGCCGCGGCCTTCCACCTGGGGCTGGCTGGGTTTGGCCTGCTTTCTCCGGCTACCCTATTGCGCTACCTTGCTCCGGGGCAGCCGGTTCCGGCCGGCTTGGGCGGCGTCATGCTGGATGCCGCGGCGCTGATGATCGCCATTCTGGGGATTGGCTTTTGGGCGGCCTCGGGCGACGCCTTCCGGTATTGGCCGGTCGTGCTCATGGGCTTTCTGGCCAAATCGGCCCTGGGCGCGGGGCTTGGCGTGGAGATCCTCCGCCATCACGTGGATGCGGCGGCGTGGCTGGTCGTTATTCTGGACAATCTTGTCTGGACTCTTGCCTTCGCGGTGATACTGCACGCCAGGCGTGACGTGATGCTGCGCGTGCTGAGGACGATCTCGCCGGATCTGTTGCGTTTCGCATTGCGGCGGAAAACACAGTACGGGATCAGTCTGGATGAGCATTCGCGTCTGACGCCGGTGCTGCTCGTCTTCCTGCGGCAGACCGGCTGCATGTTCTGCCGCGAAGCGCTGGCCGATCTGGCGCGGCAGCAACACGAGATCGAGGCGCAGGGGGCGCGGCTGGTGCTGGTGCACATGGGTTGCGAGACGGAAGAGCCGGGCATCTTCGAGCACTTCGGTCTCGAGAATGTGCCCCGCGTGAGCGATCGGACCAGGGCTCTATACAAGGCCTTTGCGCTGCCTCGAGCGGGCCTGATGACCTTCCTCAGCCCCAAGGTCTGGTGGCGTGCCTTCCAGGTGAGTGTGCTGCGGCGGCACGGCATCGGCCGGCTGGCGGGTGACGGCTTCCAGTTGCCCGGCGCATTTCTGCTTTTCCACGGAGAAATAGTCCGGACCTACCGCTACCTTAGCCCAGCGGATCGGCCGGACTACCTTGCACTGGTGACGGGCCGCGACTACGCCGCTCCTGAACTGCGCGGGTACTGATCGCCTTTTGGCGCCCGCCGGTTTATGATGGCTTGTTCATGGACGAACCGACCCCTTCTCCAGTGAACGACGGCCGAGCACCCGGCTCAGTTGGCTTCTTTCGCCTTTTCGGCGTGCCGGTGCGCTTTCATTTCACCTTCTGGCTGATGGTCATCTGGCTCATCTTCATGGGCTCGGAAGGTACACAGTCCATCCCGGGCACGGCGCTGTATGTGATTGGCCTGTTCGCCTCGGTTCTGTTGCACGAGGCAGGGCACGCGCTGGCTGCGCGACGGTTCCAGATCGAGACCACGGAAATTGTGATGCTGCCGCTGGGCGGCCTGGCGAAACTGGCGCGCCAGCCGAATCCGGCGGAAGAGTTCTGGATTGCGCTGGCCGGCCCAATGGTGAACTTCGTGCTGGGCGCGGCCCTGCTGGGCTGGACCTATGCACAAGGCGGTTCCGTGGAACTGAGCCACTGGCGGGCCTCGACTGACGCCAATCTCCCGGGCCGGCTGGCGGTGGCCAATCTGGTCCTGGCGTTCTTCAACCTCCTGCCGGCGTTCCCGATGGATGGCGGGCGCGTGATGCGATCGTTGCTGGCGGCGAAGCGGCCCATCGAGGATGCCACAAGATTAACGGCGCGCATCGGGACCGTGGTGGCGGCGGCGATGGGTTTGTATGGTCTGTTGAACTCGAACTTCGTCTTCATCTTTTTCGCTTTCATCGTCTATGTGGGCGCGACCCAGGAGGTGATGGCGACCTCCGCTCAGGCGCTGATGAAGGGGGCCACGGTGGTCGATGCGATGATCACCGACTTCCGGACGTTGCAGCACGGCAACACGATCCGCGATGCCGCCGATCTTCTGCTGGCCACTTCGCAACAGGACTTTCCTGTCCTTTCCGGCGAGGAAACAGTGGGTCTACTCAACCGGACCGCTCTGTTGAAGGCGATGGCCTCGGAGGGGCCGGACGCCTATGTAGCCGGGGTGATGGACCGGGATTTTGCCAGGCTCTCACCGACGATGCAGCTCTCGGAAGCCGCTCTAAGGATGGGTGAGTCCGGCAATTGCGCATTGGTGTTCGAACGCGAGAAACTAGTCGGATTGTTAACGGGCGAGAATCTCTCAGAGTTTCTGGTGCTTCGAAAGATCCGGCAGGCACGCGGATCTGCGCAAGGACCCGATTCAGGTATCGAGTGAAATGTCGAATCCAGAAGTTGTGATTGTCGGCGCGGGGCTCGCCGGCATCTGTTGTGCGCGCGCATTAGTGAAGGAAGGCGTCTCATTCCAGTTGATTGAGGCGGGTGACCGCGTGGGTGGCCGGGTAAGGACCGACCAGGTGGATGGCTTCCTCCTGGACCGGGGTTTTCAGGTGTTGCTCTCGGCCTATCCCGAGGCGCTGCAACAACTCGACTACGACAGGCTGCAGTTGTGCGCCTTCGCTCCCGGTGCGATTGTGCGTTGCGACGGGCGGTTCTACCGTCTGCCCGACCCGTGGCGTGAGCCGGGGAGCTTTCTGTCGACGCTCTTCACGCCGGTGGGGGGGGTGCTGGACAAGTACCGCTTGTCGAGGATCCGCTCCACCGTGCTGCACAAGAGCATTGACGAGATCTTCGAGAGCGAGGACATCTCGACCATGCAGGCGCTGCGGCGGCGGCAGATGTCCCAACCGATGCTCGACAGGTTTTTCAAACCGTTCATCGGCGGGGTGATGCTTGATTCGAAACTCACCGTCTCCAACCGGCTATTCGAGTTCGTGTTCAAGATGTTCGCGGAAGGAGACGCTGCCGTACCTGCAGAAGGGATGCAGGCGATTCCCAGGCAGTTGGCCGAGGTGATACCGGACGGTTCTCTGCGGTTGAACGAGCGGGTGCACTCGATCGGACAGAATCAGGTGAAGCTGTCCACCGGGGAAGTTTTGCAGGCGAAGCAGATTGTGGTGGCGACGGAGGGGCCCGAGGCGTCCCGGTTGTTGGGCTTTGAGCGGACGGTGTCTTCGAGAAGCGTTTGCACCCTGTATTTCGCCGCCAAGGAGCCGCCGGTGGACGAGGCGATGCTGGTGCTGAGCGGCAGCAGCCGCGGGCCCATCAACAACCTGGCCGTGATGAACATCGTGGCTCCGGGGTACGCGCCGCAAGGAGAGAATCTCATCAGCATCACGGTACTGGGCTGGCCCAGCCGCGATGACCAGACGGTGGTGAGCATGGTGCGCGGCCAGTTGCGTCACTGGTACGGCCTGGTGGCGGATGAATGGCGTCTGTTGCGGATGTACCGCATTGAGCACGGTCTGCCGGTGGTGTCGCCGATGGAGTGGCAGCAGCCGTCGAGGCTGGCGCCCGGTCTGTATGTGTGCGGCGATCACCGTTCCACCCCCAGCATTCAAGGAGCGATGGCGAGCGGCCGGCTGACGGGCGAAGCGGTGGTGCGTGAGCTGCGGGGGCAGCCCGATCCGGTAACGCGCGTCAAAAAAGACGAACCCAAACTGACCGAGACGAGCGACTGGGACGACGACTAGGAACCGCGGGCGCCGCGCGGCTCGATTATGATACCTGCAGGCCCGATTGGCTGATAATTCATCGGTCCATCGCCGCGCCCTGAAGAATCAGGTTCGTCGACCGCAAGGACGCCTATGCGACAAGAACAGTGGGACGCCTTCAAAAGGCGGCCAAGCGCCAACCCGTGGATCGGGTGCCGCTGGCTTTGATTGTGGACAGTCCGTGGATGCCCGGTTATCTGGGCATCAACCATCTGGACTACATTCCTGGATCCCGAGGTCTGGTTCCAGGCCAATTTGAAAGTGGCCCAGGATTTCCCGGAGGTGACGCTGTTCCCGTCGTGGTGGGTGGAGTACGGGATGGCGATTGAACCCTCGTCGATGGGCGCGCGGATCACTTTCCAGCCGGACCAGCCGCCCAGCCAGGTGGCGACGCTGCAACGCCTGTCGGACCTCGACCACATGGTGGCGATCGATCCCTGGCGGGACGGCTTCATGTCCCTGGCGCTGCGCCGCTACCAGACGCAAAAGCAGCGGATCTTCGACGCCGGATACACGCTGCCCGTGGTCGCGGCGCGGGGTCCGCTCTGCACGGCTGCCTTTGTTCACGATGTGAACAACCTGATGACGAATATCGTGGACGACCCGGAGGGCGTGCACCGCCTGCTCTCCTACGTCACCGATGGCACCATCGCGTGGTTGAAGGCGCAGGCGGAGGCAATTGGCCCGTGCGTCCAGGGCATCTTTGTACTCGACGACGTGGTGGGCTTTCTATCCCGCGCTTCCTACCGTGAATTCGCAGCTCCGTACCTGAAGAGAATCTGCGATGCCTTTCCGCAGGGACTGGGTGAAGGTCTATCACAACGATGCGTCGATCAAGCAGTTCATCGACGACCTGCCGGACACGGGCTTTGATGTTCTGAACTTCAGCTACAAGGTGGATATCGAAGAGGCCGGTCGCAGGACAGGTGGACGGATGTGCCTGATGGGCAATGTGTCTCCGCTGGACCTGGGAGTGCGGGGTACGGCGGCGGAAGTGAAGGAAGCGGCGCTGCAGGTTCTGCGGAAGACTAACGGAGCGAATCTGATTCTGTCGCTGGGCGGCGGTGCCAGTCCGGGGATGCCGGCGGCCAACATCCGGGCTCTGGTGGAGGCTGCGCGGGAGTTTGAAGCCTGTCGGTGAGAGTCGAAATGAACGGATTCAGGTTCGTCGCCCGCAGGGTTTCCGCGCGCGCCATTCCGGATTAGTGGGCGTTCCGCGTTGTGTTTGCGGCGACTTTGGGATAACACTATACAGTTGCCCTCCTGAATCGATTTAGCGGGCAATGGAACCGTTTCACGATTTGAACATGACAGGGATCGAATGGGAGGAGCTATGAGCCGGAAGCTGAGTGGTGCATTGTGGCTGGTGGCCTTGGCCGGGTTGCGGGCCGAGACCGGCGCCGATGCCTGGTTGAGGTATGCGGCGCTCGATAGCGCGATGGCCCAACGCTCGATCCGCAGCCTGCCGGCGACGGTGGTCGTGACTGGCAACTCGCCCGTTGAGCAGACGGCGCAGCGGGAATTGATTCGCGGTATCAAGGGAATGCTCGGCGTGACTCTGCGGGTGAGCGCCACTGTACCGGCCGAAGGGGCGATAGTCCTGGGTGTGGATGCGGCAGTCCGCCGGGCCGTGCCGGGCCTGCCTGCCGCAAGCCCGTTGGGGGAAGACGGTTACGCACTTACCACGCGTGCTGCGGGCGCGCCGCGGCTTGTGGTGATTGCCGGAGCGAATGATCGCGGCGTGCTCTACGGGACGTTCGCCCTGTTGAAGAAGATGGCCCTAGGAGAACCGCTCGATGTGTTGAATGAGCGGTCTGTTCCGTACGCACCGGTGCGATGGGTGAATCACTGGGACAACCTGGACGGGACGATTGAACGCGGGTACGGCGGGCGATCGATCTTCTGGGACAAGGGCAAGGTGCGGGAAGATCTCAGCCGTGTGAGCGAGTATGGCCGGCTGCTGGCCTCGCTGGGGATCAATGGGTGTTCCATCAACAACGTGAATGCGGATCCGCGCGTTCTGACGGCGGATTACATGCCGCAGATTGCGCGGATTGCCGAGGCACTTCGGCCGTGGGGCGTGCGGATGGTGCTTTCCGTGGATTTCGGCAGCCCGCAGCGGGTGGGCGGGCTCTCTACATTCGATCCGCTGGATGCCGGAGTCGCCGCCTGGTGGAAGGCCAAGGCCGATGAGGTGTACCAGGCCGTGCCGGATCTTGGCGGCTTTCTGCTGAAGGCGGATTCGGAAGGACGCATCGGTCCCTCCGCCTATGGCCGCACCCACGCCGATGCCGCGAATGTGATCGCCCGAGCACTGAAACCGCACGGCGGCCTGTTCTTCTACCGCGGCTTCGTCTACGACCACCACATGGACTGGCGCAACCTGAAGAACGACCGGGCGCGGGCGGCCTATGACAACTTCAACCGCCTGGATGGCAAGTTCGATGACAACGTCGTGATCCAGATCAAGCACGGACCGATCGACTTCCAGGTGCGGGAGCCGGCATCGCCGCTCTTTGGAGCGCTGGAACACACGAACCAGGCGATTGAGCTGCAGGTGACGCAGGAGTATTTCGGGCAGGGGCGTTATCTGGTGTTCCTGGTGCCCATGTGGAAGGAGGCGCTCGATTTCGACATGCAGGCGCGCGGGGTGGGTACGCCGGTGAAGGCGCTGGTGGCCGGCAAGGTGTTCCAGCGGCCAACCGGCGGATTCGTGGGGGTGTCCAACGTGGGCCTGGATACCAATTGGCTGGGCAATCACCTGTCGCAGGCGAATCTCTATGGCTACGGGCGGTTGGCCTGGAATCCGGACCTCAGCTCGCAGCAGATCGCGAATGAGTGGACGCGGCTCACGTTCGGCAATGATCCGCAGGTAGTGCAGACGATCGATTCGATGCAGCTGAAATCGTGGCGTGTGTATGAGAACTACACCGGGTCGCTGGGCTTGCAGGGGTTGACCGATATTGTCGGCAACCACTTCGGTGTGTCGGTGGAGGCGTCGGAACGGAATGGCTGGGGTCAATGGCACCGGTCCGATGAGAAGGGGGCCGGGATGGACCGTACCGTCGCGACGGGCACCGGCTATGCGGGGCAATACCGTCCGGCGGTAGCGAAGCGCTATGAGTCCCTTGCGACGTGTCCGGACGACCTGCTGCTGTTCTTCCATCACGTGCCCTACACGCATGTGCTGCACACAGGCAAGACGGTAATCCAGACGCTCTACGATCTGCACTACGAGGGGGCAACCTCGGCGGAGGGGTATGTCGGGTCGTGGAAGCAGTTGAAGGGACTGGTGGACGAGCAGCGCTATGCAGCTGTGCTGACGCAGTTGGAGTATCAGGCCGGACAGGCGCAGGTATGGCGCGATGCGGTGAACAACTGGTACCACCGAGCGTCGGCCATTGCGGATGCGAAGGGCCGGGTGGGCAGGCATCCTGGCCGTGTTGAGGCGGAGGCAATGACGCTGGAGGGGTATGAGGAGACGGCGGTGACGCCGTGGGAAGGCGGCTCGGGCGGCAAGGGGGTTTCCTGTCCGGCGGCCGGCTGCTCGGCCTCGACCCGGTTTGACGGTAAGGCGGGCTGGTACACGCTGCGAGTGCAGTACTTCGACCAGAATAACGGAATGGCTCGATACCGGGTAAAGGTTGGCGAGCAGGTTGTCGATGAGTGGACCGCGTCGAATTGGGTGCCGACCCAGAAGATCGACAGCTCTTCGTCGACGCGGCGCAGCGCGGCTGGGATCGCCCTGCGGCCTGGGGATGTGATCCGGGTGGAGGGCACGCCGGAGGGGGGCGAAAAGGCGGCGCTCGATTACATTGAGTTGATTCCCGAGAAGCCTTGAACCGGGGGCCGTTACGCCCCCGGCTAGGGGATGATCCTGGCTCCGGCGTCCACCCAGCCCGTGTCGCGGTTGAGCACGTCGAGGGTGCGCAGGTATAGATGCTTCGGCCCGGACATCGGGGGCTTCAGCGTGAAGCGCGCATAGATCTGGTAACCGGCAGGGAAGAGATTGACCGTGGAGAGCGCAGGATTCACCGCGCAGGCGCTACTGTCCAGCGCATTCGAGGTGGCGCCCGGCGCGACGGGACCCAGGAAGAAACCGACGTCTCCGGAATACATCCAGAGTCCATTGCCCGCGCGGTCGTAATGCAGGAAGCAGAAGGGCTGTCCGCCTCCATCGGGGGCCGCCGCAATCAGGAACTGCGACCAGCCTTTGCCGGTGCCTTCGAATCCTGCGGGATCGGAATAATCCAGCTTGAAGAGATTCTGATCGCCATTGCTGGGGTACATGCCCACACTCATTGAGACGGGAGCGGCTGGAGTCTTCTGCGCATGGTGGAGCCGGAGATGGGCGCCGGCGAAAGGCTCGTGAACCCCTCGCCGGCTGGTTATACGCGACGTCCTTTTGTGCGGGCGTCTATTGTGAGAGCCGGACGAAGACTACATCAGCAGGCCGGCGCGGTCTATGGGATCGTCCAGGTGCCGGTTTGGACCCAGCCGGTGTCGCGCCGGAGCGGATCCAGGGTTCGCTGGTAGATCTTCTTTGCTCCGGACATCGGGGCCTTTAGCGTAATGGGCACGTTGACGGTGAGGACGCCCGATACGTTGGTGATCGTGGTTCCTGCCGGATTGACGGAACAGGCGCCGCTGGTGAGGGTGTTGGAAGCGGTGCCTGGGCTCACCGGTCCCAGGAAGAAGCCGACATCGCCGGAGTAGACCCAGAGGCCGTTACCCGCGCGGTCGTAGTGAACGAAGCAGAAGGGCTGGCCGCCGCCGTCGGAGGCTGAGGCGATCAGGAACTGCGACCAGCCTAGCGGCGCGCCTTCGAAGCCGGCGGGGTCGGGGAAGGAGGCGGCGAATGTCTGCTGCGCACCTGTGCCGGAGCTCGGCAAAGCGCTCATCGTGGCAAGGGCAGAGGCGGACGAGGTCCAGGTGCCTTTCAGCACCAGGCCGGTATCGAGATTGCCGTAAGCCATGGCTCGGAGATAGACGTTGCGCGTGGCGGCGGCCTTGAAGACGATGTCCGCCTTCCAGGTCAGGGTGGTTCCGCTGGTGGTCACCGTGGTGGTCTTGGTGTTGAGAGCGCAGAGCGAATTCTGCAGCGCTGCGCTGGGGGTGCCGCGTTTGACGGGTCCCACAAAGAACCCTTCGTCTCCGTAGAGCCAGAACGAGTCGCCGTTGATGTCGTAGTGCAGCATGCAGAACGTCTGGCCACCGCCGTCGGGCGCCGTGGCGACGAGCATCTGGACCCAGGCCAGGTTTTGGTAGCCGAGTCCGGAGGAGTAGACGGCCGTGAACGACGCCGAAGGTCCTGATCCGGAGGACGGCGAGACGCTGACGGCCGAAGGCTGAGGATTGATTGCGGCGAAGTTGGCCACGACGGAGCGGGGCGCGACCATGGCCAGCGATTGTGGATTCACGGTGCCGGTGAGGTCTCCGGAAAAGCTCGAGAAGGTATTCCCGGATCCCGGAGTAGCGGTGACCTGGAGCACCTGGGTGTTGTCGTACCAGCCGTCGGCCGAGACGGGCGTAACAGCGAGAGTGCCGGCGCCAGCGGGCAGGACGCTGGTGGTGAGTTTGTTCTGTGTCTTGAAATTGGCCGTGTAGGTAGTGGCGGTCGTCGGGGTAGTCACGACATGGGACTGCCCGCCGCCATCGCTCCAGCTCAGATACGGATAGCGAGTATTTCCGGCGGTTTGAGGCGAGGTGATAGTCAGGGTATGGGAGGAGCCGGCGGCCCAGCCCAGGGCCTTCGGGGTGGTGTAGGTCACGCCGTCAGCGATGACGGCCAGGCCGCTGGGGCTGCTCATCAGGTTGATGAGGGTGAGGATGGTGGCGGAGTCGGAGGTGGATGCCTGGGGTGAACTGCCGCCTGTGACGGTGGCCTGAAGCACTTGCGGTGAACTGGCATTCAGTCCCACGTTCACCGTGATGGTGATGGGTGGATAGCTTGCGCCGCCGGCCAAGGTGTCGGAGCGGTAGCAGGAATTGCTGTTCTGGCAATACCATCCTGGGCCAGACATGGACAGCGGTGTCAAACCTGCCGGCAGGGTTTCGATCACGTACACAGAGCCTGTAGTGGCTGGTGAACCGTTGGCGTTACTCACTGTCAAAGTGAAGCTCGCGCCTTGCTGGCCTTGAGTGAAACTCCCCGTGTGGCTGCTGGTGATCGCGAGTTTCGGTCCGGAGGTTGTGGAGACAAAGTTCGCGGTTACTGTGGTCGGAGCATACAGGTACAGGTACCCGTATGTCCCGGAATTCACACTCGCGTTCGTGAAGTCCTTGAAGCTATACCCCTGATCCGGGGTGGCATAGACCAGAGTGTAGCCGGAGTCATACCAACCACTGGTTGGGCTGATGGTGCCACCCTGAGTCGCCTTCGTGGTCAGGTAGTACTGCGTCTTGAAGTTCGCCTGGAGTTGCATGGTTCCGGTTGAGGCAGCAACAAAAGAATGGGAGATCGCTCCGCCGTCATTCCAGTACGCGAACACCTGACGTGTGCCGGCAGCTCCGTCGATGGGCGAACTGGCCGCAATTGTATGAATGCTGTTGTAGGGCCAGGTAAAGGTTCGACTCTGCTGGTAGGTGGTTCCGTCTACCGTGATGGGGCCCTGGCTCGCCGAGACTGCCACTGTCACTTGCGGGGGAGTTGAGGTGAGGACCATGATTCTCCCGTTGTATCCGGCCAACGCTGTCACATTTGCGATGCTCTTTGGCTGCACATTGGTCGAATAGATGGAGCAATTCCCTTGGATGAACGTCCCGTCCTTTTTTAACGCCACCGGGCAGTCTCCATCCATCACCACCGAGGCGAGGTTTACCCATTCGGCGGGCAGTGTTGTGCTGGAAGTGTTTCCCCACCTCGTGAGCGTCCCGTCCTGACCGACTGCGCTGATCGAGTAATAGCTGGTGTAGATAGAAGTCACCCCCGAGAGCGACGGTGGTGGCAACAACGAGCTGTCATTGACCAGGGGCACCGGGACTCCATCCGACGTGAGGGCGAAGAGGCTGTTGTAGGAGGAAACCGCAACTGCATCACGAACCTGTGCCAGCTTCGATGGGTCAATTCCGTAACTGTACTGAGAACCCCATTGTGAAAGTGTCCCATCGCTCTTGATAGCGACGGAGTAGTTGCCGCCCGCAGCGATTCCCACCACGTCTGTGAGTCCAGCGGGCAATTGGGTGATGACCCCCTCTGCGCCCCACGCCACGAGGCTCCCATCGGCCTTCAGGGCAACACTGAAGGAGTCGCCCGCCGTGACTGCGATCACATTCGCCAGGTTGGCAGGCACATCGCATTGTCCGGAATCATTGGATCCCCACGCCGCGACGGTGCCATCTTTCTTTAATGCCAGCGAATGGTAGCTGCCGGGCGCGACAGCCACTGCGTCGGTGAGTCCCTCCGGGTAAAGAGTCCAGGGGGAGGAATTGTAGTAGTAAGGATCGCGCGGAGGCCAGGATACAGGGACGGCGGTCGAGTTAACGGCTGTGGTATCACCGGCTGTGGCCGCACTCGCAGCCCCGCCGCCTGCAACGCCGACTTGGAAGAGCAGGCTGGCTGGCGCATTGTTCAGCACGTGAGCGACCACAGTGATGGCAGGATACTTGCCACCTGAGGGGAGAACGTCGCTCCGGCTGCATACACTGCTTGTGCAACTCCAACCGCGTCCGGACATGGAGTTGACCTGGAGGCCTGTGGGGACGGTTGGCGTCATCTGAACCTGTCCCGAAGTCGAGCCGCCCGTTGGATCGCTTGAGATGCGAACAAGGTAGACAGCGTTGGTTTGTCCACGCAGGAAGGCACTCGTATGGCGCAGATCCACCTTGAACTTTGCCTTGCCCTGCGGAACCACGAAATTGGCCGTAACACTCAGCGGTCCTTTCATGACGACAGTTCTCGGATTCTGAAGGCCCGACATATCGCCGCTGAAACCCGCGAAGACGTTGCCCTGCGTGGGGGTCGCCGTGAGAGTGACAATGCTGCCGGCGTCCAGGTAGGAGGTGCCGGGGCTGATACTGCCTCCGGTGGCTGTGGCTGTCAGCAAGTACTGCAGTTTGAAGGTCAGGGTGTAGGTGAGGTTCTGCGTGGCTGATATCACTCGGGAAGACTGCGAATATCCATCGCCCCAGCTGGTGAGCACATACTGCGAGCCCGGAGTGGGCCCGGGCTGGGCGGCGGGCACTGAGACCGTATGGCTGCTGCCATAGGGCCATTGGAAGCTCTGTCCCGAGGTGTAGGTCACCCCATCGACTGAGAACGAGGCACCGAACGGAGATGTCTGGAAAACAAAGTCCACGACGGCCGGCGCGGAGGCGACTGCCAGACTGTGTGCCGCTCCGGCTCCGACGGAGGTGATTTTTGTCAGCCCCTGCGGGATTGTCGTTTGGCCATCCGTGTTGACGCCCCAGGTTTGGAAGGTCTGGTCCCACTGGAGAGCTAGAGCATGGGCGCCCCCGGCCGCCAGCACGCGCACATTGGTGAGTCCTGCGGGCATGCTGGAAACGATGGAGGCAGGGATGCTGCCCCACGGCACAACGGTGCCATCATCCTGAACCGCCAGACTGAACTGGCTTCCGGCGGAGACGGTCTCCACTCTGGATAAACCGGATGGGACTGTGCTTTCTCCCGCCGCATTGCTGCCCCAGGCCACCACGGTGCCGTCCCGCAGCACGGCCAGAGAGTGATCCCCTCCTGCAGCGATAGCTACGGCGTCCTTCACGTTGGCCGGCACTGTGCACTGGCCACTCGCGTTCGCGCCCCAGGCGACGACGGAGCCGTCGCTGCCGAGCGCCAGGCTATGGCTGGCGCCCGCGGCGACTGCAATGACGTTCGTCAGATTGGCCGGTACGCTGGCTTGACCACTGGAGTTGTCGCCCCAGGCCACAACCGAGCCGGTGGAGTTCAGGGCGAGACTATGGTTGCCTCCCGCTGCTATCGCTATGAGATCGACGAGGTTGCCGGGTATCTTTGTCTGCAGTTTGGAATTGTCGCCCCAGGCCGCCGCGGTTCCGTCCCCACGCAATGCCACGCTGTGGCTGCTCCCTCCGGCGACTTCAACGAGGTTCGTCAATCCTGCGGGTGCGGCAAGCTGGCCTGCACTGTTGTTGCCCCAGGCGATCACCGCATTGCCCGCTCCGTATACCTTGGATGGCGCGTTGGCCGAGGGGGAGGAGTAGGTGCCATAGGCGGACAAATAAGGTAACAGCGTGCCGGTGGCGGCTCTATCCGTCGCGGCCACGATCAGAATAGCCGGATACGCTTTTCCCGGAAGGAGCGTGTCACTCCTGCTGCATTGGTTGGACGAGCAGGTCCAACCGCTCCCGAACATCCTGGTCACGGTGAGGCCGGAGAAACTGACTTGCGCACCGGTGAGCGAAGTGGCGGATTCGTTCGAATAACGACCGACGTAGACGGCATTCTGCTGTCCCTGGATGAGCTGGCGCATCGGTTTGAGCGTCAGTCTGGGCCCCGCAGTGGAGGTTGTGCTGAAGTATGCCGTGACGCTGCGTGGGCCGTTCATCTCCACTCGAATAGGATTGTTCTGATTATATTGGGGGCTACCGTCGTAAACATACCTCAGCACATATCCATCTGAAGGAGTAACCCTGACGAGGACCGTTGAACCAGGATCGTAGTAAGCCGAGGCCGGACTGATCGACCCGCCTGAGTCAGCGGATGTGGTGAGTCTGAACTTCACCGAGTAGTTGACGGTGTAGATAGTGACTCCATCGGCAGTGATGGAGTGAGAGATTGCACCACCATCGCTCCAGTTACTGAAGGTGTACTGCACGCCCTCGGCTGTAGGCGTCTGACTTGCCGCCGTGGCAATGGTGTGAGCGCTACCCGGAGCCACTAGAGCCGAGTAGGGTGGGGTTACTACTTGGCCGTCGAGCGTGACGGTCGGAGCATAGTAGTAGACGTTCGAAAGGTCATAATCCTTGGCGAAAGATTGAATCTTCAACGGGACCGGTGCAGCATCGAGAATTGCGATTCCATATTGAGAGGCGGCTTGTATCTGTCTGGCGTGGGACAGGGCACCAGCAGATTGCCAAAGAGTATTGCTGGTGGAGCCCCATGCCGCAACCGTACCGTCCCCTTTTAATGCCATGACAAACGAATCACCGGCGAGACCGGTTACGTTGTTGATTCCGGATGGGATGCTGCTCAGGTTCCCATTGGAGCCTGTACTCCATGCCGCGAGAGTTCCGTCGCCCTTGATTCCGACGCCGGTATTATTTCCGACGAATACTAGACGCACCAGTCTTTCCAATCCCACGGGTGGCTGAGGCGCGTTGTTACCCCAGGCGAGCACGCCGCCCATGGAAGTGAGAGCCAGAACACCTCCATAATTTGCCGAAACCTGGACGATGTTGGTCGCGCCGCCGGGGATTGAGTCTGGGGTGGTGTTGTTGATGGCGAGGCTAGTGAGTGTGCCATTGGCATTGAGAGCCCAGAACTGATAGCTGTAGGCGGCGATGGAAACTACATTCGCCAAACTGGCTGTGGAAGGAGTGGCTAACCAATGGGACCAAACTAGAACACTTCCATCGCTTTTCAATGCATAGCTCGCGTCGTATCCGGCCGCGACCGCAATGACGCCCGTGAGAGTGAGGCTTGCAGGCGGTGTGAGAATCCCGTAAAGGCCCCATTCGACTACCGTGCCGTCCTTCCGCAGCGCGATCGCATGATCTGAACCCGTCGCCACGGATACAACGTCAGACAGGGACGCTGGGAAGCTGAGTGCGGGTGAATAGCTGTAGCCCCACCCCAGCAACCAACCTTCCGCGGCGATCGTGGTCACGTCATTCGCAAAATTGTTGGCAATGAGCGCGTCGCCGCCGCCCGAAACGCTGACCATGTTGCTCACCGACGGCGGTGCATTCTGGTCCACCGTCGCCAATACGGTGATGGTCGGCAGCATCTGTCCGGGTTGGACGGAATCGCTGCGGTTGCACGTATTGGAGAGGCACGACCAGCCAGGCCCGGACATCGAGCTGATAGTGATGCCCGAGGGCATCATTTCAATGACGGAGATCGTCCCCGTGGTCGGCGTGCCACCTTCGTTTGTCACCCGAATCAGGTAGACCGCGTTCGTCTGGCCTTGAAGGAATGCGCTCGTGTGGGTCAAGCTGATCGACAGGTCAGGTCCGGAGGCGCCCGCGGTTGGCGCGTCCTGCCCGGTGAGGCCAGCCGCTGCGATCTGCATCAGCGGTGTGCGGGAGGGTACCAAACGTCCATGCGTTTGAGCTGAAGCTAAGAGATTTCCGACCGAAAAAAGGCACAGTGCCAGGCTGGACAAATGACCGAAATTGAAGCGCAAGACGACCTCTGAAACAAACCTACATGCCACCATGGGGTAAGTCAACAAGTCGAGGGAACTAGTAGGGGTTATTCGATGAACTTTTGGTAATTATCCTGGAAGGACTGCTGGTACTAGGAGGCTGGAGTGCAGATTGCACTTGACTGTGAATCTGCCGTGAATTGTAAATGAATTGCGTCCGCGTGAGTCTGGGCCAGTCATTTCCGGCAACGACCCGGCCCGAATGCATAGTCCTCGTCTGGTTGCAACGGAAGGCGCTCCTGCGACGTCCAAGGAACACTATGCGGCTCACCGTGGGTTGGTTCCTAAGACTGCTCTCTTGCTGGTCTTGCCTCTGATCTGCGTTCCGGCCCAACCGCAGAAGTACGACGTCCAATCCCGCCTTGTCCAGGTGCCCGTGCTGGTGACTGATGCCAAGGGAAACAGCGTGGACGGATTGGATACGCCGGATTTCCAGCTTCTCGACAACGGGCAGCCTCAGAAAATCGTGGTGGATTCCCTCGGCAGCGGGCTGGCGCCCATTTCCCTAGTGATCGCCGTCCAGTCTTCCGGCATTTCCGCGCCCGTCCTGGAGAAAGTTCGCAAGATCGGAGCCATGATTCAGCCGCTGATTATCGGGGAACGCGGCTGCGCGGCGGTTGTCACCTTCTCGGAGACGGTGGATTGGCTGCAGGAGTGCACAAATAGTAATGACGCAATCGATGGCGCCATCAACCGCCTGAAGCCGGCGGAACCTCGCGCGGGCCGGATGCTCGATGCGGTGGCGCAGGCGGTGGAGCGATTGAATGCACGCCCCAACTCCAGACACGTCCTTCTGCTGATCTCCGAGTCGAAGGATCGTGGGAGCGAGGCCAGCGTCGAGGCAGTTGTGCGCATGTGCGAGTCCTCGGCGGTGAGCGTTTACGCGTTCACTTACTCGGCGTTTGTGACCGGGTTCACGACCAAATCGAATCCTATTACCAGATTCCCTATCGGGTTGCGGAGATCCGGGCCCGGCCGGCACGAACCAGCCAGTCCGCCGACTCTGGACCGGCAGCCGCGGTCCACCCCGCCGGAGCAGCGCGTGGATCTGCTGGCGGCGGGCGAAGAACTGGCACGATTGGACAAGACCAACACCACGCAGGTGCTGACAACCCTCACCGGCGGTCTGGTGATGCCGTTTACGCGCCAGTCGGCTCTGGAAGAAGTAGTACAGAAACTCGGATCAGAACTGCAGACGCAGTATGTTCTGAGTTTCACCCCGGAGGACCGGACGGAAGGCTACCACCGGATCGAGCTCAAGCTCAAGAGGGAAGGGGAGTTCGTGTTGCGCGCCCGTCCGGGGTATTGGGCCAACACTGCGAAGTGATCCGCCAGCTACCGGGCGTCCAACTGCCGGAGTTCCTTCTGGATCTCCTGGGCCTGGCGAAAGCGCCGCCAGAAGCCGGCAGCGGTCCAAAGCGCCAGCAATAGGCCTAGCGGCAGGACGCTGCGCAAACGTTCCACATTCGGGAACGATCGCCCGGCGAAACTGACGACGAAAACCAGGCAGGCCAGAAACAGGGGCCCGTGCCAGAGCCAGGCATTCATCAGATGGGCGCGGCGGCGCTGCAATTCCTGGCGGTAGTAGTCCAGGCCCGGGGCGGCCACCGATTCAGCCGGAGGCTGATCTCTGCGCCAGATCCGGTCGCGGAACCAATATAGGGAAGCGGCAATCCAGAGGAAGACCAGGCCGTAGCCCAACAGCTGAAGCCGGTCCGGCGGAGTGTGGATCCGCCAGGCCATGATGGCCAGAAAGAAGATGGCCGCACCAATGCTGACAACGATTTCCGAACGGGTGCTGGCGTAGAGCTGTTGCGTCCGGTGGTCGACAATCAGGTTCAGTTTCACTTCGTAATCCTCCACGGGCTGGTCTTTCCAGACATGACGGAGATCGTCTTCGTTCGGCGGGTCAGGCATGCGATGAATCCTTGGCAAAACGGCGCGAGAGAATGGCTTTGATCCGGTGGATCTTCACCGCGACATGGGCGGCGGTAAGGCCGGTGATGTCGGCGATGCTGGAGTTGTCGAGGTCTTCCAGGTAAGACAGGATGATCTGGCGGTCGAGCGGTTTCAGTCTCAGGATCATGCCGGTGAGTTGAGCGAGCGCGCGGGGGCGGTCGAGATCCGGTTCCGGTTCCCCACCGGCGAGCGTCGGTTCAATCTCTTCCAGGGTGATGAACTTCTGGTTGGAGCGCCGTTCCTGATCCACCCACGTGGCGGCCGTATTGTGTGCCACCCGGAAGGTCCAGGTTCGAAGAGAACACCGTCCATCGAAGGCGGAGAGGCTGCGCCAGAGGCGGAAATGGATCTCCTGCCGCAGGTCGCGGCGTTTCTCGGCGTTGGCTTCATAGCCCGCGGCCAGCCGGTCGAGAGCGCGGCCAAACTGGCGCACCGCCGTTTCGTACAATTCGTTCTGCTGCGAGGCTGATTCCCGACCGCTCACATTACTGATAGTCCACGATCCTGCTCCTCGATAACAGATTTCTTCAGACGGTGATAGGCTGCTGGTTGCCGGGCGGGCCCGGCAGGCGGGAAGTACGATGGATCAGCAGTTTTATCTCGAGTTGGCGTCGGCCGGTTTGCGAATGCCCGTCGGGGCGGATTTGGTGCTTCAGGAGCAGCCGGACCCGGAGGCAGTCCTGCTGGACGCGGGGCGGCTGGGTGAGGTGGTCGCAGCGGCGGCGGAGAGATACGGGACTCCACTGGCGTTTCCACTCATGGATCTGCGCCTGGAGAAGGCCGACCTGCTGACGCATTTCGGAATTGCCGAGGAGGCGATCGATGCGTTCCATTTCGAGGAGCCACCGTCGGAATCGCAGATAGACAGCCTGCGGCGTGCCAGTGCCCGGCCGTTTTCCGCCAGAATCCAGGCGAATCAGGGGGCGGTGCGGCATATCGCCGAGCGCACCAATCTGATGCCGGTCGGCATGATGATTGGCCCGTTTTCTCTGATGACCAAGCTGGTGGCGGATCCCATTGCTCCGGTGGCCATGTCGGGGAATGGGGTGACGGCGGAAGAGGACGACGGCGTCCGCCTGGTGGAGCGGTGCCTGGAACTGGCGCTGCTCACCGTGCTTCGATCGGCGCGTGCGCAAATTGAGGCCGGGGCGAAGGCGATCATTGTGTGTGAACCCGCGGCCAACACCGTCTATCTGTCGCCTCGGCAACTGCGCGGTGGCTCGGGCCTATTGGAGCGATTTGTTCTGGAGCCGAACCGGCAGTTGCGGGCGCTGCTCGAGGAGTCGGGCGTCGACCTGATCTTCCATAACTGCGGCGCGCTGACCACGGACCTGGTGAGACAGTTTGCGACGGCACTCCGGCCGCGAGTTCTGAGCCTCGGCAGCAGCCGCCGGCTCTGGGAGGATGCCGCGGCTGTTCCGAAGGACATCGTCCTGTTCGGGAATCTGCCGACGAAGACGTTTTATTCGGATTCAGTGATGCCGGAAGAAGAAGTGGTGCGGCTCACCCTGGAGTTGAAAGCGAAGATGATGGAATGCGGGCACCCCCATATTCTTGGCTCGGAGTGTGATGTGCTCCACGTGCCGGATTCGGCCGAGACCATCCGGCGGAAGGTGCACGCCATGCTACATGCCGGTGTGTAGGAGGAGCCGGGACTCCTATCCGTTGGCCAAAAGAGCGAGTTGGGCCGGTATTGGAAACACGATAAGATGCATTTGGCCGCAGCGGCATGCACGCCGGCTTCTGGATGCCCGCATTGATTCCCACTATCGCCCGCATCACCTTCGGGGCTACGCTGCTGCTGGCCCTGGCCGGTCAGGACCATCCACCGGCGAAGCCTCTGATTACAGTGGACTATCCGCTGAATGGCGCCATGTTTCCACCGGAATTTCCGGCGCCGACCTTCGAGTGGCGGGATGACGCGGCGGAAGCCCGCAGTTGGGCGATCGACGTGTCGTTCAGCGGGGGGCAGCCGGGCGTCCATGCTCGATCGGCCGGGGAACGCTACACGCTGGGCAAGATCGACCCGCGTTGCATCTCTCCCACGAATAAGCCTCCGGCGCTCACACCGGAACAGGCGGTCGGCCACACGTGGAAGCCCGATGCGGCGACCTGGGCGGCGATCAAGCAGCACTCGAGCGGCGGCGAGGCGACCATCACGATCTCCGGTTACACGGCGGCCGACACGGCGAAACCTGTGTCGCAGGGCAGGGTGACCGTTAGCACTTCACGGGATCCCGTTGGCGCGCCCATCTTCTACCGGGATGTGCCGTTGATGCCCTCGGACGCCGAAAAGGGCGTGATCAAGCCGCTGGCATCCACCGCCATCCCGCTGATCGCCTGGAGGCTCAGGAACGTGGCGGAGACCAGCAGCCGGGTTGTGCTGGAAGGCATGCATTCGTGCGCGAACTGTCATTCGTTCTCCGGTGACGGCAAGACCATGGGCATGGATCTCGACGGGCCGCGCAATGACAAGGGATTGTATGCCCTGTATCCGGTGAAGGCGCAAACGACGATCGCGAAGGAGAACGTGGTGGCCTGGAGCGCCTTCCGTGGGAAACTCGGCGGCAAGCTGCGCGTCGGGTTCATGTCACAGGTCTCGCCGACGGGAGAGTTCGTCGTCACCACCATCAACGATCCGGGCAAGGCGGAGTCCGATTACCAGCGCAGGGTATACCGCCGCGACTTCAACTCGAACTACTACGTCGCAAACTTCAAGGACTACCGGTTTCTGCAGGTTTTCTATCCGACACGGGGCATTCTGGCCTGGTACAGCCGCGCCACCGCCAGGCTGGAGCCGTTGCCCGGCGCTGACGATCCGCGATATGTCCATACGAATGCGGTGTGGAGCCCCGACGGGCGCTATCTCTATTTCGCGCGGGCCGAGGCGAAGGATCCCTATCCGCCCGGTGTGAAGCTGGCGGAACGGGCCAACGATCCGAACGAAACTCAAATGAAGTTCGAGATCTACCGGATTCCGTTCAACGGCGGCAAGGGCGGAGTGGCGGAACCCGTCCTGGGCGCATCGAAGAACGGGATGAGCAACAGCTTTCCGAAGATCTCTCCGGACGGACGCTGGCTCATCTTTGTGAAGTGCGGAAACGGGCTGTTGATGAGGCCGGACGGCAAGCTGTACATCGTTCCGGCGTCGGGCGGCGAGGCGCGGCTGATGAACGCGAACACGAAGCTGATGAACTCGTGGCACAGCTTCTCCCCGAACAGCCGCTGGCTGGTCTTCTCGTCGAAGAGCCGCTCGCCTTACACGCAACTCTTTCTCACGCACATTGACGAACAAGGCAACGACAGTCCGGCGATTCTGATCGACAACTCCACCGCGGCGAACCGGGCTGTGAATATCCCTGAGTTTGTGAATATCCCGCAGGACGGGTTGATGAAGATCAATGCTCCGGTGACGGAATACTATCGCCTCATCGATCTGGCGGAGGAAGATCTGCGGAAGGGCCAGTTCGAACCGGCCATTGCCGGTTTCCGCAAAGCGCTCGCCGAGGACGCGGACGATCCGATGGTCCACAACAGTCTCGGTGTAGCCTTGAGCCGCACCGGACGCCCCGAAGAGGCGGTGACTCATTATCGAAAGGCAATCGCGTTGTCTGCTGATTTCCCTGACGCGTACAACAATCTAGGCGGACTGCTGCTGAGCGCCGGCCGGGTGGACGAAGCGATTCCCAATTTTGAGAAAGCCCTGCAATACAGCCCGGACTACGCCGAGGCGCACAGCAACCTGGGGGCGGCATTCGCGCAACAGGGCCGGATCGACCGGGCCCTGCCGCACATGCAGAAGAGCGTGGAGTTCAAGCCCAACGATGCGAACTCGCGCCGCAACCTCGCGCTGGCGCTGTATCGGATGGGCCGCGTGCAGGAAGCGGTGCCGCAGGCGGAGCAGGCGGTCCGTCTGGCCGGCGGCCGGGATCCGAACATGCTGGCACTGCTCAGCCGCCTCTATGCCGAGGTGGGCCGCATGCCTGATGCGGTGGATGCGGCCCGCCGCGCACTGGCGCTGGTCCCCGATCCCGCGAACTTCCAGTTTGCGGAGGAACTGCGGCAGCGGATTGCCGGCAATCCGGCCGGCCGGCGATAGCGTCTCGCCGCCGTCCCCTCCGCTCTTTTCGATGCCGTTTTTGGATTGCGCATTGTGGCGTGAGCCGATAATATGACACTTCCGAAGCTGAAACTCCTGTTTGGAAGGGTCTAGCCATGTCCACGATCTCCCGCCGCAGTTTGCTGCATTCCGCCGCCGGAACGGCCGGAATGCTATCGCTGAGCGGTCTCGCCGCCGCGATGCAGCAGAACACATCGCCCCATGGGCGTCCGAAACTGAAGATCACCGACATTCGCACCGCCTACGTGATGGTGCACGGACCTCAACTCCATGTCCGCATCTTCACGGATCAGGGGCTGATTGGGCAGGGTGAGGCGACGGATGCTGCCTTGGGGGGCGCGGCGATCATTGCCGGGTTCCGCCGCATCCTCATCGGTCAGGATCCGCTCAATGTCGAGGCATTGTGGGAACGCATTCGGACGGCGGGCGTGTTTGCCGGGGCGCAGTCGGGGCAATATGTCACGGCGCTCAGCGGCATTGAGATCGCCCTATGGGATCTGTGCGGCAAGGCGGTTGGCTTGCCGGTCTACCAGTTGTTGGGCGGCAAGGTGCGGGACAAAGTCCGCATCTACTGCGACTCGGCCAATCACCATCCCGACGACCCGTGGCGAAGCAGAAGCTGAACGACATCGAGAAGATGGGGTTCACGGCCGCCAAGATCGACATTGACGAAGCCATGGATCCGAACCGCTTCGACCGCGTGAACTGGACTGCGAACAACGCGGAAATCGATCGAATGGTGAAAGAGGTTGCGTTCGTGCGAGAGACCCTTGGGAAGAAGGTCGAACTCGCTGTCGATATGCATGGCCGATACGATGCCACTACGGGCAAGCGCGTTGCCATCGAACTGGAGCCGTTCCGCCTGCTCTGGCTGGAAGAGCCGGTGCCTGCCGAAAACATCGACGCGATGCGCGACATCCGGCAAGCGACGAAGACGCCCATCTGTTGTGGCGAGAATCTGTTCCTGCGGCACGGCTTCCGGGAGTTGCTGGAGAAGCGCGCCGCCGACATCATCATGCCGGATATACAGAAGTGCGGAGGGCTGCTGGAGGCGCGCAAAATAGCCGACATGGCGCACACCTACTATGTGCCGTTTGCTCCGCACTGCGTTGTGTCACCAATCGGAACGATGGCTTCCTGCCATGTGTGTGCCGCCGTGCCCAATTTCCTGGTGCTGGAGTGGCACTGGATCAGCCGCCTGCCCCTGTGGCGCGAGTTTGTGAAAGAAGGCGAAATTATCGAGAAGGGCTATGTGACGGTCACGGACCGTCCGGGCCTCGGCGTTGAGATGAACGAGGAGGCCGCGAAGAAGTCGCAGATGCCTGGAACCAAGTGGTTTGAGGCGTGACGCGGTGCGCCCGCCTACCAGGTGCGGGCCTTGAGAATCTCCTGAATCTGCTCTTTCGGGATGGGCAGCTTGTCCATGTGGTCGCGCAGCCACTGGGAGAAATCGCGCTCGATCGCGTCCGCCCAGCGGGTATCGATCTGGCCCGAGGTGTACTTTCCCTCGCGTAGTCTCTGATGGCCGAACATATCCCGCAGCCGAACCACCTCGGAGGTCGTCACTACCTTTTCGGCGAGCTGTGGAGGAATGAAGATCACTCCGCCCTTCTTGCCTAGAACCACGTCGCCCGGCATGACCAATACCTGGCCGATGCGGGTGGGGGCATTGATGCCCACCAGGGTCGAGTTCAGGCCCGGGCCAAGTCCGCTGAAGTGGTGCGATGGGTGGTAGGACCGGACGAAGGAGGTGAAGTTCTCCAGTTCTTCCAGCCCTTCGATATCGCGTACCGCGCCGTCGTAGACAATCCCGTTTCCGCTTTTGGCGTAGATGGAGTTGCCGACGTTGTCTCCGATGGACGGGCCGTTGATCTTCAGGCCGAAGTGATCGCAGACATAGACGTCTCCGGGCTGCAGCATGTCCACCGGCCAGGCGTTCTGGCCGCCAATCCGGCCATCCTTCTTTCCCTGCTCGGCGATGACTTTGTGGATGTCGGGGCGGCCGGGCATCCAGGATGCGGTGAGAGCCCTGCCAACCAGCGTCTTTTCGGGATGGATCGAGACCCAGTTGTCCTCGTACTGGAAGGTGAATCCTTCATTGCGGAGGACCGCCCACGCCTCTTCCAGGCTGACCTCCTTCATCCGCTTGAGGATGGAGTCCGGGACTTTGGGCCGGCCATCGGCGAAACGCTCACCCTTCCACTCCGGCGTGTACTTAATCAGCTCGGCTTTGGAGAATACGCCCGGCTGACCGGCCGCCTGCGCGGCCAGGAGTAGCAGGAGGAATCCAGGCAGGCAAACTGAGCGGGCAAGGGAAAGGAGGCTCTTCATACGGAGTATCCTATCCGAAAACCTGCGAGCCGTCGCTGGTTTTCTTGCCGGCCCCAGGGGCAGGGCCTCGTTTACTCAGTCGACACCGCTCGCCTGAAAGGGACGAGCCAGATATCCCCGCGACTCCTTCGCCACCCGGCTGTTCGGCGCCGTATCCACCACCTTCCGGTAGGCCTCCACGGCCTGTGGCCGGTTCCCTTTCAGATCATGAATAATCCCGAGCTGCTCATAGGCGAGCAGTTGCGTTCCGCCATCGGTCCGTGGGGCCGTTGTGGCGGCTCGGTTCATGGATTCCAACGCCTGGTCGAGGTGTCCGAAGCGGCGCTGAACCACCCCTCGCGTGTAGTCGACCTTGGCCGCATGCAGGGCACTGTATCCCGGAGCGGAGTCCCGGTGTTTCTGCTCCAGGGCGTGGAGGGCGGCGAAAGTACCGCGCTCATCTTTCATCTCGGCCAGCGTGTAGATCTCTCCCAGAGACAGGAGGTAATTGCGCGGAAAGTCCCGCTGCAGACCTTGGATCGTGGTCAGTGCAGGGGTGAGCTTCTTTTCATGGCGGTACAGGGTGAACAGCAGGAGGCGCGCTTCCACCGCGCTATTGTTTCCCTCTCGTGCAACGCGTTCAATCGTCCGCAGGCCGGCCTCCCGATCGCCGCGGAGCCCAGCCACGGCCCCCAGCATGCGCAGTGCGGCCGGTAGGCAGGCGATGGCGTACTGCTGGACGCCGTGCATCAGAAGGGCATCGATGTTGAGGGGATCCAGCTCCGCGGCGCGGGCATGCAGCTTGCGCGCGGAGCTGCTTTCCCTGAGCGAAGAAAACCAGGCCTTGCGCACCAGAA
Organism: Paludibaculum sp.; assembly: GCA_049841055.1. Taxonomy (GTDB): domain Bacteria; phylum Acidobacteriota; class Terriglobia; order Bryobacterales; family Bryobacteraceae; genus Paludibaculum. Next base: position 48,570 of record JASGIE010000062.1, on the reverse strand, counting down.
AATCGTAGCTGGCCTTGAGCCCGTGAGCCACGCCCAAGGCATAGAGTGCGTCCGCATCTTCGGAATTGCGGGCAAGCAAGGTGTTTGCCTTTTCCGTAGCCGACACGATGTAGGAATGGAATTCGCGGTCCTCGTCGGAGGTCAGAACCAGGTTGGGCTGCCGGATCAGGGCCATGACGACGTCGTCGCCATTGGTCAGCGAGTTCTCGAGCAGGCCGGAGCGGTACATGGCGCGGTAGAGGATCAACTGAGCCATGTGGTTGTAGCCGTCGGCGTCGGCGGGCCGGGTTGTGATCTCCTGCCGGAAACAGACCGACGCCTGTTCGTACTCGAGATTGTAGAAGTGCTGGAAGCCCTGCTGTGCGAGCGTGCTCATGGCATGGGCACTACCTCCCAGCAGGGCAAACAGGAGGGCAACCCAGGCAAGGCGAATCGGGTAGTTCGAAGCGGGTGGCATGTGATTTGAGACGACTGCACATCTGTAGAGCAATCGTCCAACCACATCGGGCCTTGTCCGCAAATTGCTGATTCGGAACAGCCCCTGATGTTCAGTGGCGAAGTGGCGATCCTGGAGTGACCAGGTTTCGTCACGAACCGGCGCAGGTTCGCCAGAACTCACGACGTATCAGGGGCGCCGGGATTCACCGGCCGTGGGCTGAGGAAGTAACCCGATTGGGTAACTATCCTCGCTCGCCTCCGACCATGACGCTGAGGTTCTTCACCACATCCCGCAACGTCTCCGCCTGAGCGTTCAGTTGCTGGGCCGCGGAGGCGCCCTCCTCCGCATTGGCCGCGACCTCCTGTGTTGCCTGTTCCATCTGAACGACGGCTTTCCCGATCTGCTCCGTGGCCGAGGCTTGCTCTTTGCTGCCCTGGCTCACCGCCTCCACCAGCAGTTGGATCTGAGTGGAGTCGGCTGCCATGCTGCGAACGGCTATCGCGACTTCGTCCACCCTCACTTTGCCGTTTTTGGATTTTGCTATGGACTCCTCGATCAGCGTGGAAGTATCTTTGGCCGCCTGGCCACAGCGCTGCGCGAGGTTCCTGACCTCATCCGCCACCACGGCAAACCCCATCCCGGACTCACCCGCGCGCGCCGCCTCCACCGCCGCATTCAGCGCCAGAATATTCGTCTGGAACGCCACGTCATCGATCACTTTGATGATTCGTGAAATCTTGCCGCTCTGAGTGTCGATGTCTGAGATGGCTTGTACCATGGCATCCAGGGACTGGCCGGCCTGGGCGAACCTCTGCCGGGACTGCTCAGCCAGCACTGACGCTGAAACCGAACTCTCCGAGTTCTTTCGAGCCATGGCGTTCACCTCTTCCGTGGAGGCAGATGTCTGTTGGAGAGACGCGGCCTGTTCCGAGGATGCTTGTGCCAGAGATTGGCTTGCCTCCGCCACCTGTCCGGCCGCGGCCGTCACCTGGTGAGCGCCGGCCTCCAGACCGTTCACGGCCAGGACCAGGGTTGTATGAATGTTTCGAACAACGAAGCCCACGGCTAGGACAATCGAGAGCAGAACGCCGCACAGAGTGCTGTTGATCGCCTGGCTCCAGACCGTCAGCGAGTCCGCTCGCTGCTGTGATTCCTTCAGTTGGTTTCGCTGGCGGTCCTTCATCCGGTTCAAAGCTTCCTCCGCACCATCCGAGAACCTGCGTATGGGGACGGCCAGACTGCCGAGTTGATCGAATTCTCCGGAAGCGCAAATCCGCAAGTAGTCCTGCGAAGTCTTTCCAAACTCATCGAGGTAGCCGGCAAATCGATCCAGGTCTGCGTTCTCTTCCTGAGTCGAGGCCAGTGGCCGCAGTTCGTTAATCTGGGCGTGTGCCCGCCGGAATGCCGCGGCCCACCTTTGCGCCTGCTGCTCCGCTTCCGCGTCGCGCTTCAGGTACCGCAGGACAAATGCTCCGCGCAGGGACGCAACCATTTCCCACGATCTAGCCCGTGTCGCGTTGATCAGGTCAAGGTTCACCGCCGTTTTTCCCGTGGCCACTCGTAGCGCCGCCCCAAGTTCATGCAGGTACCAGATGCCGGATCCTGCCGCCACTAAACCAATCGCCGCCAGCGCGCCTACGGCCGCATAGAGCTTCGTTGAAACCTTCATTGCCTGGTCCTTTACCCTCTCGACACTCGGGCCGGAGTCCTTCAAAAGCGCTGGGTGATGCCCAGCAGAAAACAGTTGTACGCCGAGCCGCGCCCCGCATTGCGCAGAAACACGCCCGGAAAGATGTGTCCAAAGCCAAGGTCTACCGCGGTCAGGCGAGTCGCGTTCCATTGCATTTGAATGTCCGCCTCCTGTCCGATGTGCGTTCCCTGACGGCCATTCGAAACAATCACCACCTTGCCCCCGCTGTAGACGCCGTCGTTCTGGTTGGCCAGCCAGAACGAGTTGTAAGCCGCGCTCACTGTGAGCGTCGGGCGCAGCCTGTGTTGGACACCGCTGCGGGCATGGAGACAGTTGGTCCAGGTGAACTGATCGGCCAGGCCGAACTTATCGTGCGCGCTCGGAAACAGGGGATCGAACGCGCCGTGTTTTCCGTCCCTGGGATTCTCGTCGCCGGAAGCGTTGTTGAACTCCGCGTAGAGCCGTGTCCGGCGGCCCTGCCCGGGCAACGTATGCCCTGCTAGCCAGTGCCCGGCCCAGGCGGATACGGGCTCTCCCGCATAAAGGCCTCTTTGGAAAGCCACCTCTGCGGAATAGTCCATTCGACCCGGGAGTTTGCCCGCCCAGCGTAGACCGGCCGTCTTCGTATCCAACTGCCCTGGGCCGGACTTTTCTCCTGGCAGCCCGTGTTCCAAGCGCCAGAACAAGTAGGGTTCCAACACCGCATTTGGAATCAGCCGGTCGAGCAGACCATTGATTCCATGGAAATGCTGGCCCGGAACCGGCATATCGAAACCATCCGTATAGACCCGATCGAAGATGCCGCTGGAGGCATCCAGTCGCACGCCCTTGTACCGCACAGTGACCCGTACTCCGTCGAGGGTCCGGCCCACGTTCGACCAGTTTGGATCCGCCACCAGGCGGCCCTCTCCGAAGCTAAGGCCTTGCCGCCCGGCGCGAATGCTCAGGACAGAAGATTCCGAATCACCAATTTGGAGGTAGCCGAGGCGCAGATCCACGGGGTCCTTCTGCGAGGCCGGCGCAGGTCTCACATTTGTGAGAAGCGACCGGGCATCCTGGGCTTGAAAGACGAACTTGAGCCAGGGGGTGGGTGCGGCATCGAGATTCAGCCGGAAACGCTGCAGGAGGTATGCATTGCTGCCTGGCAGGAATCCAATGCCACCCAGAGCATCGAGACGGACTCGCTCTTCACCACTCATCCGCAACCAGCGCGGCAGTTCCTCGCCTGCATAGCGAGAGAGCAGGCTCTCGGATGATCCACCTGGCTGTGACCAAGCGGCGATTGGCACAAGAACGAGGCAGCATGCTGCGGCGATGCGGGCGTGCGAGTACGTAGGACAGCCTCCGCATGCACATATCGGCAGGCCACCGGAAAGTGTAGCGAAAACTTACAGCCGGCCCAGGGCAGGCGCTGCATCTCCAGTAGGAGCAGCCGTCATCCGCTCCGTTACTTGCGGGCGCAGGCTTGCTCGCTCCATCCGAAATTACTTCGACGCACTCCCTGTCAGCGACACGGTAGCCCCGGCTGACTTCCGTGGATCTTCCACCGCGGTCGCGATGACTGTCACCTGGCCTCCTTCGGAATCCCTTGGTGCACGATAGAGGCCCGATCTGCTGATCGCACCGGCGCCCGCCGGACGAAACGACCACGACACGCCGCCCGAACCTCCCTCTACCCTTGCTTCGAACTGTTGCCACTCTCCGGGTTCAACGGTGGCCGATTTCGGTGAAACCTGCACGGCGATGTTTGGTGGCGCCTCTTCCGAAAGCCTCGTCAGGAAGAACGCACTGCGTCCGCCAAACTCAGTCTGGGCCGCACTCCCTGTCACGGGAAAGTCGTGCGACGCGGTGAAGCCTCCGATGTAGACGTGCCCGGCTCCGTCCACCGCCAGGCCGGAAGGCACCTCGTCGTTTGATCCACCGAAGCAGCCGGAGTAAACGAGGTCTGTCCCGTCAGCCGACAGTTTCGTCAAATAGGGATGGAACGGAGACGCGCCACCCAGCACGTACCGCCCCGGCGACGTCCCATCCGCCAGCAGCGCCGACACCGGACCTCCCGTGCTCCTCTCGACCCAACTGGCGCCGCCGTCCGTGGATTTCAGGACATGGTCGACGAACTCCTTGACTGCGACGGTGACAGAGCCCCCCAGGGGATGCGGTTCCACAGCCGCAGCCATCTTGTAATCCAGTGCCTTCACCTTGTTCCAGGACGCGCCGCTGTTTTCGCTCTTCCAGACGCCACCATAAGCCGCTGCCCATACGACGAGCGGATTCAGGGGATCAAAACGAACGGTGGTCACTGGCGTGGTGGGCAGGATCCCGAGCACAGTCCACCCCGCTCCTTCATCCGTGGAGTGGGCCACGTACCAGTAAAGGCTCCCAATCGTATGGGCCGCATATAGGTTGGGTCCTTCCAGAACAAGATCCAGAATGGTGCACAGCAGACGCTGGCAATACTGGGGCCGGGCGCTCCAGGTCGTTCCCCCATCGCTGCTGTGATAGAGCGGGCTGCTTTTCTTGGAAGTCCCGTAGGCATAGCGCACCAGTGGATGCGATGGATCCTTCTTCATGCCTTTCAGCACGGTCAAAGGGAGGGCGGGGAACTCTGCCCAATTCGCGCCGCTATCAACACTCCGCCAGATCCGGCCTCCGGCACTCGCCCAAAGCACCGGCCCGCCGTCCGGATCGACAACCAAGCCGTCGGCGCTCACCTCAAATGGAGTCGCCAGTGTCTTCCAGTTCATGCCTCCGTCGGTGCTCATCAGAATCTGTCCAGGCAATCCCGACGTCGCATACATTGTCTTTGCATCGACCGGATCGACCGTCATCACATCCACCTGCTGCGCCATCCCGCTGCCCCCTCTGGCATAGCTGCCGTCGCCGGGGTCGATGAAAAACGCGGATACCGAGCCCAGCGGCAGGGCCGGCGAGAGGCCATCTGTCTTTGTGGGGAATGCGATGCACTGGCTCTGGCCCGTCAGGTACGCCTGTCCTTGTGCATCCACCGAAACGGATGTGCCCGCATCCAACCCTCGGCCGCCGAGATACGTGAGGGACTGCACCTCGCTACCGTCCGGTTTCACCTTCAACACAAAACCATCAGAGTCACCCCCGCCGAAGCTCGTCTGCAGTGCCCCGGCAGTCACAGGAAGATCCGTCGCGTTCGTCTGGCCCGTCACCACCGCCGTTCCGGTGGAGTCCACCGTGATCGACTCCCCCACCGTGAACAAAGGCGGGTAGCCTGGAGCACGAGCGGATTGCGCCACCAACAGGCTGTATACGAGGGAGCCGCCGGCATCCAACTTCGCCACGTACGCACGCCGCCCCTCCTGACCGGTCCAGGCCGGGCCGGCTGTCCTTGGAAAGTAGTAGCTCTGAGTGCTGCCCGTCGCGTAAGCATTGCCTTCCGAATCCACGGCCACCGCTATCAGCGTGTCGTCCGGCCCATTCCCCAGAGTCGTAGAGTAGATGGCACCGCTCCCATCGGCCCGCACTCGGATTACCCGGCAATCCGGCGACGAGACGGCAATAACCACGGACTCATCCGAACCCACGGCCATGTCACTGGTCGGCGCCTCGCTGCCGGTGGGAAAGCGCCAGACGGAGTCGCTGCCGTCCGGAGTTAACTTCTCCAGGTAACCGGTTCCGCTGACGTAGATCTGCCCGCGGCCATCCACTCTGAGTGCGTTGAGGTCCGGCCATCCGAAGCTGCAGAATTCCACCTTGTCTCCGCTAGGGCTCAGCTTGCAGAGCATTCCAGTCTTGCCATTGCGCTGCGTGGGTCGGCCATCGACCATCAACCCTGCGGCATCGACCGTCCCTCCAATGTAGGAGTACCCGTTTGTGTCGATGGCTAGTGCGGGGAACCTCCTCCACCATAGATACGACTGCCAATCAGAGGGCTCCGGAGCGAATCGCGAAGCTGCACTGGCCTCTCCGCTGGGCCCCAGCAAGGTACTGAAGCTGATCACGGGGTCTACCACCAGCGGCCGGCCTGCGTCATAGTCACCCAGCACGAGATGGAAGCACCCGTCGCTGCGCCGTTCATACCGCACCGCCACCCGGACCCGCCCGCCACGACCGTCCTCCTGGAAGGCCACAGGTTTGTGTTGCCGCATCCATGACCCGACTGTGTCGGCCCGAATCGATCCGTCGTGATCCAACTCGACCTTCTCCGCGCCGTCGACGCGAACTGCGGCCTGGCGGAGATCGGCTCCTTGCCGCGCCACGAAGTCGTACTCCAGGACGCCACGAGTGTAGCGCACCAACACGTCGATGCCCGCATACAGTTCGTGATATCGGATGGAAGCAAAGGTCTGGACGCCCTTCACGCCGTGGGAAGGATAGTGGAACACCGTATGCAGCCGCTCTTGTCCGGTGATCCGGGATGGTGACGCGCCTGGGAAAGTCAGCGTGATCCGCGCTCCGGCGCCGAGGATCTCCATGCCAGCCGGCTGGAACAGGATCGTGCGGCCGGACCCCCTGGTGATGAATCGCACCTTGCCCGCGGCTTGGCCCTGGTTCTCTTCAAAAACCATCGGAGGCTCGAATCCCTGTCGTTGAACCGCGCCATAGCTCAGCTCACTGCTCCAAAAGGCAACCAGAACTGCGAGAACGGCGGACCGGGATCCAAAAGAGGAATTACACATGCAGTACTCTTCTATCTTCAGGCTGAATCATCCGGCGAATGGAAGCGCCGCTTCAAGGGCGCCGGGGAGAACTTCGGCCCGAAAGCATGGACACTCTGCGTTGGCGTGCCTTAGCTTTCCCTGACACAAAGACCCCGTCAACGCGGTTTCTACTACACGCGTTCTTGCCGGTTCGAGTGTTCTCGGTCGAAAATGCAGGCTGCCTGAGAACTTGGCTGAATTGCTGGCCAACTATCCGCAGGGGAACGGGCCGAACTCTGCCTTGATCCGATCCGACTCGGACGTGTTGTCGAGAATGAGGATGCGGAACTCCTTGCCGCCTGGCGCCACGCGCACCAGGATGTGGCCATCATCGCTCTTCAGATTGGCCAGACCTTTGTTCGCAATCTTGTTCTCGGGTTTCAATGCCGTGGCATAGACGTCCCGTGGACCTGGATACAGATTCGTGCTGAAGATCCTTTGGAGACTGGAGATCGCGGGATGCGCCGAGTCCCACGCGAGCAGAATGAAGGCCCGGGGCCGCAGCGAACGGACATATTCCGCCCCGGTCGTGTCCGTGTACCCGTGGTGGTTCAGGATGGCCACTTCCACGGGGCCGGCCACTCGCGCCACCGGCGACTCGATATCCTTCCACACCGGCGACCCGTCGTTGATCCCGCTGGGTAGATCGCCGCCCGTGTAGTAGTCGAACTGCCCATAGCTCAGCCGGAGCGCGAGACAGCACATGTTTTCTGACGGATAGTCTGCCGGCTTCAGTGTTTCCAGGGCAGGGAAGTGATGCCGCGTTGTCTCGCCCACACCTGTCCAGACTTCTCCATTCACAGCCAGGTTGCGCACGGAAAAGTCGCTGAACTCAGCCTGCTTTCGCAGCAGGTGAATCTGTTGCGCCGACCCGGCGCGGAACTTCTCGGCCACCGCGCCGTTCTTCTGCTGCGTCTTCACGAACTCGATGTAGTTCAGAGCCGCGGCTCCTTCCTGCTTCGTTGGGTAGGAGTAGTCGGGATACCCGCGATCCAGGATGCGTCGGATTGGAACAATCTCCGCCACGTCCGCGACCCCGGTCAGCTTATATCCGCCCAATCGCGCGGTCGGTGAATCCGGAAGCACATCACCCATGTGGTCGCCATGCAGGTGCGTCAGCACGAAGTAGTCGATTTCGTTCCGACCCGCCGCCTGCAGATGCCGCTTTGCATAGCGGCCAAGCCATTCGCCCGGCCGACGGGAGTCATCCGGCTTGGGAGCGATGGTGTACTTCAACCCACCTGAGGTAGCGCCCGCGTCCACCATCATCGAAGTGCCGTCTGGACAGACGAACAAGGTGCAGTTCCCGCGCCCCGTCGCAATGTGGTGGATATCCAGCCCGCCCGGTTGCCAGGGTGGACAGACCGCACCCGTCGCCTGTCCGAACAGGTTCGAGGCCGGCCAGGCCGCGGAGAGCAGCGGGGCGGCGGAGAGTGATTTGAGAAAATCCTTGCGGGTCATGGTGAGTGCTTTGTGGAAAATTCTGACGCTGCTCCGGTCTCGATTCCGTCGACCAACCGGCCCCTGCGTTGTCCAGGTTCAACGGGATGGCACGCGAAGCCACGAACTCAAAAGTATACCCGTGCCTTGGTCCGGCGTCAGTCTCGCAGGTGTAACAAAAGCCCCGGAAGCGGGCCTTGTCCGCGAGGCAATATGGTCCCGCGTTGGTTTACTCCCGATCGCTTTGATACCGGAACACGGCATAGCCCGTCCGGTCGATGTACGCACAATCCCGGCCTGAGCAGACATGAGCCAGTCCCAACCGGAAACTGCTCGCCCTGGTGTACTCCGCGTCGAAGAGTTTCCGGCCGCTCCGATCGATGAAGTGCACATTCCCGAATCGCGGGCCCACCACCGCCGCACCCTCAGAGAAGTCCGCTGCGTATTCGAACTGGGCGGGGAACACTTCGCGTCCGGTGTGGTCGATGTAACCCCAATTCCGGCCTTTGGAGAATCGCGCCAACCCATCAGAAAATGATCTGACCTGTTCAAACTGCGGAGGAATCCGAATCGCGCCGGTTTTGTCGATGAATCCGTAGCCCCCCACTGCCCGGAAAGCGGCCAGTCCCTCTGAGAAGTCATCGGCGGATGCGTATGTGGTCTCGAACAGCGGGGCGCCGCTTTTGTCGATGTATGAGTAGCGGCAACCAGGATACTTTGCCTGCCGCAATGAACTACCCTCAGGGGCTCGTATCACTACCCTGCCTATAATGCAGCCACCGCCCCACGGACCCATGCAAGGGCCCTCCACTATTACCCGCGCCGCCCCTTCAGAAAAGGGCTCGGCCCCTAGAAATCGTGGAGCAATGGCAAAGGAGCCGGTCTTGTCGATGTAGCCCCACAGTCCGCCGACGCGTACCGCCGCGAGGCCCTCCGAGAACTCCTTAGTCTCTTCAAACTTCTCGGGGATCACTCTCAGGCCCTGGAAATCGACGAAGCCTTCCAGCCTCGAGCCATTCAGCTTCCGGTAGGTGCGGATCATTCCCTCTGCAGCTTTGCCTATGCGCACTGCTCCGTCGGACAGAGGATCGAGTTCCTTGCCTTGCTCATTGACCCAGAAACGGCCGCCAAATCCGGCGCTCGCGATGCCCTCGTAGAAGTCGTCCCGGCCGGTCTCTCCCAGCACCCGGAACTGCGGCGGGATCACCACTCGTCCTTCGGCGTTAATGTACCCGGCCTTACCCTGGACCACAAACCGGAAGAGCGGGGTGTTCGAGCGGATGTCTTTCTCCCAGATCTCCCTATCGCCCGGCATCTGTCCTGTCAGGAAAGGAAGCAGCGTCATGCCGCCCAAAGCGGCAATTCCGGCGGAAATCCACGTCGAACGCATTTCTTAAATTAGAGCGGAAATACGGCGAAGCTTCAACTCCGTCCCAATCGGGAGAATCGCCGGCTATGGCACCGGGCTCGACGCTGCGTCAATCGTCTTCAGGAACTCCACGATCCTGAATCGGTCGGTGGGATTCGAGAGCACGTCCACTCCGCCGGTGCCGGCACTGCGATGCGCCACGTTGTTCAGGACTTCATCCAGACTTTTCGCCGCGCCATTGTGCAAAAACGTCTGCGGAAATGCGAAGACCGACAACAGTGATGGCGGCACAAAGCCGTTGGCGCCCAGCGGAGCCCCGGCATTCTGCCGAACCTCGTTGAGGAGAGTGGGATCAAAGGTCCCCACATTACGGAGTTCCCCCAGAATCTCGCCGCCCGCGCTGACCAGGCCCGCGGCCGGCGGTGGAGTGAAGCGGACCTTCGCCGTCGTCCATTGCGGACCACCGTGGCACTGCTGGCAGTTCGCCGCAATGAACAACGACCGGCCGGCAACCGCATCCGGGCTTGTTTTCTGGAATGGCGAAATTGGCGGCCGGATCCCAAACTGCACGTACGCCTTCAGTGCGTCCCATGCGCCAACTCCTCGCACTTTCAACTGGTTCCTGCCGCCATTCGCCAGCGGAGTCAGGTTCGTGACGGCGGTCTCCTGGGTGACTCCGTCCCCCTGCACAATCAGGCCCTGGCCGCCTGAGACGGCTCGGATGTTTAGCTCAAAGTCTTCTTCCTCATCCCGCTCGGCCGACCAGTTGAGCGGCCGCATCGACGCCCGCACCCGATCGGTCAGGTCGAAATCGGTGTGCTGAGGAATCGTCCGCTTCGGTCCGGAGGGAAAGATCCAAACCACATTGTCGGAAAGGCCGAACGGATGGCATGTCGCGCAGGCACCCCAGCCATTGGCCGACATACGGCCTTTGATTGCGGGAGAGCCGAGCGTCGGTGGGTCGAAGATCCCCACTGAAGTGTTGTAGAGTTCCTTGCCGATTTGGATCTTCTCCGCCTGGCTGCCTGCTGCCGGCTGCTTCGCCGAGAGCACCGTGGCCATCACGCTCTCCGCGCCCGTCAGGTTCAGCACGGTTATGTCGCGCGACACGAAGTTCATTACGTAAGCGCGCGTATCTGGGGAGTTGATGACGATCCCGCGCGGATTCTTGCCCACCGGCAGTTGCAGCACCCGGGTGGAAGCCAGTGGATCGCTCTGCACGGAAGCAGCGCCGGTGGACGGATCCACCGCCACCTTAATTACGACGTTGCTGGCCGCGATGACGACATACCCCTCGTTGGCTGTGTGTTTGAAAGCCAGCGCCCAGGGGAGTGTATTGAAAAGCCTGGGCGTGCCCGTCTGGTTCTTCACCGCCAGATGCATGTTGATAGTCTGTCCGGCATCCAGACCGGTGGTCCGATTGATGGCCGAGAGCAGGCTGTGGGTGTTGACGTCGAACCTGACCGGTCCGTTGGGAGAGGCGCCCACGCTGGGCACGAAGGCGAAGCCGCCTTTCACCGCAATGTTGTTGAGCTGGTTCGGATAGGCGCCGGTCGTGAAGATGAAATTCGCGGGATTGGCCGGATCCGATGGAGGGACTCGTCCGATGGCGTCGCCAGTGGCCTTGAATCCCGTGTCCGCCAGGGCGTTGATGGTGACGTTCCCGGTCACGATGTCCGTGCTCGACGCGATTACCGTGACATGCGCGGCCTTGGCATCATCCTGCCCGTCCACCTTGCCCGCCACCGGCAGCGCCAGGAACTGAGTGACATAGACTGTCTCATCCGTATCGTCGGCGTCGCCGTCGTTCGTGATCGCCAGGCCCCGCGGTTCGGGGCCCACGCCGAAGATTGTCTTCGTCACTGTATCGGTTGCGGTGTCGATCACCGAAACTGAGTCCGATCGGGAATTGCTGACATACAACTTTTTCCCGTTCGGAGTGAGGGCCAGGCCGTACGGCTCCGTGCCGACCACGATGTGCTTGGTGGGTTTGAAGATCACCCCGTTCTTCAGGTTGAGCGGGATCACCGTTACCGTGCCGCTCACTGTATTTGCGGCGTATGCCTTCGAGCCGTCCGGCAGGATAGCCACTCCATTCGGCTCGGACTGCACCGGCACCTCGGCCAGCCGCCGGTTCCGGTCGAGCCGCAAATCGAAGAAACTCACGCTGTTGTTGTCCGGATTGGCAGCCACCAAGAAAAGGCGTCGTCCGCGGTCAGGGCCAATGGTTGGGAGGATGTCGGCCCGCTAAAGGTTGTCGCTGAGGCGCCATGGACCACGCCTGGTTCGTAGGTCAGCTTCACCGAACCTACTAAGAGCAGGCCGATCAGAAGGAGGCCTATGTATCTTCGGGGGATCCGGTCGAACCGGAGGACACGCCAGCACTTTGAGAAGGTGAGGAGGGCCAATCCCAGACCGACCAGGAGCCACGATCCCGGTTCGGGTACGGAGGCCAGCGGGACGTCTACCAGCAGATAACCTGAGCCGCCGCCATTGGAGATGGTGGGTGAGATCGTAAGGGAGTGGTTGCCCGCCGCTAGGTTGAAGATGCCGCTGCTGACCCCGGCCGTCGCCAGGCACGGGACAGGGTCATCCCCGCAGTCGATGTTATCCAACGGAACGGAGGTCAGGCCGATGGAGCTTCCGAAGTCGAAGATTTCAAAGCGGTCACCAGAGAAAAAGGCGTCAGTCACTGTCAGTACGGCTCCGCCCGCCGGCGCGACAAAGGTCCATGGTGCCGGCCCCAGAAGTAGCGCAACCGTGCCCGAACTCTCAAAGCAGAAAGGGCCGCTCGCATCATTCGGGTCGCACCCGGTGGCCTCCACTCCGGCGGTGCTGAACCCGAATTCCTGGTAAGTTCCAAGGGAAATGACGCTGGCACTCAGGTGCATGGCCAGCGTGAGGCTGAAAGCGAGAACGCAGAAAACTACTCTGACGCTCTTTCGAACGACATCGAATCGAGTGTTCACGAAGCCCCTCCTAATCAGTGGCGCCGCGGGACAGACCCAGGCGGACACTCCAGGAGTCCCCAGTCCATGGGCCGGTCAGCCGTCAGCGGCCGTGATCAGTTCGTGATTCAACCCCCGCGATTCGTTTCAATTCCTTAATGAAATACTTCATATTGGCGATGTAAGCCCTTGCTTTGGCATTCACCAGCGCGAATTCTGCTCTGGTGGCAGTTTCTTCCGCGAATCCAGCGGTCGAACTCAACCCGGAAACAGATTGCGCTCCGGAGGTCCGCCGCCGCCCTGAAAGGGACAGCGGGAACCGCCGGAGCGCGCGTTCCATCCGCCGGATTTCGCCGGACTCTAGAAGAAGAACCGCAGCGATAGCTGAAGGTTCCGAACGTCTCCTGTCTTGCCCGTCACCTTGCCGAAGGACGAACTCGTGGGGTCAAAGTTCGCTCCGGCGAGATTGGGATGGTTGAAGGCATTGAACGCCTCGGCGCGGAACTGGAAGCCAGTCTTCTCAGTGATGCTGAACCGCTTGAAGAGGCCGATGTTCCAGTTTTGCAGGCCAGGATTGTGGAGGATATTCCTCACCGATTGCGTGGTGTTGAAGGTGCCCGCCGCCGGAGCGGTGAAGATCGGCGAGCCGTCCGCATTCGTCACGGAGAACCACTGGTTCGGATCGCTCGCGCCGTTGGCCGCGAACTGTCCCATCACCGAAGGCGAACCGTTGATGTTCCAGAACTGCCCCGCGCAGGACATGCTGCCGTCCTGGCCGACGCCCGCGTAATCGTTGCTCTTGGCCACGCTACACGGTGTGCCGGTCTGGAATTGAGAGATGCCGCTCAGTTGCCAGCCGCCCAGCAGTTTGCCGCTGAGCTTTGATTGATCGCGGAAGAACGGCAACTCATACAGGTAGTTCACAATCAGGATGTGGGTCACGTCGAAGTCCGAAAGTCCCCACAGATTGTGCGCGTCGTAGGTGTCCGGGATGATGTCGCGCTGGGCGGAACCATCATCCATGCTCTTTGAATACGTATAGGCGGCTCCGAACGAGAATCCGTTGGCGAAACGCCGGTTCCAACTCAACTGCAGAGAGTTGTACATCGAACTCGCCACATTGTCGGTTTCGCGGATGGAGTTGTAGCCGGCGTAGGGCCGGAGGGCGTCCAGGTTCACACCCGGGTTCGCCAGAACCGTTGCCACGGTCGGTTGGTTGATGTTCGCTTCCCGTTGCTGGTGCAGGCCGCGGCGGCCGACATAGCCGACCGAAACCATCGACTTCCAGAAAAAGTTCCGTTCCACGGTGAAGTTCCATTGCCAGGACTCCGGATTCTTGAACGCCTTACTCTGGGTCGTTACAGTCAGGGGCAGCGAGTTCGCCTGCGTTCCGCCCGGATTGTCCACGCTGCCGAACGAGACGTTGGCCGTGGGCTGGAAGGGCGGATTGCCGCCCAGGAAGATCGAATCGCTCACGCCGAGTTTGGTGAAGAACCGGCCCGCACCGGCGCGCAACACGGTCTTGGGATTCAAGGCGTAGGCGATGCCGACGCGCGGTTGCCACTGATTCCAGCGGATATCGGAATAGTGGTTGGAGGCCACGCCGTTCCGGAACAGGTACTGATACTGCGGGTCGTTGGCCTCCGGGAACCTGCCTGACGCGGAGTCCGGCCACCCGTTGCCTGGGATCACCATGCCGTTGTAGCGATCGCCGGAGCCCGGAACGACGGCGCCGGTCTTCGGGTCCACCTGGACAGCCTGAGACGGATCGTAGAGAGACGGGTCGAACACGATCATGTTCCCCCACTCCGCATGGAAAGGCACCACCACCGTGTAGCGCATGCCCAAGTCGACCGTGAGTTTCTGGTTGACCTTCCAACGGTCCTGGGCGAAGCCCTCATACATGTTGCCTCGGAAGATGGTGTAGGCGCGTTGGCCCAACTCCGAATAGGTGTCGAACAGGCCAAGCGCGGCATTCGCGGCGGCATTGCCCGATGTCGGTTGTCCGGAACGGGTGTCCGTGAAGCTGAACTGGCCGTTCTGATTGTTCGTACAGGTCGGACAGGCGCTCACGTTGATTTCATCGTTGTCGTTCTCGCCCGAACGCTCAAACGAGAAGCCGAACTTGAGGGTGTGGTTCCCTTTGATCCAGGTAAAACTGTCGGAGAGCGTGTAAATGGGGCCCGTGGAGTGAGACGGATAGGGGCCTCCGCTGACGCCGCTAAACCCGGTCATGTTCACCGTCGGGATGCGGGTAGGGATCAACTTGCCTTGCGGGAAGATGTAGGGGTAGTTGATCCCGATGGTGGTCCTGTCCAGAAAGTTGGGCGTGTCGACGGGGATGTAGACATCGTCCAGGCTGACCGTGGCCAGGAATTCATTGACCATGGTGGGGCTCAACGTCCACACGTAGTTCAAGGAGTTGGTCTGGTTCGGTCGATTGAGAACTTCGGGGTGAACGGCGTGCCTCCATCCAGCGGTTGGTATTCGTTGAAGCTGTAGTTCATCCTCCGGAACTGGATTCGCTGCGTGTCCGTGAGGTTCATATCCACAGCCAGCGTGTCCTTTCGTTGATCCTGGGGATGCGGCAGCGCGGCATACCAGAACTGATTCGTGTTGATCGGCACGACCAGATTCGGTTTGGGGAACTCATTCAGGATGCCTACGCCGCTCGGGCTCAGCCTGTTCGTCGGGATCACGTTGTTAGGAAACGGAGCGCCCGTCGTCGGGTCCTTGATTTGTACCACCTTGCCGTAATAGACATTCGAGGGGTTCAGCAGCTCGCTGAAATCCCCCTGCCGCATGGCCAGCGAGGGCACCGTCATGGAGTTGGTATCCAGAAACCGGTTGCGGACCCACTCCTGGCCCCAGTACCAGAAGAACTTGTTCTTGTCCTTGTTGAACCGGCCAGGGATGTAGAACGGTCCTCCCACATTGAAGCCGAACTGGTTGTAATGAAACGGAGGAACGAATCCCTGGCCCAGGGTGTTGTTCCTCGTCCAGGTGTTGGCGTTGAAAGCGGTATTGCGCAGATATTCGTAGGCGGCGCCGTGGAATTCATTCGACCCGCTCTTGGTGAGAATGCGAATTTGCCCTCCGGCGGATCTCCCATATTCCGCCGCATAATTGGATGTCAGAATTTGGATTTCGGAAGTGGAATCCACATCCGCCGAGCCCAGGCTGGTGCCGTTCGACCTGGTTCGTACCGCGGGTGCCCCGTCAAACGTGATGAGGCTGTCCTGGGTTCGCGCGCCATTGATGTTGTTCGGTCCCTGGCTGAAATTGAAGGACAACGAAGAGAGGTTGCCACCCCGGGTTCCGGGTACCAGATTCGCCATGAAGATCGGGTTGCGGCCATTCAGTTCCAGACTGTCGATCTGTTGTCTGGTTACTACTTTCTGCACCGCGGCGGACTCGGTCTGAAGCGTCGCGGAGTCCGCAACGACTTCCACTGATTCGCTGGATGCTCCAATGGTCATCGTCATGTCCAGCGCCAGCGCGGCGCTGGGGTCCAGCTTGTTACCGCTGCTCTCGTACTTCTTGAAGCCGGTTGCCGACACGGACACCCTGTAGAAGCCGGGCGGGATGTTGGTGATGACATACCGTCCGGATTCATTCGTTGTCGATTGTCGCTCCAGGCCTGTATCGTTCCTGACAGTCACCTTGGCATTCGGAATGGTAGCCCCTGATGGATCGCGGACAAACCCCTGGATGGAGCCCAGGTCGGATTGCCCGAACGAGGGCGCGCACAAGAAGGCGGCAGCAGCCCACACGGCCGCAGCCCCCGCTACAAAGCGGAAACGGCTCATTTCGTCTTCTCCTGATGTAAAGGGTTAAACCTCTATTAATGATTTAAACCCAATGGACGGCGAAGATGTTTGCATAAATGAATAACAGGATGCCGATCTGTAGATAAGCAATTTAGAGCTATATCAAACGATTGCTCTCCGTTGATTGGCTCATCATGGCTGTGTCGAATAGAGAAGATAGCGAGAATATTGCCGTATGTTTTAACTTAGAAGCCGTGCGCGCAACAGAAGAAAAAGCGATATGGTCCCGCCACGGGCAGATGAGAAGCATAAGATAGCAACCCGGATCTCCTCGGCGAGCCGGGGACTGCGCCGATCCTAATGAAATACAGTCTCCAGGGGATTGACCGCTCAGCCGAACCCCTCGCCTGCCGGATGGGGAACGTTCGGACGTTCCGCGGCGTCTAATCGCCCCATGCTGGAGATTCGCCGTCTCACCAAACGCTATGCCGGTATTCCTATCGTCAATGGCGTCAGTTTTCAGATTGCGCCCGGGGAGATCCTCGGCTACCTGGGACCGAACGGGGCAGGCAAGAGCACCACCGTCAAAATGCTGATCGGCCTTGTGGAGCCATCGGAGGGGGAAATCCTGTTTCAGGGCTCCAACGTCGTGCACGACATGAAAGCGTTCCAGCGACGCATCGGCTACGTCCCGGAGGAAGCGCATCTCTATCCTCACCTGTCAGGCCGCGAGTATCTGCTGCTCTCCGGAAGGCTGCAGGGCATGCGGCGCAATGTGCTGGAAGACAAGGCCGACGAATTGCTGCGGCTGTTCGGGCTGTGGGAGGATCGGCATGCATTGCTCTCCTCCTATTCGAAGGGCATGCGGCAAAAGGTCCTGTTGTCCTCGGCGATTCTGCACGATCCGGAACTCCTGATTCTGGACGAACCCTTCTCCGGACTTGATGTCGGAGCGGCGTTGATCCTGCGCAGCCTTTTGCGTGCCCTGGCGGATCGCCGGAAGATCGTCCTTTACAGCTCCCACGTGCTTGAAGTTGTGGAGAAGGTAGCCACCTCGGTCCTCATCCTGAAGAAAGGCGAAGTGGTTGCGCATGATTCGGTGACGAACCTGCGTGTGCTGATGGAGCAGGCTTCGCTGGAGGGGGTGTTCGCCCAGCTCACGCAGGCAGAGGACGCCGATGCCGTAGCCAACCGGATCCTGGAGACCGTGGCGCGATGAGTGGCACCGTCCGCGACTGGCTCAATGAGACGCATGGCACCCGCCTGGAGCTCCTGCGCCATTTTCTACGTCGCTTTTTCGACAACGACCTGATTGGTTCGTCAGGTGACTGGACCCGGACGGCCGCCGGCGCCCTGGCCATGGTGGTCTCCAGTTGGATCCTGCTGTTTGTCACCCTGATTTCAAGTACAACCAGCTCAAGGCGAGCGGCCTCTTGCAGCGGATCCCCGCTGAAGCCGATGCCGATCTGAACACCATCACCTCCCTGGCCGCTTGTCTCACGATTCTACTGGTGGCCGCGCTATGGCAGTCGTTTTATCCCAGCACTCGAGACTGTCTCGCACTGGCGGGCCGCCCGGTCAGTTTCGCGGACCTCTTTTGCGCCAAGTTCACCGCGGTTGGGCTGGTCTATACGACCTTTGTAATGCTGCTGACCTTGCCGGCGGCTCTTGTTCTGCGCATCGTCACGGGCGTTGGCCTCAGCTCGAGCTTTCCTGCCATGGCCGCGGTTTGCACCTTGGCCTTCTTCGTGCCCATCGCGCTCCAGGGGATCGTGCTCAACATCCTGCCGCCGCGCGCATTCGAGCGTGTCACAATCTGGCTTCAGGCGACTCTCGCCGCCATCGCGATCGCCGGCTTTCCCCTGGCCGCTGGCGGAGAGCTGCCGGTGCTGCGGCTCTCCTCCGGATACCTTGTTCCGACAGCACTCGCCGTGCCGGTTCTGGCGACATTGATCTACCTCGTCAGTTTCCACCGCTATCGCAGGATCCTGCTGGAAAGCCCGTTCTCCGGATCAATCAGGAGGTTTGACTTCCTCTCCCGGCTTTTGGATCGGCTGGTGGCCGATCCGCGGGAGCAGGCCGCACACTTCTTCTTCTGCAAGACCCTCACCCGGAGCCGTGTCCACCGTCTGGCCGCGATTGTCTACGCCGCTGCCGCCCTCGCCTGGACCGTCAAGTCCGCCGCCGATGTGGCCGCCGGGACCCGGGCCGACGAGGGCCCAGGCGGGATGACCGTCACTGCCTGTTCGTTGATTGTTCTTCTTGTTCTGCTCGCCGGCCTCCGGCATGTCTTCTCCTTGCCGGCCGATCTCGGCTCCAACTGGATATTCCGCCTGGCTGAACGGGAAGGCCGCGCGTCGTGGCTGCGGGCCGTAGAGCACTTTGCTCTCGCTTGCACCACAGTGCCGATCGGCATTGGCGCAGCCACGCTTTTTGCGCGATCCGAGGGGTTGTTCACCTCTCTGGCATGGCCGGTCATCCTGTGGTTCCTGGCCGCTGCCTGTTTCGAGTTCCTCTTTCGTGACTGGAGAAAGATGCCGTTCACCTGCTCCTATCAGCCGGGCAAACGGCCGCTGGTCCTCACCTGCGCCATCTTCGCCAGCATCGTGCTGCTTCTCTATCCCGCTACATGGATCGTTTACCACGCCTCCGTCAACCCGTTCGGATTCCTGGTGCTGCTCTCCATCGAGATCGCGGCTTGGTGGAACCTGCGCCGTGTCCGTCTCAGTCGCTGGGGCCTCTCTGCCTTGCGTTATGAAGACGCGCTGGAACCTGTGCTCGAATCCTTCAGCCTCTCCGAGGAGGGAACGACAAGGGCCCAGGAGGAGTTCCATCGGGCCTGGAAAGGGTACCTCTCCGGAGACGGAGCCGTTCCGCTGATCAGAGATCTCGAGGCTGGAGAAACGCGTGCCGCTCGCGTCATCGAATGGATTCGCGACCTGCCCCACGATCTCCGCTATGGATCTCGATCGCTGCGCAAGAACCCCGGTTTCCTGGCGGCCACTGTCTTGACGCTCAGCCTCGGCCTGGGCCTGAACGCCGCCTTCTTCACGGTTTTCAACGCATTTCTGCTCAAGCCGTTGGCCGTGCGCGATCCGGCCAGTCTGGTCTCCGCCAACTTCGAAACGCGCAACGGAACATCGGTTCACCTGAGTCTTCGCGATGTCGATTCGATCGCACAACACATTCCTGCCTTCTCGGATGTCGCCGTCAGTACCGTGGAGGGCGTCGGTCTCGAAGGCCAGCCTGCCCGGGCGGGGCTGGTGAGTTCCAACTTCCTCTCCGTGCTCGGTGCGTCCACCACTCTGGGCCATGTATTCCAGCCCGGTGAACGGACACCGGTTCTCGTCCTCGGCTACAACGCATGGAAAAGCCGCTTTGGTGGCGACACTGCAGTCCTGGGCCGCCGCCTGTCCGTCAACGGCATTACCTTCGAGGTGATCGGGGTGACCTCGCCCGAGTTTGCGGGGGTGCCGGTGGGGACAGTGGAGGTGGCCGATCCGAAACTGGCTCGATACGGCGTGGGGGCGGCTGATTTCTGGATTCCTATTGAGATCTGGAATCAGATCTCCGGCGTGGCCGAGGTCCCTGCCCGTGGTGTAGTGGCCCGGCTGCGGCCCGGCGAGAGCTCACAGCGGGCGCAGGCCATGTTGACGGCCTATGTCCGGCGGCTCACCGCCGAACGTCCGGAATGGGATCACGTTTCCCGCGCCGGCCTGGAGGAACTCGACATCCCCGTCACCTGGACCGCGCTCACTTACTCTCTGCCGCTGCTCATCGCCTTCGGCCTCACGATGATGATCCCCTGCGCCAATGCCGCCAATCTCGTCCTTTCGCGAGCTATGGTCCGCCAGCGGGAATTCGGAGTACGCCTCTCTCTGGGCGCGGGCCGCGGCCGCCTGGTCCGCCAACTCCTCACGGAAAGCCTTCTCACTGCGCTGGCCGCCTCGGCGGCAGGACTCCTCCTGGCGCAGATCGCGCTGCGCCTCCTTCTCCAGTTGGTCTACGCCACGGCTCCTCCGACAATCCTCTTCCGCATGCGCATTCCTGACCTTGTCCTCGATAGTCACGTCTTCCTTTACATGTTGCTGGTGTCGATCCTAACCACCGCTCTGTTCGCCCTGGCGCCGGCCGCACAGACGACCCGCACCGCCGTGGTGATGGCGCTACGAGGAGAAGTGGCCGGCCTGCGCGTCTCCCGCCTGCGTGACGCCCTCGTCGTCGGCCAGATCTCCGCTTGCGTCATGCTGCTGGTCACGGCTGGTGTCCTGCTGCGCGGTGCCCGGAGGATCACGCAGGTGGATCGCGGCTACACGGCCGCGGGTGTCTTCGGCATTGCCAACCAGGGGATGGACGATGCCCGACAGTTGCTAGAGGTGCTGCGCCGCGCGCCCTGGGTGGATGTGATCGCGTTCATGGGGCGTCCACTGAACGACATGGACAGCATTCAGATCCGGGATGCGGGCCGCCCTGGTTTGCAGAGTGTGTACATGAATCGCATCTCCAGTGAAGGCTTCCGCCTGCTGGGCATCCCCATCCTGCGAGGCCGCGCCTTCACGCAGCAGGAAGCAGAACAGCGAGTGCCTGTGGCCGTCATCAGCGCTCTCGCCGCCCGGCGGATGTGGCCTGGCGAAGATCCCATCGGCCAGACAATTCGCATTGAGCCCGGTCAGACAGAGAATGTGCGGCTCCCGGGCTTTCAGGAGGCGCGAGTCATCGGTGTCAGCGGAGATATCATTTCCCGGGCAATGGACGGCGCTGTGCGGCCCTGCGTTCACTTCCCCGATATCCTGCGAACGGGGACACTCATTGTCCTAAGAGGGCAGGGATCCGATAATGAAACCCGACGGCGATTGTCCAGTGCACTGGCCGCCGCGCCCGGGGCCGTCCATGGCGCTCGCGTCGTGGCGCTGCAGGAGACGATCGATTGGGAGACCTATCCCCAGCGAGCAGCCTCCTGGCTCTCCGGACTGTTGGGTTCGATCGCCCTGCTTCTTTCCATCTCCGGGCTCTATGGCGTGATGTCCTACCTGGTCAACCAGCGAATGCGCGAAATCGGCATTCGTATGGCCCTGGGCGCCACCACTGCCCAGGTCGCCGGTTTCATCCTCAGCCACTCCGGGCGCCTGGCTCTGGTGGGAGCCGCATGTGGCACGATCCTCGCCGCGGGCGCCTTGCGCTATGTGTCGCTCGAGCTGAATCTCGTGACCGACTTCAGCGACTTCACAGCCTATCTCGGTAGCCTCGCGTTGATGCTGTTGGCCGCGCTCTGTGCGACCTTGGGGCCGGCTCGACGCGCCTGCCGCGTGGATCCACAAGAGGTCCTGCGGCTGGAATGAGGCTCCTGGCTTGGCGGCCCTCCTCGCGCCGCGGGGCGTCCGATGAGAACGCGGCGGAGCAAACTATGAGTGCGGATCCAGCCGGTACCGGCATTTGCGAGGATGCCCGCTGCGATGAATGATGCAAGTCGCCGGAACATCCACAATCTCGACGAACACCGCGCCGGCGATTTCCGCACTCCGCCGCGAAGCCGCGTTCTCCGGGTCGCAGGTAATCCAGATTGTTTGCAGCTCAAGCCGGCAGGCTACCGGGAGCAAAAGCCGTAGACTGCGGGCGGCATACCGGTGACCCCGGTATTGGGGATACACCGTGTAGCCGACGTGACCGGCGAAGGATTCGATGTGGAGGCTGGAACCCACACGAAGATTGATGGCCCCCATCTCCGCGCCAGTCTGCTCATGGACCATCTGGAAGAAATGCGTTGGAGCCTGGTGCACGGGGTGCGGCTCAAACTTCAGATGCCGCAGCCGAAGCTCTCCGTCGACCAGATCCAGCATGGCGATCGCGTCCATCCTGAGAACCATTATCGAGCCATGCTGCCGGTGGAGTCTGGCTGGCTTTTACTGGATGTGGCGGAGGCTTCCAGATCAGGAGGGCAGGGAATCAGCGGAGGGGGAGGAGGCCAGCAGAGTCGACTGAACCTGATTCAGTCATCCGGCCCACTTAAAGAATAGCAACTTAAATTATTGAAAACAAGACTGGATTTTGCGATTGCATTCACTTACGATCGACATAACCAAACACCACTCCTATTCGGGGCGCGTTGCCCTTCGCGGCAGTTGCTTGCGGACCGCTGCTTCGGTAATGCCTTGCCTGAACAGCGTCCTCGCACTCAGGAGACAGGTGCGTCGTCAACCCGGCCTTATGATTCCGATCCCCAGGGAGGACTTCATGATTCCACAAGAGAAGCAGGAGGCGGTCCTACGCGGCCTGCAAGCGGCATTCGGAGTTCCCGACTTCGAGGAGATCTCCGTCCTCACCGGCGGACATACCAACTCTCTCGTCTATCGCATCGTCGTGGGCGGCAAGCCCTATGTACTGAAGATCATCGTTCGTGCGGAGGATCCCACCCGCCATTACGCCTGCATGACCGCGGCCGCCGAAGCGGGCATTGCGCCTCGAGTCTGGTACGCCAGCACGGAAGACCGGCTGGCGATTACCGATTTTGTTCGCGCCGAACCCCTCGCCGTGCCGGACGCGCTCGTCCGACTGCCAGGGGTTCTGCGAACACTTCATGCGCTCGCTCCTTTCGCCCGCGCGCCATTCAACACAACCTGCACCTTCCTCCTCGGCAAGGGTCCTCTCTTCGACAGCTTTCTACAGAGATTTCTAGCCTCAAACGCTCTTCCCGAGGCCGATTTGCGGGAATGGTCGGCCCGGCTCGCTGAGTTGAGCGCGGTCTATCCCTACGAAGACGGCGAAATGGTTTCGAGTCACAAGACCGTCTTGCAGAACTCAGCCCAAATGGCCTTGACTTTTTATGTCGGATTGTGCGGGTGGAGGTTTTTGTCCGGTTCTGCCTCGCCGAAGCCTTCTTACCCCCTTGCACGCCCCGTTTGCGCCACGCCTTCGGCTGGCCGCCCCTTACAGCCTCTTGTTTCTAACTTTTTGTTTTCGGGTTTTCGGGTCTGTTAGCCTGACAGCCGTAGCCACTGGTCAACCGTTAGCGCCAATACCCCAAACATCAGGTGCGCCATCACCTTCGCCGCGCCTCTCACTCGGATTTGGCTTGCTCCGAACTCATCCTTCAACCGCGCGTTTACCCGCTCCACCATCGTCCGCTCTTTGAATCGATCCTTCTTCGCCCAGCACAGTTCCGGCGCCACTTTGGCTGGAAATACTTTCGTCAGCTGTGACGGCTTCTTCGTTCCTCTCGTTCCGTTCGGCTTGATGATCGGGATCCGCCCGCCCTTTCGGACTTGTTCGTGGATTGCATTGGCATCGTATGCCGAATCCATCAGTTCGTACAGATGTGTCACCCTCGCCGAGGTCATCGTCATCAGTGGGATTGCCACCTGCGAATCATGCACGCTGGCGCTTGTCAGGATGGCCGAAATCGGCACCTGCCCGTCGGCCACGTCCAAATGCAACTTGTACCCCCTCCAGTATTTCTGGTGGCCATCATTGCTCGTCTTCACTCCAAGGCCGCATTCGGTGGAAAGTCCGGCCAGCATTTCCTTCAGCTGCTGATGGCCTTGGCGCTGAATGCGCGTACCGCGCTGACTGGCTGTCGTTCGCCGGTGGGCCTTCGCGACACCCTTCGGCCGACCAGGCTTGCCCTTCCGTTTCTTTTTCTTCACCGGCCGATCCGGGAAGCGCTCTCGAACTGGAATTGCCGTCGAATCCCGCGCTATGTGGCCAATCAGGCGCTCACCCTGCGTCGTTTGCACCACAGCCTCATGCAGTTGCTGCGGCAACTGTGTGGCGGCGAACTCAGCGAAAGCTCGCGAGAACTTCGACTCATGCGGCAGGCTGCTCGCGCTCTGCCAGCCGCATAAATGGCGGAGGGCGGAGTCTACCCGAAGCCGGCCAATGAGATCCCGCGTGTGGGGCAGATTCAAAACTGCCTTGGCCACAAAGGCCATGACCAATGCGGCTCGATCTTTCGCAGGGCGGCCGGTGTGAGACCGACGCGCGCTCAAGAGGCGATCCAAGGGCATCAGCGCAGCCAGCGATGCCAGCAGTCTCAATTGCGAACTGAGCGGGCCAAGCGACTCTTCCAACACGGGGAACAGCTCCTGCTGCGTCACATGGCCGAATTGCAGAAGAAACTGGCGAGAGGTAAGCTCCATATGGGGTTTGCTCGTGGTATCCGGTTTGTTTGGCGACAACAGTTTACTGCGGCCGACCCCACTTCCCCTAACCCCAATTCCGCTAACCCCAATTCCCCAATTCCTTTAGTTTCAATGCCGAGTTTTGCAAGAGGCTCACAACGACATGTTCAAGCCCGACAACACCCTCTATGACGGCCAGCGGATCTGGTTGATCGACTGGGAGGCGGCGTTCCTCAACGACCGGTTCGCCGACCTCTCGGTGGTCGCCAATCACGTGGTGACGAACGACGCGGAAGAACTGATCTTCCTTCGTGAGTACTTTGGAGCGGAACCCACCGAATACCAACGCGCCCGGTTCCATCTCATGCGGCAACTCGCCCACCTCTTCTACACAATGGCGTTCCTCACGCTGGGCTCGTCCGGCGAATCCGGGAATGCCAGCAGCGCCTTGCCATCATTTCCAGAGTTTCAGCGGCGGATGTGGGCGCGGGAGGTGGACCTGGCGGACAACTCGGTGAAATTCGAGTACGGCCTCGTCCACTGGCAGCAACTCGTCGACAACGTACGCCAGCCTCGTTACAGAGAGGCACTGAAGACCATCTCCGGCCGGCCCGTGGCGCCATACGGCATGGCTTGACCACGCCCCAGGCTATCCTGGTTTTAAATGGCGAAAACTGAGGATTTCCCCAGAGTGGCCGTAGTGGGTGCGGGCGCGGTTGGATGCTATTTCGGAGCAATGCTGGCTCGAGCCGGCGTGCCCGTGCGGCTCATCGGGCGGACGTCGCACGTCGAGGCCATCCGGAACGAAGGACTGCATCTCGACGGCCTTCGCGTGAACGAACGTATCTCGATGGCCGCCACCACCAGCATGGAAGAAGGTCTGGGCGACGCTTCCGTCATCCTCTTCTGTGTGAAGTCCGGCAGCACGGAATCGGCCGCCTTGGAGATGCGGCCCTTTCTGATCCCGGGCTCCACCATTCTCAGTTTCCAGAACGGCGTTGACAATCCGGATCGCATTCACTACGCCATCCGGATCTACCCGATTCCGACCGCCGTCTACGTGGCCGCCGAGATGACTGCCCACAACCGCGTCACACACACCGGCCGCGGCGACCTGGTCATCGGCCACCACTCCGGTTGGCCCCAAGTGCCGCAACTGGCTCCGCTCGCCGCCCTGTTCGAACAGGCCGGGATCCCCTGCAAGGTTTCCGAGAGGATCGAAGCCGACCTCTGGGCGAAGATGGTGATGAACTGCGCCTACAACGCACTCTCCGCCCTGACGCGTTCGCAGTATGGCCGCATGGTCCGTTCCGAACCGGTCCGCGCTTTCGGCGTACAGGTGATTCAGGAAACCGTGGCCGTCGCTCGCGCCGAAGGCGTCCTGTTGGATGAAAAGGCCATGATCGAGGCGGCTTTCCTCCTGGCGGAGAAAATGACCCTGGCTACTTCTTCCATGGCGCAGGATCTCGCGCGCAACCGGCCCACGGAGATCGACTCGCTGAACGGCTATGTCGTCCGGCGCGGGGAGGCCCTGGGCGTGGCAACGCCGGCCAGCGAACTTCTGGTAGCCATGCTGAAATTGCTGGAGTATTCGATACTCCAGCGTGCGTCGTCGTAAAGTACTCCGCTGCCGTTCACAGGCAGCGCTGCGCCTTGCTGGCCCTGAGATACAATCGCGTAGTATCGCAAGAGCCCGGTGCCCTCCGGCCGCGGCAAAGGCAGGAATCTGATTTTGAGTCTTTACACGCGCTCCCGGCTTCTCTTCCTGGTTCGAGGTGCCTGCTGCGTCCTGTCCTCCGTTCTGGGTGCTGCGGCCGCCCAGGACCCGGCGCCAGTCAACGGTCCCGACCCTCGGGAAATTCCAATTCCGGCCATCCGGACGTCGTTCGGCTCCATGCCAGGTGTGGATCAGTTGCCGGTTCATACCGAACTTCCCGCGGTCCTTACAACCAAATCGGGACAGAAGGTGAAGTCCAGCCGGGAATGGCAGCGCAGGCGGGAGGAGATGCGTCGCATCTTGGCCTTCTATGCCGTGGGCCACATGCCCCCGCCTCCCGGTAATGTGAAGGGCCGGGTCGTGCAGTCCGAGAAGGTCTTGAACGGCACTGTCACCTACCGGCTCGTTCACCTGACGTTTGGCCCAGGCGAGAAACTGGAGTTGAACGTTGGGCTCTTCACGCCTGTCGAGGGCGGCCCGTTCCCCACGGTGATTCTCCAGGGCGGTACTCCGCCCGGTGCAACCCCTCTCCCCCGCTTGCCGCAGGGCCCCAACCAGGGTCGCGGAGAGAATGTGCTGCTGCTGGTCGGACCCGCGCCCGGCGTGGAGCCGGTTCCCGTCTTGCCTGCTCAGCGCGGCGCCGGCAGCGCTTCCATGACTTCGGAAGCTCTGGCCGCCCAGCGGGCCGACCTGTTTCGACGGGGCTATGCCCTCGCCGTGTTCAATCCCAACGACTGCGCGGAGGACACGACGCTGCGCAACCAGGACGGCAGTTGGGCGTTTCGCAATACCCGCTTCTTTCCCGCCTACCCCGGCTACGACTGGGGGATTCTCGCCGGCTGGGCCTGGGGCGCTTCCCGCGTTGCCGATTTTCTGCAGACCGACCCGGCCATCGATAAATCGAAGCTCATCATTACGGGCGCTTCCCGCAACGGGAAATCCGCCATGGTGGCCGCGGCTTTTGACGACCGCCTGTCTGGTGCTCCTGTCGTAACCGGGGGTGGAGGCGTCGGCGCGTACCGATTCGCCGGCCCCCGCCGCAGCGAGACTCTGGACATCATGCAGAAGAAGTATCCAAACTGGTTCTCACCCAACCTGCATCAGTTCTGGGGACAACGCGAAAAACTGCCGTTCGACGAGCATTGGTTCCTTGCCCTGGCGGCACCGCGCCCCTTCCTCGCCCTGGAGGGGATCACCGACACCATTTCGCTTCCTGAAGCAGTCAGGCAGTCCATTCTCGGAGCCCGGCCGGCTTATGCGTTGTTTGGTGCGGAAGACCGATTGGGGGTGCACTATTCCAACCACGGTCACGCGTTTACTGCCGAAGACTGGACCGCGCTGATGGACTTCTTCGATAAACACCTGCGGGGTAAGCAGGTGAATGGAGATTTCGGCAGGTTTCCCACAGAGGCCGAACTGGATGCGGCCGCCGCCGCCTCGCCCGCCGGCCGAAAACAGTGATGGACCCATCCATGCGGAATCTCGCCGTTGTCACAGTCTTGACGTTGTCTGCCTGGACTGCGGGTCACCTGTCCGCTCAAACAAAGACGGCCCAGGAAGAGCGCGCCCGCGCCTGGGCGGTTCTTCGCGCCAGGTTGCCCGAAGCCAGGTACCAGCGTCATTCGGCGGCCGTCGAGGCCATCATGCGGGAGTTGGCAGTGCCCGGAACGGATGACGTTGAACATTGGGGGCTCGCCGGCCTATTGCATGATATCGACATCAGTGAAACCGCCTCCGATCTCACTCGTCATGGAGTCGTCGGAGCTGGGATCCTGCGCGAGCTTGGGTTTCCAGAGCCCGTCGTCCACGCTGTCAACGCCCACGATGATCGCCCGGGCGTGCCTCGAACTTCCCGGCTCGACCACGCCGTCTATTGCGCCGATCAGGTCTATTGGCTGGTTTCCGCCACGGGATTCAGCTTTCCCTCGGAGAGATTGAATTCCGCACAACCCGAGGCGATCTGGGAGATGGCGCAGGCCGTTCCTTCAAAGAAGCCCGTCCTTGGCCGGATCTCGGATGAATGCGCAAAGATTGGGCGCACCATGCCGCAAACGTTTGGGGCCGTCCAATCGGCATCCAGAAAGCTGCTGAGCACCCGTCAGTAATTGTCGGGCAGGGAAGCCGGGGCATCCCTGCCGTCAGATCATCCTGTCGGTAGCAAGCTAGAGGGCACGTGCGCCGCGGCGTGCGAACGGCTGCGCAATGAACTCCAGGAACTTGCGCTCCTTGCGTGGGATCTCCACTGTGTCGTTCAGCAGGACTCCGGCCAGCTTCGCGTAGCTTCGGCCCAGCGGCGTCGTCGGTTCCACCTCTGAGCCTTTGTCGGCGGACACACTGGCGAGCGCATAGCTGTTCGGGACCGTCATCTCTACCGGCAGCCCAACCAGATCGGCCACCGTCTCCTCGTTCATCACGTGATTGGCGAGGAACCGGTTCACCACCACGCGGGCCTCGCGGCTCAAGCCGAGACGCTTCAGCCGGTCCGCCTTGCGCATGGCAATGTGGACCGAGGCCAGTTCCTGTGTGCACACCAGGAAGATATGCTTGGCCTCCATCAGGACCTCCACCGCGCCGGAGTCGGTGGGGCCGGGCAGGTCCACGCAGGTGATGTCGTACGTCGATCTGCAGAAGCTGAGCAATTGCTGCATGTGCCCATTGTCGGGATAGGACGAGCCGTCGGCGTCGGCGGGCAGGATGTCCAACCGGTCGCGCTGCGAGATCAGTTGCAGCCACAGGTCGTCGTCCAGCTTGTCGGTGTTGGCAAGGGCTTCCTGCAGGAAATGATCGGGCCGGAGCTTGTTGAGAAACGCCTGCATCGGCGCATCCCGGTCCATATCCACCAGCAGCACCCGCGATTTGTTCGCCCTCGATACGGAGAGCGCGGTGTGGGCCGCAATCGTGGAGGCCCCGCTGCCCGGTTTGCTGGGCAGGAAGGCCACGATTTCTCCGCGTGTCTCGGTCCGCCTTGGATTGTGCTGCAGTTTCTCCACCGTCGAGGAGAGGATCCAGCGCAAGGTGTCGATCGGCGTGTCGAAGACAACGTAATCCCGCACGCCGGCTCGCATCAGGGAAGAGAGTACTTTGACGTCTTCCTCGCACACCGCCAGCGTCTCCATGTAGGGGTTCTGTGCCCGGACACTTTCCATCACTCCCAGTGCGGCGGAAAGGTCCCGGCAATCAATGACCAGCAGATCGAACGCATGACGGCGGAGCACGCCGGACAGGACCGTCTGCTCGGGATAGCTCGATAGATTGTAGGTGAGGCCGATGGAAGAAGACTTCGCAAGCTCTTCACCGTACAGTTTGGCGGCATCAGCGTCAGGCGTTATAACGAGGCAATTGAACTTGTGGTTTGACATGTGTCGCTTCTTGTCCCTGCGAACTACTCATTCAATCTATGCGTGCCGGTTGAGTAATCCAATGGAACTCAAGGTAGAAATTGGTAGTACTTCAATGCGGCCTGGGTCTAGGACTGAAGTCCCCATCCCGCAATACTGGTCTCGAAATACCAGCACGACCCCCTCCACTTGGTACTAGCCGTTGGAGCCAGCGTCGACGACCACCTATCGTTCGTCGCAGGACTCCGATTTCCACACTGTCGATGCATATATTCCTTGACGCGTATATACCGGATGGCGTATACCAGGAGTGTGGAATCCGTCTTCGAAATCATCGCCGAACCCAATCGCCGGGCGATTCTCAGCCTTCTGGTCTCCTCCCAACAGTCCGTGGGCGAGATCGAACGTCAACTCCGTATGCCGCAGCCCACGGTCTCCAAACACCTGCGCGTCCTGCGGGATGCCGGTTTTGTTGAATCCACGGTGGATGCCCAGCGGCGGCTTTACCGTCTGAGACCGGAACCGTTGCGGGAGGTCGATGCCTGGCTCGCTCCTTTCCGCCGGTTCTGGTCCGCGCACCTGGATGCTCTCGAACGCCACCTGGATCAGATGGATGCCCCGCCGTCTGCGAAGAAACAGCCCGGCAAATCATGATCCGAGATCAGGCCGGCACCCTCAGCCCGCAACACAAGGAGAAACCATGAACGATCGTGCGCAGTACAACCCGGGTCCCGCCAGTGGAGCCCACGTGGAAAAGGACGGCGACAAGTGGACTCTCGTGCTCGTCCGTGAACTCCGCCACGCGCCCGAAAAAGTCTGGCGCGCTCTGACTGAACCGGAGCACCTGCGCGAGTGGGCGCCCTTCGACGCCGATGGCAGCATGGCCGGCGCCGGGTCTACCGTGAAACTCACCACCGTCGGCGCGCCCAAACCAATGGTGTCCGACACGGTGATCACTCGCGCGGAGGCGCCGAGGCTGCTGGAGTATAGCTGGGGCGGACAGGACATCCGATGGCAACTCGAACCCTCCTCCGGCGGCACTCGTCTCACCCTTTGGCACAACATCGACCGCCGCTTCATCTCCTGGGGCGCCGCCGGTTGGCACCTCTGCTTCGACGTTCTGGATCGCTTGCTTGCGGGGCAACCCATCGGCCGTACAGTCGGTCCTGATGCTTTGAAGCTCGAGGGCTGGCAGAGATTGACCGGAGAGTATGCCAAGCAGTTTGGCGTGGAAGCGCCCAACTGGTCGCCCATGGAACCGAAATCCTGAAACTCGGAAAGGAACTCACGATGGAATCGACACTACCTAACCCGGCGGCTGCCGCCATTTCCCGCATGACCCGAAGCGGATCCAGATCGTCGGCGATCCTCTATTGGACCTTCACCATCCTGTTCTGCCTTCAGATGAGTTTCACGGCGTATGCCCAACTCACCCTGCCGCAGGTCGCCGCGGCGTTTACGCATCTGGGCTTTCCCGATTACTTCCGGGTGGAATTGTCCTGCGCCAAACTCCTCGGAGTTCTTCTCCTTCTGGCGCCGGTGCCCGTGCGGGTCAAGGAGTGGGCCTACGCCGGATTCGCCATCAACCTGGCTTCGGCCGTCATCGCGCACCTCTCCGTGGGCGATGGCCCGGATGCCTGGGGCTGGGCTGTCGCCACCGCCGTTCTGTGGGGGCTATCCTACTTCTACTGGCGCAGCAGGCAGGCCCGGCTCGAGGCCTGACTCAACCTGGAACATCTCGACAATAGGGGCTGACAATGAAACAGGAAGCTCAGAAACCAGAGCCGGTCCAATCGGCTTCCGCCCTGATTGATGGCCGGATCCTCAAACTCGGAGACTGGCGCGGTCCAATGCTGGCCCGGATGCGGGCGCTCATCCACGAGGCGGATCCCGAAGTGATCGAGGAGTGGAAGTGGATGGGTACGCCCATCTGGTCTCACGCCGGTATCATCTGCACCGGCGAGAGCTACAAGAACATCGTCAAACTGACTTTCGCGAAAGGCGCCGCCTTGGGAGATCCTGCCGGTCTCTTCAACTCGAGTCTGGAGGGAAATGTCCGCCGCGCCATCGACATTCACGAAGGCGAAGAGATCAACGCAGTGGCGTTCAAGGATCTCGTTCGCGCGGCCGTCGCCCTCAACGTTGCGGCGAAGAGCAAGCCGAAGCCCCGGCGTGCCGGCCCAAAGCGGCCTCGCTAGGGGTCTTTAGCCTTCCCACATCCTCGTCAACCGGGGGCGAGATTCCAGGCCTCGATCCTGTGCCTAATCGAGATTGAGCTCGAGTGTCTCGCCCACGCCCTTTGATCGGATTGATATCGTTTCCCTTGGCCCAGCGGGCCAGCCATGGAAATGAGCACGTCCCGCACTCTGTAATCCCAGCGCCACCCGGCTGCCGCAACTCCTGCCGTACGGCCCTGGCTCGAAGTCCGCTAGTGCCACGCCTCGCTGCTATTCAGTGACTCCCCGAGCTTTCAGCGGGCTGGGGTCGCATGCTCTGGGATTCCTCGGGGCCCCCGCCTCAACAGCCGCTGCCACGCCCCCGTGGTTCGGCGCCAGGTGCTCGCTCTCGGCTGTCGATTCCTGGCGCGAATCCCTGATGTCGCCTTTGTCCTAAGCTCCCTCAGTCAGCCTCGTGCGTACACCATGATTCTGATGCTCCTGTTCATATTCCGCCCAACTGGAGGGATATGAGTGTTTGGTACGGATTGGGTTAAGTTTTGTAAAGGTTTCATGGTGCAATGGTTTTCCCGCGGGGTGACATTTTGCAATCGCTCGAGTGGATGGTTAGACTGAATCTGGGCTATGAAACGGGCGTTCTGAGAGGGGTTAGCGTATAACCACCACGGTATTCATTCTCTTGAGTGTGATCTTGGCTGAGGCCTTCAGGCCACCGGTCTGGAACTAACATCGCTACTTGAAGTTAGGATGAAAGCCCTATATAGTTGAGGAGCAACTATCATAAGTGTAAGGTGTATGTGGAAGCGCCTCATGAAGATACATTCATCATTGTAGTGAGGCCTTCTCCGGAGTGGTGCAAGGCGTTAACTAAAATTACAGAAGCAATTAGAACCTGAGCATATAAGAGATTGTTAAAATGTAGCGCGGTCTATTGCTTCAATTTTCAAGACCTACCGGAGCTGACATCTATTCGATTGCGTCGCTTTAAAACAATCATTCGCCACAATATTCGACTACTAGCCTTGGCCGGTGAGCCGCGCTGAAATGGATCCGCACGGGATTCTGATCGAGAGGGTACCGGAAAGCATTGGCAGTTATCGCTCATCCCTCTTTCGCTCGAATTGGGTTCCACCACTGCGACACCCGACTCACGATCGCCAAAAAACTTACCAGGCAGCCCTTTGCGTGTGTGCTCTCCGCCGGCGCATCCCGGCCGAAGAGTCGTTGTGAAGCAGCCTCCACACCAGTTTGATCTCTGACTGGTTCGCCACTCGAGCTCATTACAGGCTGTTCACCCACGCAAAGGGTTGACCGGAGAACCGCTTCCGCCGCCAGGAAGCCTGCTAAATCGCGGTGTGCATGGAGAGTTAGAAGTAAATGTCCAAGATACTGCATTCACGGGAATCTATCCGTAACACTTCTGTTTTTGCCGGCGTATGGATCCTCTATCTCGCTGGAACTCTGCCACTGGCTGCTGTCGAACCTGTTGCTGTCCCGGCGGCTACGGTGAATGCGATAACCGTTGGTCCGGGCTGGGTCGATCAGACGATCCGGCAGGTGGTGAGGACCCACAACAATGTCGTCTACGTGATGACAGCCGACGATGCCCCGTGCCAGATTGGGGGGCGTGGTGTGATTCATATCTGGAAGGGAACTGGCGCGCAAGCGGCAAATAGTAAGGTCCCCACCGCATTCGTTGAACAGGACTCCGGCAACAGGCCGGCTTCTGCCGGCAGCGGCTCCTGCATCTTCTCCGGTGGCGTCACAGCCATGTTGTTGAGCCCGGAGATCCGCCTCGATTCCAACGACATCATCCATAGCGCCTATATGGATGGCAACAATGGCAATATTTACTACCAGACCTATTCCACTTCGACGGACACATGGGGTGCCCGCACGGTAGTCGGGACTGGCGGGAATACTACCTCCGGCGCAGGCTGGCCTCGCACAGGTCAGGTCTCAATCAGCCTCGACATCAATGATGCGCCCCATATCATTTACGCCACTGCCGGGACCAGTAATGCCCTCCGGTATGTAAACCGGACCAGCGGAAGCTGGAGTGCCCCGATTACCATCGCGAGCGGGACGGATATCATGCACCCGGCGCTGGTTGTGTCATTGGACAACACCTTGCATGCCGCATGGCTCGAGAACTCACTTGCCACCCATTCGATTGTGAAGTACTCGCAATCCCAGGTGACCGGTACCTGGATCGCCGCTGAAACGGTAACCGCCGGAGACAGCGTCGTGCTCAACAACACGAACCTCGATCAGAGCCCAAGCCTCACCACCGATCGGATGAATTTGCCGTACGTCCTGTATTTGGACGGCACACCCAATGCCTCCGACAACTACGTGCGAATGCGCTACCGGTCCGCCCCCGGAGTCTGGACGGACAATACTCCTCCCGGCAGTTCCGGTGGCGCCAGCAGCCCCAGTGGCACCTGGTACACGCACTCTCCGCAAGCCTACACTGCGCAGACCGGCGACATCTGGATCTTCCTGGGCCACGATGACAAAATCTCCGGCGGTGTCTACGAGTATCAGGTGGGCGGGCCTGGCCATGTTTGGAGCGCCGCCACCAGACTCGACCCTCGGGACAGCACGAACACGACCGCGGGTGCGCCCGGTTTGGATGGTTCCGCATCGATTCGTTTTGACCCTTTGCGTGAGAATAATCCGGACATCATTGACGTGCTCATCTTCGACGAGAACGACGGCACGGCCGGCTACGATCATCACGCGACGGTTTACTACAAGGCGATTGTTCTGAATAACACCCCGGATACAACGGCGCCTTCCACTCCTTCGAACCTGGCTGCCGTTCCGGTCTCACCCACCCAAATCAACCTGAGCTGGACTGCGAGCACCGATGAAGGCGGGGTTTCCGGATACAAGGTGTTTCGCAACGGCGCACAGGTAGCGACGACTACCAGCACGGCTTATGCTGACACCGGGCTCACTCCGGGCACTACCTATGGGTACAGCGTGTCCGCATTCGACTTTGCGCAGAACGAATCCTCTCTGGCAGGCCCTGTCCTCGCGACAACATTGGCGACGGACACTCTGCCGCCCACCGTGCCCACCGGGTCTGTCTGCAACTCCTGTTGGTTCCACTGCGATCAATCTGACGTGGTCGGCTGCCAGCGACAATGTTGCGGTTTCCAGTTATCGCATCTTCCGCAACGGGACGCAGATTTCCTCGGTCACCACGACCAGCTACAAGGATTCCACGCTTTCTGCTTCCTCCACATACACCTACCAGGTGGATGCCGTCGACTCGTCCGGCAACATCTCAACGCAGCGCGCCAGCGCAACGGCGAGCCTGCCGGCCAGTGTGAGCCAGACCTATAGCCTGTTCGGATCCGCCACCCCCACCACGGCTGACAGCGGAAGCAGCAGTTCCATCGAAGTCGGAGTCAAGTTCACCTCCGACGTCGCCGGTGAGATCACTGGAATCCGGTTCTACAAAGCGAGCACGAACACTGGAACCCACACCGTGACCCTCTGGAACAGTTCCGGAACGCTGATGGTGAGCGCCACCGCGACAGGCGAAACCAGTTCCGGGTGGCAGACCGTCACCTTCTCGGCTCCCATCAGCATTGTGGCCGGACGCACCTACACGGCTTCCTATCATGCTCAGGTGGGCCACAACGCCTCCGACCGGAACTACTTCGCCACAAAGTATGACAACTCGCCACTGCATGCCCCGGCCAGTGCGGGTGTCTATGCGACCGGAACCACGCGCACATTCCCGACCAGGACCAGCGCGTCGAGCAACTATTGGGTGGACGTCGTGTTGCGGACTGCGCAGGGAACAACCGATACCACGGTTCCCTCCACCCCGACTGGACTCTCGGCGACACCCGAATCCAGTGCCAAGGTGAACCTTGCCTGGACGGCCAGCACGGACAATGTCGGAGTTGCAGGCTACAAGGTCTTCCGTCAGGGAACCCAGATCAATACTGTGTTTGGAAATTCCTACGCGGACACCAGCGTCACTGCCGGCAACACCTACACATACTCTGTGAACGCCTACGATGCCGCTGGAAACAGCAGCGCCTCCTCCGTGGATGCCGGTGTGACGGTCCCCTCATCGAACGACACAACACCGCCGGTAATCTCCGGTGTCTCTATAACGGCTCTCAGTTCTTCGTCGGCAACCATCTCCTGGGTGACGAACGAACCGGCTGACACGCAGGTCGACTTCGGCCCGACCAGCCTATATGGCACCTCGTCCGTCTTGGTGCCCACGCTCAGCCCTGCTCACTCCGTGGTTCTGACAGGACTGGCCGCGGCGACGACATACCACTTCCAGGTGAAGTCGCGCGATGCGGCCGGCAACCTGGCTGCTTCCGCCGATGCACAATTCACTACGGCGGTGCCGCCGGATTCCCTTGCCCCGACGGCCAGCATCACCGCCCCGGCCAGTCAGGCAACGGTCTCGGGTTCCATTACGGTCTCGGCTAGTGCCTCCGATAGCGTGGGGGTCGCAAAAGTCGAGTTCTATGTGGATTCCGTGCTGAAATCCACCATCACCACGGCGCCCTACAGTTGGACATTTGACACAACCCAGGTCACGAATGGCAGCCATTCATTGCAGGTGAAGGCCTACGATGCGGCAGGCAACATTGGCACCAGCGTTGCGGTCGCCATCACAGTCTCCAATGCGACCCCGGCCTCCATCGCCCTGGTTCAGCGGACTTCCGGCAGCGTGGTCACGACCTCCCAAATCGCCCTGGCGCTTCCCTCCGCCGTCGCGGCTGGGAACCTGATCGTGGTTGGCGTCTCCTGCTGGCCCAGCGCCCCTGCCACGGTAGCCATCACCGATACGCTCGGCAATACCTATGCGCTGGCCGGAACGACCAGAAAAACCTCGTTCGGTGCCTACACGGGAATCTACTACGCCGTGAGTGCTCGTGCCGGGGCCAATACCGTCACCTTCAAGACGGCGACAGGCGGCAGCGAACTCTCCATGATCGTGGCCGAATTCTCCGGAGCCAACGCGGTGAGTCCCCTTGATGGTTCCGCGGGGGCGACGGGATCAAGCGCCACCCCCTCTTCGGGCAACATGACCCCCACCGCCGCGGGCGATCTGGTGATCGGAGTCGGGACACACGATAGTACCGACGTAACCAGCGCCGGCACCGGCTTCACGCTCGTCGCCGTGACGAACGAGAACTCCAGCACCTATCAGCCGCTGGCTATGGACTACAAGATCCAGGCCACGGCCACCGCGGTCGCGGCCACCTTCTCTCTCTCCAAGAGCGACAGCTGGGCGCAAGCCGGAGCGCTGTTCAAGCGCTAGGTTCGGTTCGCATTGGCGCAAAGTAGGGTTGGGGAAGGGTCATCTCCTACTTTGCGCCGTGAACGTGCAACAGTCGACGCAAACGGGCCTCCGATCGGGCCCGCTACTCTTGTTTTGGCCATGGGCCGCGGAGCGTTCACAGAAATTTCTGACCTCTATTTCCTTTAGTTTCAACATCACCAAAGAACAAAAGGCGAAGAGGCCTTGACCGCATCCGCTACCCTGGAATCGCGCCGGCACTCCTGCCGGCTTTTTTATTTCCAAGGAGACTTTCCTCATGGCTTCCGCTACTCAGATCATCGCCAATCAGGCCAATGCTCAATTTTCGAAAGGGCCCGTTACCGCCCTGGGCAAATCCCGTTCTGCTCAGAACGCCCGCCGCCATGGCCTCACCGCTCGCACACCTCAGGTCTCGGAAGAAGATCGCTCCGAGTTCACAGCGCTCGAAGCCCGGCTCCGCGCCGAATCCAAACCCAAGTCCTGCCTGGAAGAAGAAGTCTTTCATCGCATCCTCAGCCACACCTGGAACCTCCGCCGTATCGAGTCTTTCGAATCCGCCATCCTCGCCGAAATGGACCCATTGGACTTCCCCGAGTCCGCCGCCGCGCGCCTGAACCACTTTGCCCGCTATCGCCGGGATCTCGAGCGCTCCCTCTACCGAGCCATAAGCGAACTTCGCAAACTCCAGACAGAACGCGCCTCCCTCCAGCTCCACAGCGCGTTCGCCGTCCACTCCATCACGGAATCCACGCCGATGGCCGAGGTCACGACCCTGCGGCCCCAGTTGACTCAGTTCTTCAGCGGTCACCATCTGGATCAGGTCCCGGCGCTCACCCGGTTTACCTCCAGTACAAAATCCGCCACCCGTTTCACCAGGATCTGGTCCGCCCGGTGGCGCAAGAGTCTGAGAGAGGGGTATTCCCCCGCGAATACCGCGGCCTGATCTTTCCCGAGTTCGTCTGGCGAGCTACCGTCCGCCACAACAACGGCGGCCCGATCTTTGACAACGAAACCGCCCACCGCTGTCAGGGGGCTCCGGCAACGGTTACAACGGCATTCGTGTGTCTGCGCCCCCTGCCGTTAGCAGGACGAGTGGTCGTTCCCGGCGGGAGATCGACCGCTCGTGCTCAACAGCTGCTTCTATTGCTGAGCTTCCGCTCTCCTCCGCAGTCTCCGCCAGGCGGGTTCTGTCACTCGACGAAACGAACCCAATGCAACCCATCCACCCCCGGTACACGGCACAATAGAAGATACGGTGCACGACGCAGACAGCTTCAATCCGGCCGGCCCTGTGCCGCTGGCCCTTCTTCTTGCCGTCTGTCGGATTCCCGCCGTCCGCACAGAGAGGCCTTCATGAACCCCTACCTCCATCCCCGTGACGAGATCCTGCGCCTGATGGAGCGCATCTACCGCTACCGCATGACCACCACCTCCGGTGGCAACCTCTCAATCCGCGAACCCAATGGCGACGTGTGGATCACGCCCGCCCGCGTCGATAAGGGAGCCCTCCGCCGCGAAGACATCGTCCTGGTGCGCGCCGACGGCTCCGTGGAAGGCACGCGTCAACCTTCGTCCGAGCTGCCTCTCCATCAGGCGATCTACCGGGCGCGGCCCGACTTCCGAGGCATCGTCCATGCCCACCCGGTGGCCCTCGTCGCCTTCAGCATGGTGCGCGCAGTTCCCGATACCCGGCTCTTCCATCAGTCCTGGCATGTCTGCGGCGCCGGAGGCTTCGCTGCTTACGAGCTTCCAGGCAGCGCCGCCCTTGGCGCCACCACGGCCGCCACCTTTGCCCAGGGCTTCAATTGCGTCATCCTGGAGAACCACGGCGTCGTCACCGCCGGACCCGACCTCCAGGAAGCCTTTCGCCGCTTCGAAACCTTCGAGTTCACCGGCAAGACGATCATCAAGGCCCATCTGCTCGGCCGCACCGTTCACTACCTCAGCGACGCCGAACTCGCCCTCGCCCACCAGCGGGAATCGCTCCCGGAGCCAGCCCCGTCCACCCTCCATCCTCTACCCTCGTCCAGCGAGGAGAAGGAGGCCCGGCACCACCTCTGCGAGTTCGTGCGGCGCGCCTACCGCCAGCGTCTCTTCATCAGTACACAGGGCAGCTACTCTGCCCGCGTCGATTCCTCCTCTTTCCTCATTACGCCCTATCGGATTGATCGGGGTGTCATCCAACCCGAAGACCTCGTGCTCGTCAGGGATGGCGAGGTGCCGCCCGGATCGGAGCCCAGCCGGGCCGCCGCCGCCCATCACGCCATCTATCGGGCCCACCCGCACATCGGCTCCATCATCAATGCTTACCCCGTCAACGCCACGGCGTTTAGCGTCACCGGAGCCATGGTCGACACGCGCACCATCCCGGAAAGCTACGTTGTCGTGCGGCGGCCCGCCATGGCGCCCTACGGTCTCCAGTTCGACGATCCGGC
This sequence comes from Paludibaculum sp., assembly GCA_049841055.1. Classification (GTDB taxonomy): domain Bacteria; phylum Acidobacteriota; class Terriglobia; order Bryobacterales; family Bryobacteraceae; genus Paludibaculum. The sequence goes on along the minus strand of JASGIE010000062.1, from coordinate 9,155 downwards.
AGCTCTCTCGCGCATGATCACTCCCATGCAGCCCACTGTCATCCTCGAAAACGACGGCGTCCTCGTAACGGGCTCCAGCGTCCTCGAAGTCTTCGATCGCCTGGAAGTCATCGAATCGACGGCGGAGGCTTTCATCAACTCCCGGGCTGTCGGCGAGCTCTCGCCCATGTCCGACGAGGTCATCCGCGAACTCGACCGGGTCTTCCTTGGGATTAAATAGGATCATGCCGAAAGTTGGGCTATTCATACCGTGCTATGTGGATCAGTTGTATCCACAGGTCGGTCTATCCACCCTCCGCGTCCTGCGCGGCCTCGGTCTCGATATCGAGTTCCCCGAGGAACAGACCTGCTGCGGCCAACCGATGGCCAACTCCGGCTGCGCCGAGGATGCCCGCCCGCTGGCCGAGAAGTTCCTGCGCATCTTTGCCCGCTACGACCATGTCGTGGCCCCTTCCGGCAGTTGTGTTTCCATGGTCCGCAATCACTATGAACAGTGGCTCGCCGGCAAACCCGGGTTCGAGCATCTGCGCGACAACACGTTCGAACTCTGCGAATACCTCGTGGACATCGCGAAGATCACAAAGGTCGATGGCGACTTCGCTCGCAAGGTCGGCCTCCACATGAGCTGCCACGGCCTCCGCGAGCTTCGGATGGCAAGTTCCTCAGAACGCCGGGTCGCGCCGTTCAACAAGGTGCGGATCCTCCTCGAACAGCTCAGGGGCATCGAACTCGTCGACCTCAAACGGCCGGACGAATGCTGTGGCTTCGGTGGTACTTTCGCCGTCGCCGAAGAGGCCGTCTCCTGCCTCATGGGACACGACCGCATCCGGGACCATGAGCAGGCGGGCGCGGAAGTCATCGCCGGCTTCGACATGTCCTGTCTGATGCACCTCGAGGGGCTCCTCACGCGCGACAAAAAGCCCATGCAGGTGCTCCACGTGGCTCAGATCCTCGAACACGCGAGGCTCTCATGAAAGGCCACGCCGAAAGCGCTGCGCCGTTCGTAGCCAACGAGCCCCGAGCCCACTGGCACGACGAGTCCCTTTGGTTTGTCAGAGTCAAGCGCGACCGTCAGGCCGCCACCATCCCCGAATGGGAAGACCTTCGGGCCACCGCTTCCGCCATCAAGGCCCATACTCTCTCGCGCCTCGCCGACTACCTGGAGGAGTTCGAACGCAACGCCAACGCCAATCGCATTCACGTTCACTGGGCCCGCGACGGCGCCGAACACAACGCCATCGTCCTCCGCATCCTTCAGGAGCACAGCGTCAAACGGCTCGTGAAGTCGAAATCGATGCTCACAGAGGAGTGCCACCTTAATCCTTACCTGGAAGCGCACGGCATTGAGGTCACCGATACGGACCTGGGCGAACGCATCGTCCAGATGCGCAAGGAACCGCCAAGCCACATCGTCCTGCCCGCCATTCACCTCAAGAAGGAGGACATCGGCGAGCTCTTCCACATCCAGCTCGGCACCGAGAAGGGCGCCTCTGATCCCAAGTACCTCACGGAAGCTGCCCGCGGCCATCTCCGCGAACGCTTCCTCGGCGCCCAGGCCGGACTCACCGGTGTCAACTTCGCCATCGCCTCCACCGGCGGCGTCGTTGTCTGCACCAATGAAGGCAACGCCGACATGGGCACCAGCCTTCCGCCCATCCACATCGCCTGCATGGGCGTGGAAAAGATCGTGCCCCGTCCGGAAGACCTGGCCGTCTTCCTGCGCCTCCTGGCGCGCAGCGCCACCGGCCAGCCTGTCACGACCTACACGTCTCACTTCCACGGGCCGCTGCCCGGTGGCGAAATGCACGTTGTCATTGTGGACAACGGCAGGGCACGAATCCTCGGCGAGGAGGCCTTCCGCCGCTCCCTCAGCTGCATCCGCTGCGGAGCGTGCATGAACACCTGCCCGGTCTACCGCCGCTCCGGAGGCTACAGCTACGGCTATACGGTTCCCGGCCCGATCGGTTCGATCCTGGGACCTCAGCGCGACCCGTCCGCCTACGGCTCGCTCCCCTTCGCCTCCAGCCTCTGCGGGTCGTGCACGGATGTCTGCCCGGTCAAGATAGACCTCCATCACGAGCTCTTGGCGTTCCGGCAGGAACTCGCCAAGGCGGGTCACGTACCGTGGCAGAAACGATTCTCCATGTGGGTCATGGGGAAAGTGTTGGAGCGCAAATGGGCCTTCCTCCTGGGCGGCCGCCTGATGCGAACCCTGCTGCCCCTCTTGCCCAGGTTTTTGGTTTACGGCCCCTGGAACCCTTGGGGCAAACAGCGCGAACTCCCTCCCATGCCCAGGGAGTCCTTCCGCGATCTTCTGAAAAAGGAGCCCCGCCAGTGACCTCGCCCACCACCAGCAGGGACAGCATCCTGAAAGCGATGCGGGCCAACGCGCCCAAGCTGCGTCCTCTGCCGGATCCGCTCAATGCCGTCACCTACCCGGATCCGCTCGAACACTTCGCCTCCACCCTGGCCGGAGTAGGAGGGCGCTTCCTGAGGGCCGCCGGTGAAGCCGATCTTCAGGCCCAAATCAAAAGCCTCGAGGTCTATCAGTCCGCGCAACGGATCGCCTCCACCGTCTCGTCGCTGCCTGGCAATGTCGATCTCGACGCCCTGAAAGACCCTCACGAACTGGAAGGGATCGACCTCGCCATCCTGCCCGGAGAGATCGCTGTGGCTGAGAATGGGGCCGTCTGGGTACCGGGAACCAACCTGGGCCCGCAACGCGCAATCTTCGTCATAGCTCAGCACCTGGTTCTGGTCATCCGGGCAAGCTCGCTGGTGCACAACATGCATCAGGCCTACGCGAACCTGAACCTCCAGCGCCCCGGCTTCGGTGTCTTCATCTCCGGCCCGTCGAAAACCGCGGATATCGAGCAATCCCTGGTGATAGGAGCCCACGGCGCCCGCAGCTGCACGGTCATCGCGCTCGATTAGGCGGCCGTCGAACGTCCGGCCCCCTATCCAACAACCATTCGCATTCTCCATCCCGCACGTAAGAGAATAGAACCCATGAGGTGGTTTCTCTTCTTGGTCGCGCTGGCCTCGGCTTCGGCCCAGCGCAAGCCTGAACCTGGTTGCCAGTGGGTCTCCTGGGAAAGCGAAGATCTCGGATTGCGGATGTCCGTCCAGAAGTGTGACGGCCGCCCCACCCGCGAATTCAAAGTCCGGAATAACAAGATCCGCCTGGTCGCCCCCGGTCAGGACACCATCACCGGAACCGCGGTGATCGAGGTATGGGACAAACCCGCGAGGCAAAGCGTCCAGGAAGCCATCAATCGCCGCTTCTATCCGAAGATGACCTCGCGCCAGCAGATGGGCTGCGTCGTCACCGACGCGGGAGAAAAGTTCCCCCTGGGCGACCCGAACAAGCAGACTTTCCAGATCACGCCGAACGCTCTCTACCAGAGAGAAGCGGAGAAGCTGCGCGAATCGGAGCCCGGAGCCGATGTCTGCGGCCTATACGGGGAATTGGATCAGAAGCAATACTTCGAGTACCACCCGGCTGAGTCCAAAACCCGCTACCTTTTCATTCGGTTAGGCAACGACGCACCACTGTTCGACGAGCGCTCGATTGAGCTCGCCGCCAAGTAGGACCGCATCCGGGTCAGGCAGGTGGTAGAATCCTGCACGAGTGAGAACTCAGTGAAGTCCCTCTGCCTCAGTCTGCTGATCCCCGCCACGCTCTTCGCCGGAGCCACAGTCTACAACCCCCCGCACGGGGTCGAACAGGACAAAGTCTTTCAGGTCAAAGTCGCCGGGCAGCCCTCCTTTGTCTACAGCCTGCCCGTCGGCGGCATGACGTACTTCTCCTACTCCTCGTTCGCCCGGCGCGCCGACATCGAGATCACCGTTGCGCGTGCGGTGGAAACGGTCGCCATCCGGCCGAAGAGCCTCAGGATCCGGCCTGTCTTCAACGGGAATGTCATTACTTTCCGGCTCGACCGTACCGCCCAGCTCAGCATCGAGATCAACGGAGATACCAGACACCCACTGCTCCTGTTCGCCAATCCTCCGGAAAGTGCCCCACCCAAGCCCGGCCCAACCGGTGTTCACTACTTCGCGGCCGGCACCGTGCACAACGTCGGCCGCATCAACGTGACCAGTGGCCAGCTTGTGTACATCGCCGGGGGCGCCATCGTTCGCGGCTCCATCTTCATGGATCAGGCGAAGGACGTCCACATTCTCGGGCGCGGCGTCCTCGATGGCAGCCTCTACAAGCGCGCGGAATCCCGCATGATTGAGGTCAACCGCTCCTCCGGTGTGGACATCGAAGGCATCATCGTCACCAACAGCAAGCATTGGACCGTCCCCATCACGGCTTCCGATAGAGTCACCCTGCGCAACGTCAAGCTGATCAGCGACAACGACTGGGACGACGGTGTCGACGTTGTCGGCAGTACCAACGTCACGGTCGATCAGTGCTTTATCCGCACCAAGGATGATTGCGTGGCGATCAAGGCAGGCGTTGATTACTTCACCAGGTTCAACAGCCAGAAGGATGTGAGCAATGTCATGGTGAAGCGCTCCGTCCTTTGGAACGGTGCCTGGGGCAATGGCCTCGAAATCGGCTTTGAAACCCGTGCCGCCAGCATCAGCGGTATCCGCTTTCTCGACAATGACCTGATTCACGTGGAAGGCCCCGAAGGCACGTTCACCATTCACAACGGCGATCGAGCCGTCATCTCCGACGTCCTTTACGACAACTGCCGTGTCGAAGATTCACAAGGTCTGCTGGTCGACTTCAAAATCGTGAAATCCCGCTACAGCAAGGACGAGGAGCGCGGGCAGGTCCGCAATATTCAGTTCCGCCGCATCCGGGCTGATCGAAAGCGATCCCCTCCATCCTGCAGGGTTTTGACGCCAAACATGCAGTCGGCGGCGTGGTTTTTGAGGACGTGATCGTCAACGGACAGAAGTGGACATCCGTCGCCGACGCCGGCATCAAGACCACCCACACAGAGCAGATCACGTTCAAATAGAATCAGACGAGCGGAATCGGGAGGCGCTGGGCGATGCCACTGAATCGCAGAATCTTTCTCATGGGATCCGCCGTAGCCGTTAGCCGGGCATTTGCCGCCGAGCGGATCTCACTGGGCGTCATCGGCAGCGGCGGCCGCGGCACGTTCGTCATGGGCGTCTTCCAGAAGGATCCGGCCCTGCGCGTCGGGGCCGTTTGCGACGTCTATGAGCCCAACCTGGAGCGGGCACTCTCCGAGGCGGCCAAGGCCCAGGGCGGAGCCACACCCAAGGCCTACCGCAACTACCGCCAGCTGCTGGACGACAAGTCGCTCGATGCCGTCCTCATCGCTACACCCGAGCACTGGCACCATCGCATGGTCCTCGATGCCCTCGCGGCCGGTAAGGACGTGTACGTCGAGAAGCCACTGTGCCACACGCCCGCAGCAGGGCGTCGAACTGGTCGAGGCCGAGAAGCGCTCCAGGAACATCGTCCAGGTGGGCATGCAGCGCCGCAGCTATGACCTCTATCAGGAGGGCCGCCGCGTGGTGGCCGCCGGCACGCTCGGCGATGTCCGCATGGTCCGCTCCTGGTGGCTGAACACCCAGCTCGGCGGCGAGAAGGTGACGCAGCTCAAGGGACCTCTCGACTGGGATCAGTGGCTCGGCTCCGCTTCGAAGCGCCCCATGGATCCGGATGTCTTCAGCCGCTGGCGCCTCTACAGTGAGTTTGCCGGGGGCATCGTGGCCGACCAGGGCGCCCACGTTTTCGACGGCATCCACATGCTGATGGGCGCCGGAGCCCCGCTCGCGGTCACAGCCGCCTCGGGCCGTCCGCACGCCGCCAGCGGAGACACGCCCGAATCCGTGGTGGTCACCGCCGAGTACCCCGAGGACTTCATCGGCGTCTTCTCCATCAACTATGCCGCCATGCGCTACAAGAGCCGCTACGACCAGATGAACCACCTCGATGGCGGCAAGGCCCGCATGGACATCGGCCGCGAGGACTTCCGAGTGTTCGCGCAGGGCGGGGAAGAGACCCCCATCCTGGAAAAGCGCTCGGAGAAAGGCTTCGGCTGGGCCACCGATCTCCACGTGATGAACTTCCTCGATTGCGTCCGGACTCGCAAAGCCCCCGCGGCGCCCATGTGGCTGGGCTTCCAGGCGGCGCTCGTCGTTCAGCTCGCCAACCTGTCCCTCAAAAACGGCCGCCGCATGAAGTGGAACCGCGCAACCAACCAGGTGGAGGTTTAGTGATGAAACGCCGGACTCTCATCCTCTCGACCCTCGGAGCGGCCCTCGCCGGCCAGTCCAAGCCCATGCTGAAACTCCGCAAACGCGACGACGCCAAGGCCATCGAGTTCACGGAATCGCTGGATCCCCGTCACTCCGCCATCATCCTGTGCGATATGTGGGACCGGCATTGGTGCGAAGGCGCCAATGGCCGCGTCGCCCTGCTGGTCAAGCGCACCGGGCCACTGCTGGAGAAGGCCCGGGCCTCCGGCATGCTCATCATCCACGCCCCTTCGGAGACGATGGACTTCTACAAGGATGCGCCGCAGCGCAAGGCCATACAGGCGCTGCCGAAGGTGGATCCGCCCAAGCCGCTGGAGCTAACATCACCGGCCCTGCCCATCGACGACACCGACGGCGGCTGCGATACCCCGGGCGACAAGCAGCACAAAGCCTGGTCGCGCCAGCACGCCGGAATCGTCATCGGGCCCGGCGATCTCATCTCCGATCAGGGCGCGGAAGTCTACAGCGCCTTGAAGGCGCGCGGCATCCAGCGCCTCTTTGTGATGGGAGTCCACACCAACATGTGCATTCTCAATCGCACCTTCGCCATCAAGCAGATGTCGAAGTGGGGTGTTCACTGTGTCCTGTTGCGCGACATGACCGATGCCATGTACGACCCGCAGGACCGCCCATTCGTCAGTCACGCCCGAGGCACGGAGCTCGTCATCGAGTACATCGAACGCTACTGGTGTCCCAGCACCACGTCCGGCGATCTGATCAAGGCGCTGGGCTGAGCGCTATACTCAGCCCAGAGGGACTGAATGGATCGCCGAATCAACCGCAGGGATTGGCTCGCCACCGCCGCGGGCGCCACCGTGGCTACTCTTACCTTGGAGCGAAGGTCGCCGCTGCCGCCGAACGCACGAAATGGGGCATGCCCGGACTCTATCCGGGGCGCGTCATCGAAGTGAACCACCCCGGCTCGATCGTGGCGGGCAAGTACCTAGCCCGCCGTCATCAAGGAGATGATGGAGCGCGGCATGAAGGACCTCACCGGAGTCGCGGGCTGGTCCGATGCCTGGAAACAGTTCGTCGAACCAGGCGACGTCGTCGGCATCAAGCTGAATCCTGTCGGACGTCCGCACTGCATGTCAGACGCCAGCGTGCTGCACCAGATCGTCGATGGTCTGAAGGCCGCCGGCATCAAGGCGCAGGACATCGTCGTTTATGACCGCTACCGGTCGGAGTTTCTCGAAGCCGGGTTCGAGCAAGTGGCTGCCGGAGGGTGTCCGCTGGACCACCGCGGTCAACGGCGGCGACTCCATCCAGCAGGACATCAAAGGTTACGACCCCGATCACTACATGGATATGGCGCTCGTTCTACCCGGGCAGGACATCTCGAATGAGACGGCCCGCCGGTCCTATGCCGCCCTATACATCACGAAGCACCGGTCAACAAGCTCATCAACCTCTGCCTGATCAAGGACCACCGAGTCCGCCGGCGTGACCGTGGCCTCAGAACCTTCTCCCACGGCCTGGTCAACAACGTCGCGCGGCGCCACGCCACCCAAGTCGCTGAACGCCTGCGGCGCTTTCATCCCCGCTTCCGTCTCGATTCCCATGATCCGGAATAAGGCGGTGCTCCATATCTGCGACGGCATCAAGGGCGTCTATCATGGTGGACCCTTCACCCGCCCCGAGTTCATGTGGGAGCACAAGACGATGTACTTCTCCACCGATCCGGTCTCGCTCGACCACATCGGCTGGGAGGTGATCGACGCGCAACGCGCCAAGGTCGGGAAGAAGCCGCTGGCCGACGACCTGCCCGACAAGTTCAGCACCTTCGTCCGCAAACAGCCCGAGCACGTTGAGATTTGCGGAGCCATGGGGCTCGGTGTGTGGGAACGCGGCAAAATAGACTTGCGCAAGGTGACCCTGGGCTGATACAAGTCAGCGCATGGCCAATTCTCGCCGGAAGTTCATAGCCGGTGGCGCCGCACTCGCCGTGCCCGCCACTGCCGCCGCACAAGACAAAGTCACGAAGAAGGTCCACTACAAGGGTGAAAAGCCAAAGAAGCAGCCGCTTTTCTCCGGCGCCGTGTCCCTGGGCAACCTTCTCTTCATCGCCGGAAAGGGCGCTCACGTCCCCGGTGATATCAAAGTTCACACCAAGATTGTGCTGGACGAGATCGAGGCTGAATTGAAGAACGCCGGCTCCTCGATGGAGAAGGTCCTGAAGTGCAACGTGTACATCAAGACGATGGACGACTACGCCGCCATGAACGAGACCTTCCTCGGGCGCTTCGGCATGGAACCGCCCGTACGCACCACGATTGCCGCCGCCGACATCCCGGGCAATTCGCTGGTGGAGATTGACGTAATCGCCTATATCTAGGCGCTGGCCTTCTTCAAGATCTCGGCGGCGCGGCGGGCCACCACTTCCGCGTCGCCGGGTTGCATCATCCAGACCGTGAAGACCAGCATCTCCTTGTTCGTCATCGGGCAGGCCTCGATCGAGGGCGAACCCTCGCGAAGCGCCTTCAGGACGTCAGGCGGGCTGATCCGGATGACGCTCTGATCCCATTTGATCTTGAGGTGCGGGGTGTGGTTCGCGATGGGGGGTACCTCCACCGAACAGGACACACTCTTGCACTTCTCAACCGCCTTCTGGATCGTGGCAACCCGCTTATCCCACTCCCGCCCTTCTGCCTCGTGATCGCGCTGCAGGTAGGCCTCCAAGGCCACGAGCATGCCCACCATCTCTTCCTTGTTCACCTTCATGCCGCGCGAGATCGTATCGCTGTTGGGCGAGGTGTTCATGCGGGCCGCCTCAATGAGATCCTTGCGACCCAGCAGCAGCCCCGCGCTCTGCGGGCCACAGAATGCCCCTACCACCGGAGAAGGTGACCAGATCAGGTGCTGTTCGGATTCTATCGTGTTTCCCTATTAACCTTAACAATGCG
>JASGIE010000061.1:0-46688 GCA_049841055.1 Paludibaculum sp. | reverse complement strand
ACGTATTGCTAAGGTTAATAGGGAAACACGATAGAATCCGAACAGCACCTAGATGACGATCAGCAGCCCCTCATACTTGCACAGGTAGTCCTGCAGCCAGTGAACCGAATCCAAGTCCAGGTGGTTCGTCGGTTCGTCCAGCAGCAGCACTTCAGGGCTGCCAAACAGCGCCTGCGCCAGCAGCACGCGTACCTTCTGGCCGCCCTGCAGTTCGCTCATTCGGCGTTCATGCAGCTCATCCTCTACACCCAAACCCGACAGCAGAATGGCCGCATCGCTTTCCGCGCTATAGCCGCCCTCTTCTCCGACGACGCCTTCCAGTTCCCCCAGCCGCATGCCGTCATCGTCGGTCAGCGTCGACGGATCCTTCTCGTAGAGCGCCTCCCGCTCCTGCATGGCCTGCCACAGCGTGGCGTTGCCCATGATCACGACATCGAGCACACGATGCTCGTCAAAGGCGAACTGGTCCTGTCTCAACACGCCCAGCCGCTTGGGTCTCGTCACCGTGCCCTTGAACGCATCCAGTTCGCCGGTGAGGATTTTCATCAACGTCGACTTCCCCGCCCCGTTCGGGCCCGTGAGATCGCATAGCGCCGTCCGGGCAGGAAACGTAGTGGTGACGTCTTCGAACAGAATCTTGGCGCCGAAGCGCATGGTGAGGTTGTTGACGGAAATCAAGGAAATACCATTTTAGCGAAAATGCCCATTTTTCGCTAGTTTTGGGCAAGAGGAGCCTTCCAAACCCCGCCCACCGGACACCCGGCACATCGCTGGCTTACCCTGAAAGCACGGAGATGTACAACGCCGGCGGTGCGCGAATCAGCATCAGCGCCATCGCGGATTCCAGGCAGCGGAACGGGAGGGGTCTTGCACCGAAACTCTCTGCGGGCAAAAACCGAGCGGGGCGCTCTGATTCTTCGCGGCCATTTTCGCCGCTTCTTCTCTGAACTGGGACCCGGGCTGATCACAGGCGCAGCCGACGACGATCCCTCCGGCATCTCCACCTACTCCGTCACGGGAGCCGCCTTCGGCTACCAACCCCTCTGGACCGCCCTCTTCTCCTTCCCTCTGATGGCCGCCGTACAAATCATGTGCGCCCGTCTCGGAATGGTCACCGGACGCGGACTCGCCAGGCATCATCCGCCGCCGGTACCCCCGCTGGGTGCTCTGGACGGCCTGTGCACTGCTGCTCACCGCCAATATCGTCAACATCGCAGCCGACCTCGGCGGAATGGCCGATGTCACCTCCCTCCTCACCGGCATCGACGCAGTCTGGCGTGGACGCCCGTCTACGCCTTATTCCTGGCGGGTCTCTCTTCTGGACCAGCTACCGCGCCATCGCCGCATCTTCAAATGGCTGACACTCGCCCTCTTTGCCTACGTCGCCGCCGCGATCCTAGCCCATCCCGATTGGGTGGCAGTCCTGCGGGCCACACTGATCCCCAGCGTCCAGTGGACCGCCACCTACTGGGCTCACGCTCTGGTCGGGCATCCTCGGCACCACCATCTCCCCCTACCTGTTCTTCTGGCAGGCCGCGCAGGAAGTCGAGGAGGAGAAAGCGGAAGGACGCGTGCACCGTAAAACAGCGGGAGGGCGCCACGAAAAGGAACTCGTCCGTTCCCGCAACGACGTCCTCACCGGCATGCTCTTCTCCAACCTGGTGATGTACTTCATCATTCTGACGCCGGCCGCCACCCTGCACGCCCACGGTCAAGACGTCTATCTCCACCGCCCAGGACGCGGCCGAGGCCCTGCGGCCCCTGGCCGGAGACGCGTGCGTACTGGCTCTTCAGCCTGGGGCTCATCGGCGCGGGCATGCTGGGCGTACCCGTATTGGCGGGGTCGTGCGCCTACGCCATCGCCGAGGCCGCCAACTGGGTCGGCTCCCTCGAAGTACACCCGCCCCTGGCGCATGGCTTCTACGGCGTGATCGCCGTCGCCATGACGATCGGCCTGGCCCTGAACTACGCCGGCCTGGGCGCGGTGAAGATGCTGTTCTGGTCCGCTGTCGTCAACGGCATCCTCGCGCCGCCGCTGCTGATCCTCGTCATCCTCCTCACCAGCCGCGCCGACATCATGGGCGAACACCGCAACGGCCCCCTGCTCCGTGGGTTGGGCTGGGCCTGCGCCCTCACCATGATCGCGGCCAGCCTGCTGATGCTCGGCACATCCTTCAGTCACTGAACTTCAGCCGCACCAGCCAACCGCGCTAGTCTGAATACCATGACTCTGGTGCTTGCCCAATGATCGGACTCGTCGACATCCAGAAGGCCCTCGCACGCATCCGCGAATCCATTCGACTCTCGCCGCTGGTCCACTCCGAGTCCCTCTCTGCGCTCTCCGGCAACGAACTCTACCTCAAACTGGAGAACCTGCAGCGCACCGGGTCGTTCAAGGAACGCGGAGCCCTCAACCGGATCCTCACTTTGACAGAAGAGGAGAAGTCCCGCGGCGTCATCGCAGCCTCTGCCGGCAACCACGCCCAGGCCGTCGCCTATCACGCCACCGCCCGCGGCATCCGCTCCCGCATCTGCATGCCGCTGGCCACCCCACTGGTCAAGGTCTCGGCCACCCGCGGCTACGGCGCCGAAGTTGTACTCCACGGCCGGAATTACGACGAGGCCTATCAGGAAGCCGTCCGCCAGTGCGAAGCCGACGGCCTCACCTTCCTTCACCCGTTCGACGACGAAGCCGTCATCGCCGGACAAGGCACGCTGGGCCTGGAGATGCTGGCCCAGAACCCCGCGCTCGACGTGATCATCGCCCCGGCCGGTGGCGGCGGACTGCTGGGCGGTCTCGCCTGCGCCGTCGAAGGAGATCAACCCGCGCATCGAGATCGTCGGCGTCGAAGCCGCCCGCGTGCCCTCCATGGCCGCGGCTCTGAAAGACACCGGCCCCGTCACCGTCGACGCCGCCACCACCATCGCCGACGGCATCGCCGTGCGCCGTGTAGGCGAGCTGACACTCCCGCTCGTCCGCAAGTACGTCGACTCCATGGTCGTCGTCGAGGAGGAAGAGATCGCCAACGCCATCCTCCTCTTGCTCGAACGCGAGAAGACCCTCGCCGAAGGCGCCGGAGCAGCCGCCCTGGCCGCCGTCCTCCAACACAAAACCGCCTATCAGGGCAAACGCATCGGCCTCCTGGTCTGCGGCGGCAACATCGACGTCACCCTGCTTTCCCGCATCATTGAACGCGGTCTGGTGAAGGATGGCCGCCTCGTCCGCCTCCGCATCCACCTCACAGACCACCCCGGAGCCCTCCGCCGCCTCTGCGAAGTCATCGAGCAGCAGAAGGCCAATATCGTCGAAACCATGCACGACCGCGCCTACTATGGCGTTAATCTCGGCGACACCGTCATCGATGTCACCATGGAGACACGCGGCACCAGCCATATTCAGGAATTAATGACCGCCCTCAGCGCCGCCGGTTATGTGCATGAGCGCGTCCAATGATGTCAAAATGAAGACTTATGCGTCTTCTTCTTTTCCTGTGCGCCCTCAGTGTATGTCTACTGGCCCAGTCGCCATTGGGCAACGTAACAGGCCTGGCCGTCGACCCTAGCGGCGCTCCTATCCCCAGCGCCACCGTGGTGTTAACCAATGAGGCGACCGGCGTGCGCGTGGAGACCACCACCAACAGCACCGGCAACTACCTCATCCCGAACCTTGCGCCCGGCAATTACAAACTGGCCGCCGAAGCCAAGGGATTCCGCGAAACTCGAAGCCGCCGGGCTCTCCCTGGCCGCCTTCCGTACACTGCGCCAGGACCTCCACTTTGCCCTCGAGTCCTCCTCCGCCGAAGTCACCGTTGCCGAATCCGCCTCACCGGTCATCCAGACGGACTCGCCCAGCGTCTCCTTCGGCCTGTCGAAGACGCAGATCCTCGAGTTGCCCTCCAACCTCCGCAGCGTCTACAACAATTCAGGCGACTCCGGCCTCATCGCCAATCTCATGCCCCTCACCGTCCCCGGCGTCGTGCAGATGGGTAGCGGAGCTTACTGGATGGTCCCCGGCGGCGGTCCCAACGGCCTCAAGCTGAAGGTCGACGGCATCGAAACCAACTTCGGCAACTTCGGCAGCCCGGACCCCGTCTCCCAGCCCTCGATGGAAGCCGTTGAGGAGTTCACCGCCAACCTCACCACCAACCGCGCCGAATTCGGCGGCCTGGGCACGGTCACCACCGTCACGAAGTCCGGCACGAATCAGTATCATGGCGACCTCTTCTGGTACGGCAAGAACGCCGCCCTCGACGCCCGCAACCCATTCCTCACCGCCCGCGCCTTCCAGAACATCCACGACTTCGGCTTCAGCGCCGGAGGCCCCATCCGCAAGGACAAGACCTTCGCCTTCCTCACGTTTGAGGAGATCCGCGGCGTCCGCGGCTATCCCTTCACCTCCAGCGTCCCCACGCTCGCCCAGCGCGGCGGGCAGTTCAGCGCCGCCGTGCGCGACCCCTACGCCAACAACGCGCCCTTCACCGACAACAAGATTCCGGTCAGCCGCCTGACGCCCGAAGCGCTGAAAGCCCAGAACCTCCTCTATCCCCTGCCCAATTTCGGCGACGCCTCGCTCACCGCCGGCAACTACCGCGCCTCCTTCAACGGCCCCGAAGTCCACCACCTCTTCGAAACCCGCATCGATCACAACTTCACCAGCGCCCACTCCGCCTTCCTGCGCTACCAGTGGAAGTACGACGACTACGACATCCCCGGCGCCCGCGGCCAGTTGCCACCCGTCACCGAAGGAACCTCCAAGAATCTGCGCCAGATGAACTTTGTCAGCTTTGGTGACATCTGGACCATCAGCCCCACGCTGTTCAACGAATTCCGCGCCGGCCTCGTCGCCCTCGAATCGAAATCCTCCGCCAACGTGAGGGGCCAGAGCCTTCTCGACCAGATCGGCATCACCGGCCTGCCGGCCCGCCCCGGCGCCCCGGGCGTTCCTAACTTCGCCGTCACCGGTCTCAGCACTTACACCCAGAGCCTTCTCAACCCCGTCGTCGACAACCACTGGCAGCTCGCCGACAACATCACCAAGATCGCCGGCCGCCACACCTTCAAAGCCGGAGCCGAAGTGGTCCACTGGATGGTGAACAAACACGTCACCTCCAATGCCGCCCTGTTCGGCAACTTCTCATTCCAGAACCGCTACACCGGCCAGCCCTACGGCGACTTCCTGCTCGGCCTGCCGACCACCGTCACCCGGCTCGACCCCTACGCCGCCCAGTACTTCCGCTGGACCGATTCTTCCTTCTACGTCCAGGACGATTTCAAGGTGAATGCCCGCCTCAGCCTCAACTACGGCATCCGCTACGAGTACAACCAGCCCGCCTCCGCCCGTGGCGACAACTTCTACAACTTCGACGTCCCACCGGAGCGGCCGTCGTCCCCACCGCCGCCGCCCGCGCGCTCGTCAGCCCCTACTACCCTTCCACCCTGCCCATCATCACGGCCGACAGCATCGGACTGGGCCGTTCGCTCCGAACCTCCGACAACAACAACTGGGCCCCGCGCGCCGGCTTCTCTTACCGCGTCGACAACTCCGGCAAAACAGTCATCCGCGGCGGCGCCGGAATCTACTACGGTCACTATTCCGTCGGTGCCCTCGGCAGCCAGGTGGCCGGTCCCTTTGCCGTCTCCACCACCAGCAACAACGCCTTCGCCAACGGAGCCCCGCTCTTCACGCTGGCTCAGCCCTTCGCCGCGCCCGGCAGCGCCGGCACCTTGAACCTGAACGGCCTGGCGTCGGACCTCAAGAACACCTACTCGCTCCAGTATTCGTTCACCCTCGAACGCGAACTCTCCCGCGACTACGGCCTGCGCCTCAGCTACATCGGCTCCAAGGGCACCCAGTTGCCCTACATGCGCAACATCAACCAGCCCCGCGCCTCGTCCACCGCCTTTGCCCAGTCCCGCCGGCCCTACCCCATCTACAACAACGTGGTCTTCGCCGAAAACGGGGCCAACAACAGCTACCAGGGCCTCCAGACCGGCATTACCAAGCGCATGTCCCGCGGCCTCCAGTTCAACTCCACCTGGGTCTGGGCCAAGGAGCTCAGCGAAGTGGACGACACCAATAACGCGGAGATCAATACCCAGATTGAAGACGCCTACGACCGCCGCCGCGACCGCGCCGACGTCTACTCCATCCCGCGCCACCAGTGGATGAACCAGGCACTCTGGGAACTCCCCCTCGGCAAAGGCAACCTGCTCGGCGGCTGGCAGATCAATGCCCTCATCAACTTCAGCACCGGCAACTGGCTGAACCCGCAGTTTTCCGGCAGCGATCCGTCAAACACCAACACCGTCGGCGGCCGCCCCGATGCCGTCAGCCCGGTCACCTATCCCGGGACCCTCGGCGCATGGTTCGACCGCAACACGTTTGCCGTACCCACCACCGGCCGCTTCGGCAACGCCGCCCGCAACTCGGTCGAAGGGCCCGGCTACGTGGTCTTCAACGCCGGCGTTATGAAGAAGGTTCGATTTGAAAAGGCGGGCGAAGTACAGATCGGAGCTTCGTTCCAGAACCTGCTCAATCACGTCAACTACGGCCAGCCGAACATGACCGTCAACAACGCCAATGGCGGTGTCATCACCAGCACCCATGTCTTCCTGCCGGCCGGATCGCCGCGCCAGGGACAGTTGAATCTGCGCTGGAAGTTCTGATTGGCAGGGGGGCTACCGGAATCCTCCGGCGGCCCCACCCTCCTCACTGCTTGGAGAATTGACGGTTGGGCACGACCCGCTGATTTGTCGTCAACGTAGTCGTCCCGTCGCCGGCAATTGAAACCGTCACCGCCCGGCTGGTGAACTCACCCACCCGGACGACGAGCGGAACAGCACTGCCCGGCTGAATCTGGTCGGGCACATGAATCCTAACATAGAGAACCGGCCCCAGCAGCCCCGGTTTTCCTCCCGCATAGAGCACATCCGCATCCACCCCGCCAAGGCTCGCCGTCACCGTCAGCTTCGGCAGCGGGAAGTTGAAGGGGATGAAAGTCTCATCAATGCTGTCGTTTTGCGGATCCGTCACACCCACACCGGTGATCAACCCGGAGATCGTCGTCGAGGGGTAGGCCGGATTCTCCGCTGAGTTCGGCGTCGCGTCCTCGTTGTCGAACGCGCCGGCGCCCACTCCACTCCCGTCCACCGTGGCAATGCCAGGATGGGCATCCACCACTTCCAGCGTCTGCGGCTCCGTGATCAACCCGTCATGTTGCAGGGTCACCGCGACCGAGTTCTTCCCGATCACGGAATACGGCACCACCGCCAGCGCCTTCGTGGCCGAGGCATAAACAATCGAAGCCGCCTGATCGTCAAACATCACCCGCACCCCGCCCAGAATCTGGGGCAGCGTGCCCGTGCTCGTGTCGTCGGGTTTGTACTCCACCGGCGTCGCTGGGCCAATGCCGTCGCCCGTCACCGCCACCAGTTCGCCCGGCGAGACGGCTCCGCCCTGCATGCTGAAGGCATTCGCGACGCTGATCTCCGACAGCCCGTTGTTGCCTCCGGACCGCAGCCCGTACACGGCGATCTGATTGGAGAACGTAGGCACGTAAACCCGGCCATTCGCCACCGTCGGATTGGCGAACTTGGCGAAACTCGGCAGCGTATCGCCCGCCACCATGTCGCTGTTCCACAACTCCTGCGTCAGATCCGTCGCATCGAAGGCGTGAAACACACCCGGCCACGGCCGGCCGACGTTCCCTCCGTCCGTCGTCGTCGTCCACAAAATGGCGGACGCCGCATCGTTCTGGTTGGACGAGACCGTCATTCCAGGGAACGGAATCCCACCCGAGTTCACCGATTCGTGCACCGGCGTCGTGTCGAACTTGCCGTCCTTCAATTGGTAGGCGCGCACCGGAGCGCCGAACCCCTGCACATACAGCAGCGGCGCCCCCGGCCGGTTCCAGTAGGCCATGTTGAACAGCCCAGCCTCGGCGATGCGGAAACTCTGCACCGCCAGCGGATTGCCCTCGCTCATCTGGCCCATGTTGTTGCGCTTGATGACATAGAGAACGCCTTCCTTGCCGCCGCCGATCAACAGATCCGTACCCGGCAGTGGGATCGGCGCGGTGGACCCCAGGTCGTTATCGACGTCGTTCAGATACTCCCAGTTGTCCGGCGTGAACGTGTCCAGAACCCCCAGATTCGCATCCAGCTTGAGAATGCTCTGCCCCAGGTTCTTTTGCCCGTCAAACGCGCCGTTCGCCGTGGCGACATAGATGTTGCCGTCCTCGTCCACCGACGGGCCGTGCCCGGCCATCCAGAACGAGCCGCCTTCCGCGTCGGGCGACGTGTTCAGAATCGAGACCTGCTGGCTCAGGTTGGCGGCGTTGTAGCCGAAAAGCCATCCATGATAGATGCCGGCGTCGCCATGCGAACCGAAACCTACGTACACCACTCCGTTGTGGAGCAGCAGCGACGGCCGCTGAATGTGGGCGAACGGGATGAACGAAACCAGGCCATCCTTGTTGTCGCTCCCCACCCCCGGCACTTCGCCGGAGATTGTCACCGGACCACCCGCCACCTGGACGCCCGTGGCCAGATCCAGCCCGTGCAGCTTGAAGGAGTAAGCGCGCTCGCTGTAAGTCGCGGCGACGACATACAGCGTGTTCGTTGTGGCGTCAATCACCGGCGTCGACAGAATGCCGACTTCCGGGCTGATATCGGTGTAATAGTATTCAATACTATAGTTGGCCGAGGGTACCGAAGACCCCAGGTTCACCTTCCAAAGCGGAGGATTGCTGGGCGGAGCCGCCGCATCGAAGGCATACACCGAGTTGTGCATGGTGGCCACCACCAGGATGTTCCGCTGCCCGTAACCCGGCACTTCCACACCGGATACGTACAGCGGCTGGGCGTACACCTGGCCGTCCACCTGCAATGAGTACAGCTTTCCAAACTGGTTGGGGTTGACGTTCGAGTGCTGCAAAACCGTCTCCGAATTCGTGGAATTCGTTCGGAAAGAATCGTAATTTGCAGTCAGAACGTTGACTTGAGCGTAGAGAGATCCCGAGATTGCGCAGAGCGCCAGCATCGGAGCAAAACCCAGGCGGAAGCGCCTGGATACACTCCGGGTAGAGACTTGGACGAGCATGCTCTTCATAAGACGCAGAAGAAGTCGCGAACGGTGACAGGTAATTGTAATTAATGGGTAAAGAGGCCCTTGGGGCAGACTATCTAACGATAGTCCCTATTCGAACACAGCACTCACTTCGTCGGAAAAAATCGCCGCCAGTCTGGCACCCGGCGCACTCACCAGCCGGGACGTGAACACATCCGCCAACGACCGGTAATACCACTGCTGCTGCTCCCGCCCACGCCGGAACCTCGTCCAGGCGTGGTCGCCTCTCATCTCAATATCCTCGCGGATTGACCGGATATTGTCGATTTTGTCCGCGATCGCCACCAGCAGCAAATCGTCGCTCGCCGTCCCCAGGAAATCGATGGTGTGCTGCTTGCGATGCTCCCACGACGCCGCCTTGTCGGGCTCGCTCGCTCCCCGCACCAGTTCCGCGATCTCCGCCCCGAACAGAGCTTCGATCTGCTCGTACGTGACGAAGCAGTCTTCCACCGTATCGTGCAGCATCGCCGCCACGGCCAGTTTCTCGGGGCAGCCGGCATCCAGCAGCGTCGCCGCCGCCCTCATGGGATGAATCAGATACGGGACATTGGAACCTTTCCGATACTGTCCCGAATGGGCCGCGGCCGCAAATTGGATGGCAAAGAAGATCAGGGGAGAATCCATCGCTGCTGTAACAACCAGTAGACCACAGGAACCGAGAACAGGCTGGAATCCACCCGGTCCAGCCAGCCGCCATGGCCCGGCAGCAGATTGCCGCTATCCTTCACGCCCGCCCCGCGCTTGATGGCCGATTCGCACAGATCCCCCACCTGCCCCGCGACGTTCGCCGCCAGGCACAGCACCAGCGCCGGACCCAACGCCACTTCAGGGAACTTCCAGTGCAGGAACCACGCGCCCAGCGCCATCGACGACACCGTCGAGGCGATCGTTCCTTCCCACGACTTACCCGGACTGATCGACGGCGCCAGCTTGTGCCGCCCGAAGTTCTTTCCGAAGTAGAACGCAAACGTGTCGCCCACCCAGTTGATCGCCACGCCGAACAGCATCCACCACGGGCTCCGTCCATGCAGGAACACGGCGCACCGCCAGGCGCCAAAGATATACAACACCCCCAGCACCGACATCGCCGCAATCGGCAGCACCTGCGGCAGTTCCCTCCGCCGCATCGCCAGCACCCAGGCCAGCAGGGCGAACAAGGTCAGATACAGCGACTCGTTGTTCGGCAGCACCAGCAGCAGCACGCCGGCCAGGTAGCCGATGGGACTGTGCCTCGGATCCGGTCCGAGACCGGGAAAGTGCGCTCCGGCTATGCCCTGGTACTCGTAATAGCAGAGACAGCCCACCACCGCCAGAATCGCCAGAAAGAACCAGTCGGGAGCGAAAACGACAGCGTAGAAAAAGAACGGGGTAATGATAAGACCAGTAAGAAGCCGCTTCATCGAATGGGTGAGCTGACGGCTTCCAACACGGGTTCGTCAGCCGCCGGTTGAGCCGGTGCCTGTCGAATGCCCCCGAAACGGCGGTCGCGCTTCTGATAGGCCTTCAAGGCCTCCAACAGCGCGATCCGATTGAAATCCGGCCAGTAAGTCTCCGTAACATAGAGCTCGGCGTAGGCAATCTGCCAAAGCAGGAAGTTCGAGATCCGCATTTCGCCGGAGGTGCGGATCAGCAGGTCGGGCTCGGGCTGCCCGGCCGTGTACAGGTGGCTGCCGAGGGAGTCCTCATCCACCTTCAGCTCATCCAGACGGCCCGTCCGCCTGGCTTCGTCGATGAGGCTGTTCACCGCATCGACAATCTCGCTCCGGCCGCCATAGTTGATCGCCAGGTTGAGAATCAGGCCCGTGTTGCCCGCCGTGGCCGCGATGGCCGCATCCAGTTCCTTGCGGATCTCCGCCGAGAGCTCGTCCAGCCGCCCAATCGCCCGCAGCCGGATGTTGTTCTGCATCAGGTGCGCCACTTCCTTTCTCAGGTAGTAGCGCAGCAGACGCCACAGCGTCTCCACTTCGGTGCGCGGACGCTTCCAGTTCTCCACCGAAAAGGCGTACAGCGTCAGACTCTGGACATTCAGCTGGGCGCAGGTCTCCACCGTCATCCGCACCGGTTCCACGCCGGCCTTGTGACCGGCCGCGCGCGGCAGGCTACGGCTGTTGGCCCAGCGGCCATTGCCGTCCATGATCACTCCGATATGTGCGGGAAGACGCGCCGGATCCAGCGACCGCGCCAGTTCCCATTCGGGCGAGCGCGGCTTTAGCGTCTGCAGTAGGGCCTGCATGAATAACGATTCCTTCACATCTTAACGCATCCGGCCCTTGCGGGAGCCCACGCCTGGAACTCAGGACCCGCCCCCACCCGTCCTAGGGCTCCAACCTGAGCCAACTACATGAATCTTCTATCATTTCCGCAGATTTGTATTGAAATCGACAGGACACTGTCACACGATCTAAACAGGAGAGAAAAATGTCCTTTTATCGCGTGTTGTGCCTCGCGGGCGCCGTCCTCACGGCCCAGGCGGCACAACCCTCGCGAGTGGGCATCCTGGTCAGCGTTCCGCCCACCGCGCCCGCCGCCGTCGTCGAGGCCCTGCAAGCCGAAACCGAAGAGGCGCTCAAGGGCGCTGGATTGCAGCTCCAGTGGACGTTCAGCCAGGACGAGGCGGCACAGGAGACCTACGACCGCGTCATCAGCCTGCGCCTGATGGGCCGTTGTGTCCCACTGCGGCCGGAGCCCTCAAGGAACTCTCGCGCCCTCGGCTTCACTCACATCTCCGATGGTACGGTTCTGCCCTTTGTCGAGATCAGTTGCGACACCGTCCTGCGGGTCATGGGGAACGGCTCCTCCCACGTCACGCCTTACTTCCCCCCCAGCGAATTCGGCCGGGCGCTGGGCCGGGTTCTGGTCCACGAGATGCTCCACGTGCTCACCGTCAGTTCGGAGCACGACCGCGAAGGTCTCACCAAACCTGCCTTCAATCGGACCGATCTGACCCTGGGTTGCCCGCGCCTCGCCGACGCCGCCCTGCAACGCCTGCGCCGCTGCCTGGGACTTGCCGACCTACAGGCTCAAAACGGCGGCAATCAGCGCGCCCACGCCGAGGAATGATCCGAACGGCAGTTCGTAACTGTCTGAATTCTCGCCCTTGAACCGGATCCACGCCAGCCCCAGCACGCTGCCCAGCAACGATCCCGCCATCAGCCCCACCAGCGCTGTTTCCACGCCCAGAAACGCACCCATCATCGCCACCATCTTCACGTCTCCGAAGCCCAGACCTTCCTTGCCCCGGATCTTCGAGTAGCCCCAGCCCAGAAACCAGAGCCCGCCGCTCAGGGCCAGCGCGGAGATGCAGGAGTTCAGAAACGAAGCCAACGCCGCGCTGCCCGCCGGGTAGTATGCGGACACCATCATCGGAACGATCCCATTCGGCAGCAGCACCACCGGAGCCATCATCACGCCGAGCGCGATCCCCCACTTCGTGAATTCATCCGGCAGAATCCGGCTCTCCAGGTCCGAGAAGATCAGCTCGATCAGAATCGCAATGAACAGGCACCACTTCACCGCCGCCCAGCCCGCGCCCACCCGGTAAACCGCCGCCGCGAACAGCGCTCCGGTGAGCAGTTCCACCAGCGGGTAGCGGAATGCGATCGGCTCGCGGCAACAGCGGCCCTTCCCGCCCAGCAGGACGAAACTCAACACCGGCAGGTTGTCATACCACTCGATCATCTTTCCGCAGCGCGGGCACTGCGATCGCGGCTCGTCAATCGAGTAGTCATCCGGCAGACGGCTGATGCATACGTTCAGAAAGCTGCCGATCAGCAGCCCGAAGAGTCCCGCCAGGGTCGTGTATAGGAATGCTTCGCTCACTTCAGCACTTTCCGGTAGACAGCCAGCGTATCAGCCGCCATGCGCTCCATGGTAAATCGCGACTCCACCAGAGCGCGGCCCGCCGCCGCCAGCCGCCGCGCCAGGCCGTCATCCTCTAGAATCCGGTGCACCGCGCCAGTGATCGCCTCGACCGTATTCTCCACCAGCAGCCCGGTCTCTTCATGACGCACGATCTCCGGCAACCCGCCGACGCGGCTCGCCACCACGGGCACGCCATACGCCATCGCCAGCAGCGCGGCCGATCCAAGCCCTTCCATATCGGTCACATAGACAAAGACGCGAGCCGTCGCGAAATCGACGGCCAGATCCGGGCTGAATCGAATGTCCAAACCTGTCTGCCGCAGCAGTCCTCCGCCCTTCCCCGGATCCTCGGAAGCAATGCTCACCACCGCACCCGTCCGGTCGCTGACCTTCTCCGGAATCGGTGTGCAGTCATACACCACGCTGATTCTCTCCGGACCGACGCCGGCCTGCTGCAAGGCGCCCCGCACCGCCTCGCTGATCGCCAGAAAATGCACCGCACGCCGGTACTTCCACCACGACGGCAAGCCCCTCTGTACCGGAAACGCCACCCTCCGGCTTACGACGAAAGGACAGCGTGACCGCAGCGCCGCCCACGTGTGCGATCGCGCATCGTGGCAATGAATCAGATCGGCTTCGCGCGACCCGGCCCGCACCGCCCGCCAGTCGATCGGCCCGGCCGGAATACCCAAACCGCGCGCGGCCTCCAGCAGCGGGCTGCCCGCCGGAGCCAGCAGCCGGGCCCCTTCCCGGAGTCCGCGCAGTAGTTGCAGCACCTGGTACTGCCCGCCGCGCATCGTCAGCCCGGTGTCGAGGTGCAGCACGCGCGGCGTGGACATTTCGCTCAGCGGCCCCAGCCCATGAAGCGGGCCTTCGCATATTTCAGAAAGGTGTACAGCGAAGCCATGTAGGCAATCGCCAACCCTTCCACACCATCCAGAAACCCGCGCTGCAGTACGTAGGTTTTGAAGAAGGTCCACACCGGATCCAGCAGCAGGTGCCGGTAACGCACGGCTTTCTTCCGGAACACCAGTTCCTCCGCCGCGAGAGTGGTGTAGCGGTCCATCGTTTTCAGGTGTTCACTCAGCGACCCGCAGGTGTAGTGCAGCAGATTGCCTTGCAGCGACCCGACACGCCCCGTGCTCACCACCGATTCGTGCACATACTCGCCCACCCACTCCGACTTGCGGCGGTCGAACAGACGGATCTTGCGGTCCGGATACCAACCGGAATACAGGATCCACTTGCCCAGATACTGCGCCAGCCGCGGGAACGTGTAGGCGTCGTACTCGACGCCGTTCTTTTTCAACTGCCAGATCTCGCCCTCGAGGTCTTCGCTCAGCGCCTCATCGGCGTCGATGGAGAGGACCCAGTCGTACGTTGCCTGCTCCGAGGCGTAGTTCTTCTGCCCGGCATACCCGCGCCAATTGGCCTCGATCACGCGCGCCCCGAACTTCTCGGCAATCTCTACCGTGCGGTCCGTGGAGCCCGAATCCACGATAAGAATCTCATCGCAGCACCGCAGGCTCTCGATCGCCCTGGGCAGATTCCGTTCCTCGTTGTAGGTGATGATGGTCGCCGAGATCTTCATCGCACGCGATTTAAGGCAAGAACGTCTGATCGCTATTGTACAGAACAGGCGCGGGGATGAAAGAGAGTACGAAGATAACCAGTGTCACGGCCAGCAGTTGCCAGCGGCCGCGTCCCAATGGTCCCGATTCAAACACAGTGAAGTGGCGCCGCCCCCCAGAAAAACAGGATCACGGCCCAGAACCACCACGGCCAGTAAATGAACCCCAGCGGAACAAGCATGCAGATGACCGCCAGCGAGACCTTCGAGTGCTTCTCCCCAAAGCAGGCATACACGATGTGCCCGCCATCCAACTGGCCCACCGGCAGCAGGTTGAGCGCGGTCGCCAGCAATCCCACCCACGCCGCGCGCGCCACCGGATGCAGGTAGACATCGGCCGCCGCCGCCCCGGGAAACAGCCACATCTCGATGATCCGCATCAGCATCGGAGTGCCCAACTGCATCTCGCCCTGCGTCCCGATGCCCGGCACCACTTTCGACAGCGCTAATCCAACGCCCATGGCGGGAATGACAAAAGCGAATCCGGCCAGCGGACCCGCGACGCCGACGTCGAACAACTCCTGCCGCCCTTTCACGGCCGAACGGAAACGGATGAATGCTCTCAAAGGTCCCAATGAAAATGGGCGCGGGCAGAAAGAAAGGCAGGTCTCGCCTCGACCCGCCGTGATATACACAAGCGAACCAGTGACCGAACTCATGCGCGGTCAGGATCAGCAGCAGCGTGACGGAGTAAGGCAGGCCGTCCTGCAGAATCGCTGGATTGCGGAACACCTGAAGAAACACTACGAGGTCATGTTCCAGATCGAAGGGCGGCAGGTTGTGGGCGAAATTGAAAGCGAGGCGGGCACCGAGCGTGGTGGTGGTGAAGGCAGTCAGAACAAACAGCAGAATGTGGAGCCACAAACGCCGGCGCCACACGGGTGGAGCGGGTTCCGGTAGGCGAGCCAGCCAATAGCGCGCGTCTCCGCCGGAACCCGATTCAAAAGACTGGAATCCACCTGAGCTGAGCCGCCCTATTCCAGCGACTGCAACTCCTTGCCCCGGCTTGAAACGCACAGCCTTTCCGGGGCGGAATGGCCACCTCGGCGCCAGTGCGCGGGTTACGGCCGATACCGGTCTTGCGCGGCCGGACGTTGAAGATTCCAAAGCCGCGGAGCTCGATGCGCTCGCCCTGGGCAAGGGCTCGCTTCATGGACTCAAACACGGTTTCGACAGCCATTTCGGCTTTCGTTTTGGTGATGCCGGTCCGGTTGACAACCTCGTTGACGATGTCCAGCTTAATCAAGGGCGCCTCCGAAACAGGTGAGCGGGGAGCTTTGCCAACCATGGCCCCTTCCGCACCGCAAAGCCTATGATAAGATTAGGGTTTAAGCCTTGTCAAGCCAACGCTTACACACTTCTTCAACGGAAGCCGCCAAACTGGACCCCATCCTGTTCCGGCGCGCCTGTGGTGCGTTCGCCACCGGCATCACCGTCGCCACCGTCCTCGGGCGCGACGGCAAACCCCACGGTCTCACCGCCAATTCTTTCTCCTCAGTTTCGCTAGACCCGCCCCTATCGTCCTCATCTGCGTCGCGCACAAGGCCGCGACACATGGCCCGTTCGCCAGCGCCTCTTCCTTTGTAATCAACATTTTATCGGCGAACCAAAAGCGACTCATCCGTCCGCTTTGCTTCGTCCCATCCCAACCGCTTCGAGGGGCTCGACTGGACCCTCGGGGAAGTCGGCGCACCTGTCCTCACCGACAGTCTGGCGGTGATTCAATGTGAATACGAAGCGCAAGATCGCCGCCGGCGACCACACGATTTTCCTGGGAGAAGTCCGGAAAGCGGACCTGGGTGAGGGCAATCCGCTACTCTACTACGCCGGGAATATGTAGAGACCAAGTAGCGGAAATGGGTCTCTTTGATATGTAGACGCGAAAACGCGGGGCGTTGCCGCGCTTTGCGGCCCAAACACCCCGCGCTCGTAAGTCAAAACTAGCCAGCCAGTTCCTTCGCCTTGGCCAGCGCCGTGTTATAGTCCGGGTGCTCGGCTACTTCCGGCACATACTCCACATGCTGGATCTTGTTGTCCTTGTCGATGACGAAGATCGCCCGCGACTCGACGCGCCAATCCTTGATCAACGTCCCATATTTCTCGCCGAAGCTGGCGAACTTGTGATCGCTGATCATCTTCACGTTGTCCACGCCGAAGCTGTTGCACCAGCGGTTCTGGGCGAACGGCAGGTCTGACGCTGATCGTGTAGAACCCGATGTTCGGCAGTTTGCCCGCTTCGTCGTTGAACTTCTTGGTCTGCATGTCGCACACCGGAGTGTCCAGCGAAGGTACTACGCTGAATACGCGCACCCCAGAGGTGGATTCCAGCGAGATGGGCTGCAGCGACTTGTCTACGGCATCAAAGTCCGGCGCTGGATCGCCAACCTTCAGCTCAGGTCCGGCCAGCTCCAGCGGCATTCCCTTAAAACTAGTTGTACGGGGCATGAATCCTCCAAGTCTCCGCCTCCTAGTTTGAACAAATCCGAAGCGGTTGTCACGGAACAGAGGGCGACAAAATGATGGCCCGTGCGCCATCGCCCCGGTCCCGCGCCTGCAGGGGGACTCGAAAGGGCTATCGTGGTCGCGAAAGATTCACTGTATAAGATAAAGTCATGCGAAAGTTGCTTTTGGTGGGAGTAGCCTGTCTGTGCGCTGGCATCTGCGCGCTGCGGGCACAGGGACCGGCCGCTGTTTCCGGCATTGAACTGGGCGCCGACAAAACGGACATCGAGCGCCTGCCGATCCGGCTGAACGAAGCGTTCTCCCCAGCCAGGCTGCAGTACACGGCCACGGTGGAAGCCAGCTATACGGCATCCCTCTTTGTCACCGTGAAGCTCTCCTCCAGCCAGCCTGTCTCCCTCAAAATCAATGGCGCGGAAAGCAAAGGCCGGCGAACCGGCCAAGGTGCCGCTGTCCCTCGGTGAGAACAGGATCGCCATCGACGTCCTCCCAACCGGAGCCGCATCCACTACCTATCAGCTCACCGTCACGCGCAGGGACCTCTCGAAGGAATACTGGTCTGAACCCATCGGCAAAGGCATGTGGCGCATCCAGGACTTCGGCGGCATGATCGGCAACGAGGACATGTACCTCATCGAAGGCAAGGAGCGCGCCGTCCTGTTCGACACCGGCATGGGCCGCGGCGACCTGGCCGCCTACGTCGCCAAACTCACGAAACTGCCCGTCGACGTCGCGATCTCGCACGGCAATCGCGATCACTTCCTGCAGGTCGACCAGTTCCCCAACGCGACCGTCTACATGAGCGAACTCGATGTCACCCGGCTGCCTCCCGAACTGGTCACGCCCAAGTACAAGTGGATCAAGGGCGGAGACACCATCGACCTCGGAGCGGGCCGCAAGTTCGAAGTCATCCCGGTGCCCGGCCATTCGCTCGGCAGCGTCCTGTACGTGGACTTCAAGAACAAGATTGCACTCACCGGCGATGCCATCAGCTCCGGTTCGATGGTCTACATGTTCGCCCCCACCTGTGCCGCGCTCGACGAATACCTGACGGGCCTGAAAGACCTGGAGCAGCGCCTCAAGAATCTTGACGGAATCACTTTGTTGGTCGGCCACCATTACCAGGAGCGCACGCCCTTGAAGGGCGCCGCCGGCAAACAACTGATCACCGACATGCGCATCGCCGCCGAAAAGGTCCTCAAAGGCGAACTGGAAGGGAAACCCGCCCGCACCGGCCGCGGCGGCCGCTTCAACGAATTCCGGCAGGCGAACCTTGGACTCGCCGGGCTCTGGTACAACCACAGGAATCTGGTCACCGATCCCGCGGCCCTCGAGTTCCTCAAGATCGAGACCGCCGACGGAAAGAACTTGATTCCCCGCCCTGTCTTCTCGTCCTTCCAGACTGAGTACGCTGCGCCGGTGGCGCAGGAGGCAGCGAAAGTGACTGTCACCCCCACAGCCTACTGGCCCACGCACAAGGGCATCACAGTGAATGGTCAACCGGTGAAATCGGGCAGCACCCTGGGCGTGGACCTCGCCGGCGGAGAGACCAAACTCGAGGTCGTGGTGACGCCGGAAAAGGGATCACCACGAACCTACACGGTCGTCCTCAGGAAAGGCCCAGCCACCAACTAGCGGACAACCATCGCCTCAGCCCAGCACGGTCGCCAGTTCCGTCGCCGTCCCCACCGGCGGCTGACAGACGAAGTCCTCGCACACCATGGCGGAGGACGCCCCCTGCTTTTCCCAATGTACGGTGGTGAACGGCCGGAAGTGCTTACGGAACTCCTGGATGAGTACTCCGGCATCGCCGGTGAACTTGACCTCCGACTTCGGCGCCAGGCTCTCCTGCACGGCGCACAACATGCGCGGAATCGTCACCCCCTGCTGGTTGATGCGGGAGGAAACGCGGCCAGCGTGTCCCCGGCGGCCTCCTTCAAGGGCTCCAACCCGCAGTACTCGCCAGCCGTAGAAGCGCTCCGGCCGCCACCGAGTTGCCCGCCGGCTCCGCTCCGTCGTAGTCCTCTTTCAGCCGCAGTACCAGTTCGTCGCTGTCATCGGCCGTCGAGTAGAAGCCGCCGTTCTGCTTGTCTTCAAACAGCTCCAGCATCGACAACGCCAGCGTCTTCCCAAAGGCGAGATGAGCCTCATCGAACGTCGCTTCATAGACATCGACGTACGCCTGGGCCAACGCGGCGTAATCATCCAGGAACCCTTCAACCGCCGCTTCGCCATCGCGCCAGCGCCGCATCAGCTTCCCGTCGACCACCAACTGCCCCTGCACGAATGCCAACGCCTTCAACGCCGCGTCGAGATACCGCGGTTCGTTCAGCACCTGCGCGCCCTTCGCAAACGCTGAAATCATCAGCCCGTTCCACGCCGTCAGCACCTTGTCGTCGAGATGCGGCTGGATCCGCTTCGCCCTGGCCGACAACAGGACTTTCTGCCGTTCGTTCTCAAACTCGCTGGCCGGAAACGCGTCATTCAGGATCAGGATGTTTTTCCCCGTGAACTCCGCATGCGGATCATGGTCCACATTGCCCTTCTCCCGGCAGCCGTACTTCCGCGCGAAAGCCAGCGCCCGATCGGCCCCCAGCAATTCCTTCAGCTCATCCATCGACCAGATGTAGAACGCGCCTTCCCCTTTCTCGTGCGGATTCGCCGGATCGATGACGCTATCCGCATCCTCGGCCGAAAGGAACCCACCGCCGGGATGAGTCATGTCCCGCAGAACGTATTCGAAGATCCCGCGCGCCACCTCGGCAAAGGCTTCATCGCGCGTGATTTGGTAACCCTCGAGGTAAGAACTGGCGAGCTGAGCCTGGTCGTACAGCATCTTCTCGAAATGCGGAACGAACCAACGCTCGTCCACCGAGTAGCGGTGGAACCCGCCGCCCAGGTGGTCGTGCATGCCGCCCTTCGCCATCTCGCGCAGCGTCGTCAACGCCATCTCCCGAGCCTCTTCCTCCCTGGCCGTTACCGAGTAGCGGAACAGGAAATCGAGCACGCTGGGCCGGGGAAACTTCGGAGCCTGCCCAAACCCGCCATGATGCGTGTCAAAGGTGCGCCGGAAGTAGTGATAAGTGGAGGTCAACGCTCCGCGGTCGATCTCCGTACCAGCCGACCCGACCTGCGAGTGGCTTTCCAACTCGCCCAGTATCGAAATGCTCGACGAAACCAGCTTCTCGCGCTGTTCCTTCCAGGCCTGCGCCAGTTGCTGCAGCACATAGCCAAAACCGGGCCGGCCATAGCGGTTGTCCGGCGGAAAGTAGGTACCGCCGTAGAACGGCTTCAAATCCGGAGTCATCCACACCGACATCGGCCAACCGCCGCTGCCCGTCGTCGCCTGCACGAACAGCATATAGATTCGGTCGATGTCCGGCCGCTCTTCGCGATCCAGTTTCACAGCCACGAAGTCGCGGTTGATCTGCGCCGCGATGGCTTCGTTTTCGAAGGATTCGCGCTCCATCACGTGGCACCAGTGGCAGGTGGAGTAGCCAGCCGACAGAAAGATGGGTTTGTCCTCCTGGCGCGCTTTTTGAAAAGCCTCCGGACCCCAGGGATACCAGTCCACCGGATTGTGGGCGTGTTGGAGCAGATAGGGGCTCTTCTCGTGAATCAGACGGTTTGTGTGCATGGGGAAAGACCAGAAGGTGCGGGAAAGGACTATTCTAACGAACGAGAGGTTGGATTCATGCCTGATATCGAAAGCTTCAAGAAACAAGCGCTTGACGAGCTCATCGAACTGCTCAAGATCCCCAGTATCAGCACTTTGCCAGAGCACGAGCCGGACATGCGCAAGGCCGCCGACACGGTGGAGGCCGCCCTGCTCCGCGCCGGCATGACGCGCACGGAACAGATCAATCGCGCCAATCACCCGCTCGTCTACGGCGAGTGGCTGGGCGCCCCCGGCAAGCCGACGCTGCTGCTCTACGGCCACTACGACGTGCAGCCGGCTGACCCGCTGGAGGAATGGAAATCGCCCCCCTTCGAGCCCGACCATCCGCGACAACAACATCTACGCCCGCGGCGCCACAGACGACAAGGGCCAGACGCTGGATCCTCGTCAAGGCCGTGGAATGGCTGATGAAGCGGGATGGCAAACTACCCATCAACATCAAGTTCCTGATCGAGGGCGAAGAAGAGTGCGGCGGCGAGGCCATCGAAGCCTATGTCGCCGAAAAACCCGCCCAACTGGCCGCCGACGCCGCCATCATCTGCGATAGCGAAATGTTCGCGCCCGGCCTGCCTTCCATTTGTATCGGCCTGCGCGGCATCGTCTATGGCGAACTGCACGTCGAGGCTGCCGGGCAGGATCTGCACTCCGGCGTATACGGCGGCGCCGCTCCGAATCCGATCATGGCCATCGCCGAGATCCTCACCGCCCTGAAGGACAAAGACGGCCACATCCTCATCCCCGGCTTCTACGACCGCGTGGTGAAGCCCGCTCCGGCCGAAGCCGAAGCCTGGGCCAGCCTGCCCTTCGACGAGAAGGAATACCTGGAAAAGGAGATCGGCGCCACCTCCATCACCGGCGAACCCGGCTTCTCCGTCTTCGACAAGACCTGGGCCCGGCCTACCTTTGAAGTCCATGGCATCCGCGGCGGTTTCGTCGGCGAAGGCGCCAAGACGGTCATCCCGGCCCGCGCCGTCGCCAAAATCTCCATGCGCCTGGTCGCCGACCAGCGCCCCGACGAAGCCATCAGCCAGTTGAAGGCCGCTGTCGCAGCCGTCACCCCCAAGGGCGTCAAGGCGGAGTACAGAGTTCCTCCACGGCGCCGGCCCGTCGCTGGTGAATCCGGATAACAAGTTCATTCACGAGTCGGCCCTGGCGATGGAAGAGGTCTTCGGCAAGAAGACCGTCTACATCCGCAGCGGCGGTTCGATCCCCATCGTCGGCCTGTTCGACACTCACCTGGGCATCCCCAGTGTTTTGATGGGTTTCGGGTTGCCGGACGACAACCTGCACTCGCCCAACGAGAAGTTCCACGTGCCCAACTTCTACAACGGCATCGATGCCGTCATCCGCTACCTGGAACGCCTCGGCGCTTAACCCACCCCAGCGGGAGCGAAACGTCGATTTCGCTCCCCTCTTCCCGCCAAAACGCACTAATGAACCACTTTAGTTAAACTATACTTACACTAAATACCATTTTTAGTGTTATTCTCATCCTATGGAGGTCTCTACCGAAGAACTTGTCTCGATCCTGGGCCGGTTCAACCCGTGGTGGCGTGGCCAACCCCTGCCGGAGCTTCCTCCCTGGCGCAGGGCCGCCTGGCGCGAACTCCAGGTCTGGCTGAAGAAGCCGCCCGCGCCGCGAGCCGTACTGCTTTCCGGCGCGCGGCAGGTCGGCAAGACGACTCTTCTGCTTCAGGCCGTGGCCGCACTCCTGGCCGATGGGGTGCCTGCCGCCAACATCCTCTACGCGACCTTTGACCACCCGCTGCTGAAGCTGGCCGGCATCGACGCCGTCCTGGAAGCCTGGCGGCAACGCGAACCGCGTGCGGACGGTCCCGAATACCTCTTCCTGGACGAAGCCCAGTTCATTCGCGGCTGGGGCACCTGGATCAAGCTGCAGGTCGACTTCACGCGCGACCGCCGCATCGTCTTCACCGGTTCCGCCATGCCGCTGGCCGTCACCGACCCCGAATCCGCAGTTGGCCGCTGGCACGCCATCCGGCTCTCAACCCTCTCTTTTTACGAATATTTACAGATCAAGCAGGTGGTCCTGCCTACCTTGCCCCGCATGCGCAGCCTGGCCGAGCTGTTCGAATGGAATCCGGGCGAACTGCGTGACATTCAGGAGCTCGCCGAACCGTACGTGGCCCACTTCCACGAGTACCTGATGCGCGGCGGCTTTCCCCAGACCGCGCAGGTGGAGAGCATCACCAGCGCCCAGCGCCTGCTGCGCGAAGACATCATCGACAAGGTTCTCAAGCGCGACATGACGGCGCTGTTTGGCGTCCGCCGGGTCTTGGATCTCGAGCAAACCTTTCTGTATCTATGCCTTCGCGACGGCGGGCTGCTGGACATGCCGGACCTCTGCGGCAACCTGGAGGTGAAGCGCCCCACCGCGCAGCACTTCATCGAACTGCTCGAGGCAACCCACCTCATCTACCGGCTCCAACCGTTCGGCTACGGAAAGGACGTACTGCGCGGCAAGTACAAGATCTACCTCGCCGACGCGGCCCTGGCCCCGGCAGTCATGTTGAAAGGAAAGGGCTTGCTGGACGATCCGACGGGCCTGGGCATCGCCACCGAGACCGCCGTCTTTAAGCACCTCTACGCCCGGTTCTACTCCATGCAGGCCCGGTTCACCTATTGGCGTGGCAAGAAGGACCGGGAAGTGGACCTGATCGCCGAACTCGGCGGCAAGCTGATCCCCTTCGAGGTGAAGTACCGGTCCCAGCACACCGGCCCGCGCGAACTGAAGGGCCTGCGGGAGTTCTGCGCGGAGAAGCAGGTGGAGCGCGGCTACGTTGTGACGAAATCCCCTTCCGACCTGGGTCTGTTGCCCGGAACCGCGGAAGGCACGGCCAAGATCATGCGAGTCCCGGCTCCGCTGCTGTGCTTCTGGATGGGCGAATCGGAGACCCAGCCCTCACAGCAAACGCCGTAGATACTTCACGTTACGGCGCAAATCCTCCTCGACGTCCTTGGAGGGGCTGTTCGTCTCCAGCGTGACGTAGCCCTCGTAGCGGATGTCGTTCAGCGCGGCCAGCGCCGCCTTCACGTCGACATCGCCCTCGCCCAGATAGCCCTTGTCCTTGAAGTGGAGCTGGCAGATCCGCTCGCGGCCCAACTGGCGGATCTCCTGCGCCGGATCGACTTTGTACTGATTGGTCGCGTTGCCGATGTCGTACCAGATCTTCAGAGCAGGCGAGCCCACCTGGTCGAGGATCCGCAGATCGTCGCCAGCCCGAATCGTATTCTCAAACCCCAGCGTGATGCGGGCCTTTTCCGCCTCGCGGCATAGCTCCTTCAAAGGTCC
This sequence comes from Paludibaculum sp., assembly GCA_049841055.1. GTDB lineage: Bacteria > Acidobacteriota > Terriglobia > Bryobacterales > Bryobacteraceae > Paludibaculum. The sequence goes on along the minus strand of JASGIE010000061.1, from coordinate 22,618 downwards.
GACAACGGCGTCCATCTCGGCGCGGGACGTCAGGGCGCACTTGCCGAAGAAAACCAGCATCAGGATCTTCGCGTCCAGTCGGCGGGTGATGTCGATCCCTTCGGCGCCCCATTTCACGGCGTCCGGGTCGCTCTTAAGGCAGCTTGCATGCAGGATATCGATGTAGGTGGCTATCAGCGGGACCTTATATTGCTTGGAGTTAGCGAGAAACTGCCCCTGCAGGGCGGCGTTGGCCATGACGAGATGACCGTCGGAGGCCTGCCGGCCCAGGGTCACCTGCAGTCCTTCCGCTCCGGCACGGCTGGCGATTTCGATCGACGCCGGGTCGGATCGTTTACCCACTACCCCGTCCATCACACCGATCTTGATCCTGGCGCGGTTGGCGGCCGAAAGAGGAGCCGCGGCCGCGGCGGCAAGCAGGGATCGGCGGGTAAGCATCGAAAGAGTCATATCACGGCAAGCCGATGTGGCGCCAGCGGAAAGCGGGATCCACAAAGCCCAAGTGGTATACTCCGATGTATTGGGAAGCCCTTTGGGCTGAGCCCGATCGTAGGTCTGGAGAGGTTCACGAAACCTGCTGGACCGGGTGGCCGTCTAGGTTGTTTCGCACTGACCAGGGCAATGCTGCCACAGGTGCGAATTTGGGGAGAAGGAAGGACTTTTGCGAATGTCGATTGCTCGATCTGGCGGTTGGAAGCGGAAGGTTACCGGCGCCCTCGTTGGCGGCGGTATGCTGCTGGGGCTGCCACTCATTAGTTCCGCCCAGTCCTCAGTTCCGTCTTATGTGATTTCCACCTTCGCCGGGACCGGCGCCAACGACGCAACGGAATTCGCCGGCGACGATGGCCCCGCGACTTCGGCCCAGTTGAACAATCCCTACAGCATCGCTATCGATTCCGCCGGTGTCGTTTACATCGCGGATCAGGTGCACCACAGAATTCGCAAAGTCTCCACGTCCGGCATCATCACGACCATCGCCGGAACCGGCACCGCCTCCTGGACGGGCGACGACGCCGTTGCCACCAGCGGCACCCTCAACGCGCCGTGTGGACTGCTGGTGGATAGTACCGGCGACATCTATATTGCCGATACATTGAACCATGTGATCCGCAAGATCACGGCCTCGACGGGTAAGATCTCCACTTTCGCCGGCAACAACACGGCCGGGTTCTCGGGTGACGGCGACGGCATCGACACGGGCACGGCCACTGTCACTGACACGGACCCGAAGGCCACCAGCGCCGAACTCAACCGGCCCACCGCCCTGGCCCGCGACTCCGCCGGAAATCTGTACGTTGCCGATACCTACAACAGCCGTATCCGCAAGATTCTGGCGAGCAACTCCACCATCAATACGGTGGTAGGCGACGGCGCACAGCGCCGCTTCGGCGACGGCGGTCTGGCCACCGAAGCTTCCGTCTTCAATCCTCAGGGCATCAACTTCGACGCGGCCGGCAACCTCTTCATCGCCGACACGAACAACCACGTCATCCGCAAGGCCACTCCGCGTGGCGACGGCACATTCAACATCCAGACCGTGGCGGGCAACGGCGTTTATGGCTATACGGGCGACGAAGTGAAGGCAACCGATGCCTCCCTCTTCTACCCCAAGTGGGTGGCGGTCGATGCCGCCGGCAACCTCTTCATCGCTGATGCCTTCAACATGCGCATCCGCATGGTGACCACGGATGGCATCATCCACACCATCGCCGGCAACGGTTTCTATGGACTCAGCGGCGACGGCGGCGCGGCCATCGATGCCTCCTTGCGCTTCCCTTCCTCGGTCACCATCGGCAGCGGCGGCAAGATCTATGTCACCGATAACCAGAATCACCGCGTGGCGCTGCTGACCCCGGTGGTCGACCTCGGCCTCTCCGCCCCCACCTCGCTGAACCTCGGCGGCAAGCAGTATGTGAATGCCACCCTGGAAGACAACCAGACCCTGGTTCTGCCCACCGACGCGCTGGCCGGCACAACTTCGCGCCCGGCGCGCATTGGCGAGACGATCACCATGTACGCCAATGGTTTGGGCGACACGGACGAGCAGATCAACGACACGCTGGGCCGCATCCAGATCTACTTCGGCCACATGCCGGCGGAAATCAGCTATGCGGGCGAAGCCGGCGACGGCTCGGGTGCCAAGCGGCTGAACGTGGTGGTCCCGAACATCGAAGACAACGATGCCATCCCGGTGATGCTGATGAAGGACGGCACCGTGGCGCAGAAGGCTATCTACACGGCGGTTCGCTCCAACTAACTCGAACATGCGCCTCGCGGCACTGCTCGAAGCCGGCCGGCAGGACTTTCTGGACGCGCTGGCGGACCTGACGCAGGAACAGGCGGCTGCGAAGCCGGACCCGGAGCGCTGGTCGATCCTCGAGTGCATCGAGCATGTGATCGTCGTGGAGGAACGCCACCTGCGCTGGATCGGCATGGGGCGCTCCATCGAACCGCAGCGCGATCACGACCGCGAACTCCGCCTGTTCCACCATCATGCGGAACACGCTCGAAAAGCGGGAGGCGCCGGCAGCCGTGCGGCCGCAAAGCCGCTTCGCCACTCTGGAGGAAGCTCGAGCCGCGTTTCTGAAGACCCGCGATCAGGCCATCCGGCAGGTGGAAGAACGTGGCGAGGCACTCTACGCCTTAGGCGTGAAGCATCCGTTCTTTGGTTCGGTGAATGGTGCCGAGCTCGTCCAGTTGATGGATGGCCACGCCCGCCGCCACGCCGACCAGATCCGGGCACTGGCCGCTCCGGCGCCCGCGCCAGCCCAACGCATCGACGATCAACCCGCTGCGAGACGGGACGCCTCCGCGCCCCGGCTTGCACCCCGGTTGGCCGGAGAGATTGAAGTGCCGGCCGACCCGCAAAGTGTGTTCACCGGTGGCGGCCAGATCGAACTGAACCTGCAGCACATCCGGCAGGCGGATGGCGCCGGGCTGAAAGCTGCCGCGTTCACGGCGGAGGGTACGCTGCTGGAGCATACACGGCTAGCCGAGGCCGAACTGGGCTCGGTCGTCTGGAGAGACGTCCGGCTCGTGAACTGCGACCTGGCGAACCTGAAAGCGCAACGCATGGTGTTGGAGCGGGTCGAGTTCATCGACTGCCGTCTGATGGGTCTTTCGGCGGCGGCGCTCGACGCCAGCGATGTCCTGATCCTGAATTCCGACGCCCGCTATGCCAGCCTGCAGGAAGCCCGCTTCCGCAACTCGGAGTTCGAGGGATCCAACTGGCAGGAGTCGGATCTGCGCTCGGCCGATCTCAGCGGCACCGTGTTGAGGACCTGCGATCTGGCGCGAGCCGACCTGCAGGGCGCCACCCTGCGCGAGACGGACTTTCGAACTTCTCACCTGGAAGAGATGAAAGTCGGGCTGAACGACCTGCGAGGAGCCATCGTTGAGCCCGGCCAGGCGATGATCCTCACGCGAGTCCTGGGCGTGCGGATCGTCTAACGCCGGATACCTACTGCCGAACTGAAGCGAACGTGTGTGTTGACGGCACTGCGCCCGGCAGTGTCACAGACTGGCGCGTGAATCCCATCACAACCGGCTGATCGTCGACCGCCGGAGGCACCTCCGCGACAGGGATCGCTCGGTCAACGTCCGCTCTACACCAAGTGGGAACCGCACGAGCCCCCTCTTTCAACTTGCATGCCATCCTTCCACGGTATACACTGAACCGCATGGTTCAGTATGGGCACCGCGACCTCGATGCCTCGTTCGGCGCGCTCTCCGACGCCACGCGGCGCGGGGTTCTGGAACAACTCTGGCGTGCGGACGCTTCGATTACAGCCCTCGCCGAAAAGTTCCACATGACCCTGACGGGCATGAAGAAGCATGTAGGCGTCCTGGAGCAGGCGGGGCTCGTGCGCACCGAGAAGATTGGGCGCGTGCGGACCTGCAAGCTCGGGCTGCGCGGCTTGGAAGCAGAGGCGGCCTGGATTGAGAGGCATCGCGAGCTCTGGGCCGAGCGCTTCGACGAGTTGGACCTTGTTGTCGAGGAATTGAAACAGAAGGAGAAGGCAAATGGACGCAAGAAGAGAAAGTGACGTCACCCCGACGAACAACCGCACGGAGGTGGAGCGGAAGTCCGAACTTGAACTCGCCGTCACACGCACCATCAACGCGCCGGCGCATCTCGTGTTCGAGGCGTGGACCAAGGCCGAACTGTTCAGGAGGTGGTGGGTCCCAAAATCCTTTGGTCTGACCCTGCTCTCCTGTGAAATGGATGTCCGCGTTGGGGGGCAGTATCGTGTGGTGTTTCCCCACGAAGGCTCGACGATGGAGTTCTTCGGCACGTACCTCGAAGTGACACCGCACTCGCGCCTCGTCTGGACCAACGATGAAGGCGAGAACGGCCAGACCATCACCACGGTGACCTTCGAGGAGAATGCGGGCAGGACCCAGGTGGTCGTGCAGGACCGCTATTCCTCGAAGGAGGCGATGGAGTCCGGCTCGATGGGTGCGATGCCCGAGTCGCTTGATCAACTCGACGAACTGCTTGCCAGCCTGGCATCGGGGGCTGAGACCAAATGACGCCGCCAATCGAGCCAACAAACGCTTCCGGGCGGCGCTCCGCCATGCGGAAAGCGGTGTTCCTTCTCCTGACGCTCGTGGCGGCTGACGTGTCGGCGCAGCAGAAGCCGGTGACGGGCTACGCGCCGGTCAACGGAATCAAGATGTACTACGAAGTCCACGGCCGCGGCGAACCGGTGGTGTTGCTGCACGGCGGGTTCATGACCATCACCAATAACTGGGACGGGTGGATCAGCGAGCTCTCCAAAACACGGAAAGTCATTGCCGTCGAAATGCAGGGTCACGGCCGCACGGCGGACACCTCACGGGATATCACCAACGAAAATCTGTCTGACGACGTGGCCGCCCTGCTCACCTATCTCAAAATCGCGCGAGCCGACCTGATCGGCTACAGCATGGGCGGATCCGTGGCGCTGCAGACTGCCATCCGCCACCCGGACAAGGTGCGAAAGGCCGTCATCATTTCGTCCGCATTGCGCCGTGACGGCATGGTCCAGGAAGGGCAGGACGCTCTGGAGAAACTCACGGCGGAAGCCTTCAAAGGCTCTCCTCTCGAGACCGAGTACAAGCGGCTGAGCCCGACTCCGGATCACTTTGCGAAGTTTGTCGAGCGCATGGTCGCCGCCGATTCCAAGACAAAGGACATGACGGCCGATCAGGCGCAATCAACCACCGCACCCATGTTCTTCATCCATGGTGATGCCGATGGCATCCGGCTTGAGCACGTCGCGGAGATGTTCCGCCTAAAGGGAGGCGGGACGCACGGCGACATGGGCCCGCGCACCGCGTCGCGACTGGCCATCCTGCCCGACACCACCCACGTGACGCTGATGCAGCGCGCGTCCCTCATCATCCCGATGGTGAACGACTTTCTCAATGCGAAGCCGTAGCGGTGCTTCGGCTTTCTGACAACGCTCTTGAGGCAACCGCGACCCGAAGTTCGGCGAAAGAGATGGAGCACGGTCTGAACAACGTGCGTGAAGCCTTCGTCGAACCCGGCCAGGCGATGCCCCTGTCGCGGGTCCTGGGCGTCCGAATCGTCTGAAGGCTCCCTCGGTCGGCCGGGCTAGTGCGCAGAGGGTACGTACCCGGCAACGCCACAGCCTGCGGAATGAACCCCATCACGCCCAACTGGTAGTCGATGGCCAGGTTGAACCCTGCGCAGGAACAGATGGCCCAGAACGCCTTTCACCTTGAATCCGGCTGCCTGGTTGAGGTCGTCCATTTTGCAGGACGACGCTCTGCCGGCCCATCTTGCTGCGGCTACCTGGAGAACCACTTCGAAGATGTCCTGTGCCGGCCAGTTTGAGCAGGTCCAGCCGGTCATGATGCGGGTAGGCCCGGAACTGAGGACATTCGCCTTTTTCGGGCGTTCGCCAGTTCGAAAGGCCACATCCGACGCGATGGTGTTCACGGCGAAGTAGGAGGTGAGTTCCGCGTCCCACTGCACCGGGGCCAGGAGAAAGGGACCGAACCGGTGAATGGGCACAAAGTCGCGCGAGGAGACGAGCGGGTTTTCGGGAGTCGACGGCGAGAGCCGGAGTTCGCGGCCCGCATGGTCGATTTCGATCAGAAAATCCTTGAACACGTGGCTGCCTATCACACCATCGGCGGCGTATTGAAACGTCGAACCTCCGCCGCGCACGAAGACAGGGCAATTCCGGAAGGTCAGGTCGCCGATCTCCAGCGTCTCAACGAGCGAAAGTTGCCCATCCGAGAGCCACTCCAGCCAGGGATATTGGGTCTTGAATAGGGGCTTCGCACCCAATGCCTTGGCCGCCCGAATGAGTCAGCCAGATTCCGTCGTTAGCTGTGCCAATCAGGAGCCGGATCACCTCACCATTCGGCGCCACGAAGGGCAGGACGAGAAAGTCCTCAGATCCCGGGTTGCACTCCATGCAATTGGGGCCGGCTGGCTGCAGCTTGTAGGTATATGATTTGCCAGTGTCCGACGGCTCGAAGGCCGGCCGGTCGCCCAGCGCCTCCATGATCCGGATGCGGGTTCGAGTCCTGCTGGCTCGTTCGCCCCTGGAAACAGAGAGGAGCTTCCGGGCCGCCGCCAGCCGTTCCGCAGGGGTGGCCGCCAGTCGGGAGAGTCCATCCAGGGCATCGGGATTCACCGGATCCTGGCTGAGCACGCGTTCGAACAAGGTGCGTGCCGCCTCTTCCCGGAAACCACTTTCGAGTATTCTCGCGGCGGCAAGAATACTCGAGATCCGATTCGGCTCTTTCTCGATGGACTTTGAATAATAGAGGAGTGCGTGGTCGGGCTGCCCGCGTTTGTAACGGGCATCGCCTAACTTCTCCAGGGCTTCGGGCGTGTAGCTATCCAGAAGATCCTGCCCCGCGGCGGAACAGGTCCACAACAGAAGAACCGAGATTAGGATGCGCAAGCCGAACTCTCCAGTGGCCGTGTACAAGGCGCATGTCCAAGATCAGGTCTATTAAATCTCAGAATAGAGCTGAAAGTAAGCGTCAATTTTGTTTCAGGCCGGAGAATTCGGAAGTTTGCCTCACAGCATCCGGTACATGACGAATGCGTCCACGAAGCCGAGCGACGGGTGCTGGAACGCCTCGGGCAACCGGCCGGCGATCTCGAAGCCGAGATGCTGCCACAGCCGGACGGCGCGCTCATTTGAACTCACCACAAAGTTGAACTGCATCGCCCGGTAGCCCCGGCTTCGGGCATGCTCCATGGAATGCAGGCACATCGCTCGCGCCACGCCCCGCCCGGTGGCCTGCGCCGCCGTCATGTACCCGCAGTTCGCAACGTGGGCTCCTCCGCCCCGTTGGTTGGGGTGCAGGAAATAGGTCCCCACCACCTCGCCGCCATCCTCGGCCACGAAGACCTCATGCCCGGCCGAGAACCAGTAGGTCAAGGCCTCCTCTCGGCTCAGGTCGCGCGGGATCGTGTAGGTCTCCCCCGCCCGGATGACCGGTTCCAGAATGGACCAGATGGCGTCCGCGTCGGAGGTGCCGGCGAGTCGGATGGTCAGCATGTCTCCAGGATCCCAGTTCCCACCAACTCAGGTCAGCCGGACCGCCGTCCCACCGGCCGGACCCCGCGGCACCTCGTCCAGGGTGTGACGGCCTGTGTCGCGGCGCTGGACCAGGCCGGTCTGGAACCGCAGCACCGCGTCGAGCATCTCCGGCAGCTCTTCTTCCTGCAACGCCACCCGGATCGTCTCGGCGGCGGCTTCGAACTCCCCGATTCGGCGCAGGATGTCGACCGCCAACGCGAGTTCCTCGGCGGGGGTGTCGAGGAAGTCTTGGCCGGCCGCCTTACTTGCCTGAAACAGCCGGATTGCCTTGAGGCGGCACCGGCGGGCGGGCTCGGTTTCACCGGCATCGTCCTGATTCCAGGCCGCTTGCAGGGCGATCCAACCAGCGTCGGCGAGGTGCCCCAGCTTCTCGAGCAGCCAGGCGTGACGTTCGAACCCAATTGGCAGTGCCTGGTATTCGGACGTTCGAACCCAATCGGCGACGCCCTCGGCGGCATAGCTGAGGTCGGGCGCGGCGTAGCCGCAGGAGGGGCAGGATTGCATCCAGGTGGACAGGGTCGACCGTAGCGGCTCACCGGGACGGGTATCGAGGTCGGGCGCGAACCGCGGTTCAACCGCGGGGGTTCCAGGCTGGTCTGAGACGGCTCCACAAACAGAACAATGATTCCTAGGCATCCGACGCTGGTTTTAGCACAATAGAGAGGATGATTGTAGAGATCGACGGCGTACCCCTGCATCTGGCTCACCCCGACGCGCTTTCCGTGAAGTGGGTTGGACAGGAAGAGGTGATGCGGCAACTGCTGGCCGCCTGGCTGGTGGTGGATGAACGCGACATCCCGATGAATCCGCGCCTGGTGGGCAAACCCGGCGTGGGCAAGACCACGCTGGCCTATGCCGCCGCTTCCCGGCTGTCCCGTGAAATCTACATCATGCAGGCTACGGTCGATACGCGGCCGGAGGATCTGATCGTCCAGCCCGTGATCGAAGGGCCGGGCCAGTTGCGGTATGTTGCTTCGCCGCTGGTGACCGCGATGCTGCGGGGCGGCATCGTGATTCTGGACGAAGGCAACCGGATGTCGGAGAAGAGCTGGGCGAGCCTGGCTCCGCTGCTCGACACGCGCCGCTATGTGGAGAGCATTGTCGCCGGCATCAAAATTCAGGCCCACCCGCTGTTCCGGCTGGTGGCGACCATGAATGACGATAGTTCCACCTTCGACCTGCCCGAGTACATCCACTCGCGGCTGCAGCCGCAGATCCTCATCGACTTCCCCGAACGGGATGAAGAGTTGTCCATCCTGCGCGAGAACCTGCCCTTCGCCGACGAACGCATGCTGGAATACGTCACGGACTTCCTGCAGCAGGCCCACAACAACGACGAACGCTTCACTGTCCGCGATGGAATCAGTATCGGGCGGTATGCGATCAAACTGATGACCACGCTGGACGGACGCGCCGACTTCACGCATGCGGTGCGGTTCTCCATCGATAAGGTGCTGGGCGAGGAAGCTCTGCGGTATGCCCGGCGCCCCTGAGAGCCCGGCCGGAGAAGTTTCGAGTCTGCAGCGCGGACATCTGCGCTATTTCCCGGTCGTGCCCGGCCGGATGGAGTTCGCCACCGCGGTCCGGCGCGAACTGCTGGCCAGCCGGCCCGAGGTGGTTGCCGTTGAGCTGCCCGCCTGGTTGCAGCCTCTTTATGTAGAGGCGTTGGACCGGCTGCCTCAGTTTTCCGTCGTTGTCTATCCGGAAGGGGGCGAAAGCGAGCGCGGCGTCTATGTCGTGGTTGAGCCCGCCGATCCCTTCGTCGAAGCGCTCCGTACCGCCCGGGAAATCGGCGCCGAGTTCGTGTTCCTGGAGCCGAACGCCATCGACCGCCCGCATCTGCCGGATATCTATCCGGATACGCACTCCCTACGCAGTATTCCGCTGGAGCAGTACATTGAGGCGTACCGGGTCTATCCGCAGACGCGCAACGATGAAATCAGCGACCACGCGGCCGGGATGGCCTGGCGGCTGCAGGGCACCGATCCGACCAGGCCAACAACGGTGGTGGTGAGCCTGAACCTGCTGGATGCGGTCCTGGATGCGATGGAGGTGCCGCAGGATCCGCCGCAGGAGCGCCGGGATCTGACGGCGGATCTGGTGAATCCGCATCCGGACTGCCTGGCGGAGATCAGCCAGGAATACCCCTTTCTCCAGGAGAAATACGAGCAATACCGGACGTTGATGGGCGATGACACGCTCACCGACCGGCGGCGCGTACAGTACGAATTGCTCAAGGAAGCCGAGCGCAACTACCTGGCCCAGACGGGTGACTCCGTCGCCCACTGGCAGCGGCGCATGATGGCGCGTTACACCCGGAATCTGGCCATGCTCGAGAACCAGTTGGTCGCCGGGTTGTTCGATCTCACGGTCGCGGCGCGGGCGGTGGTGGACGATAACTACGCCTGGGAGGTGTGGCATGCGGCCAACTCCTACGCTTGGCAGGAGGAGCACAGCCAACTCGAGACTTTGAATCTCTCGGCGGAAGAGGTCTACCTGCACAGCCGGCGCATGCGGTTGCGCAGACGTCTGCCGCGCAAGAAGCAGAAGCTGATGCCGCGCGGGTTGAAGGAACGGCCGAAGGAGAAGCACCCGGGCGAATGGGCCGAGCAGCTCGACGGAAACTCCATCTGTAGTTATCCGCCCGAAGACCTCGTGATCGAGGACTACGGCAAGTTTCTGCGGGAGCACGCCAAGAACATGCTGCGGGAGGAGCGCGTGCGGGTGGAGCCGTTCACCACCTCGGTACACGACGGCATCGACATCCGCGAGACCATCCGCAACTGGCACGAAGGGAAGATTTACGTCCGCAAGTTCGAGCGGTTGTCGGGCGACGTGGGGGCGGTGGTGGTGATCTTTGACGAGGATCCGCTCGACCGCTACACCTACATGACCACGTGGCTGGGCGAGCACCAGAACGAAAGCGATATGGCGTACTACGCCACCCAGCCGTTCGACCACATGGTGGGACCGGGCATCGGGCGCGCCGAGTATGGCGGGTTTCTCATGGTGCTGCCGCCGCGGCGGATGTTCGATGTGTGGAGCGATCCGGACTACGATTTTGCCGAAACGAAGCCGGAGCGGCTGCTGATGGCGGCGCTGGACTACTCCGTGGAACGGCACGTGGTGTATGTCGCGGCCAAGCCGCCACGGTCGATCTTCCGGTCGATCGCGGCGCACCTGAACCGGCAGATTATCTACATTCCCATCGGCCAGCTCTCGCCCACTAAGCTGAAGAAACTACGTATAGTTCACGTTCTGGACAGCCATGAGCGACGGAAAGTGGCGAAAGACTTTTTATGGTGAAACCGGGATTGGCGAATCGTGCGTCAGTAGCTGGGTAAGCCTTGATATACTGAGAGTTTGCGTAACTTGAGACCAACAATGAAGTGGACTGCCCTCTTACTTGCTGCCTCGGCGGTGTGCCAGGCGCAGCAGTTTTCCACCGGCCAAGCGGCCCGACTCGTGATAGGCCAATTGCCGTTCACAGCCCAGGATCCTGGATCCAGTGCAAAGCGGCTGGGTTCGGTCGGCGGAGTTTCATTTGCTGCCGATACGCTGGTAGTTGCTGATTCCAATGGTATTGGCGGCACCCCGATCAACAATCGCGTGGTGATCTACATGAACGTCAGCAGCTTTGTGCCTGACCGGCAGGCGGAATTCCCACAGAGCAGCGATCGCTGTAACGCCTGCGTGGGTACCGCAACCGTGGTGCTGGGACAAGCGGATTTCACCAGCGGCCCCATCATCGACAGCAATGGCGACGGCGTCATCGACCAGAAGGACGTGCCCGCCACGGCCGCCGATTCACTGCGCCGGCCCCTGGGTGTGGCGTACAACGGACGGATTCTGGCCGTAGCGGATACGGATAACAACCGCGTCCTGATCTGGCGGAGCCTGCCGAACACCAACAAGCAGCCGGCCGATCTCGTCGTGGGCCAGACCAGTTTCACGACCTCCAAGCCGGGCACCAGCGCCTCGACGCTGCGCGGTCCGGAGGGTCTCTGGCTGGACGACAACAACGGACTCTGGGTGGCCGATACGGGCAACAGCCGGGTGTTGTACTACGGCGAAATCACGCAGAGCGGGCAGAGCGCCAAGTTCGTTCTCGGGCAGAAGGATCTCAATTCGAATCAGCAGCTTGCCGCGTTCCCGGACTACAAGACGACGGACCGTTCGCTGTTGTCGCCGACCTCGGTGGCCATCAGCGGTTCACGCTTGTTCGTGGCCGACCTGGGCGCCAACCGCGTGCTGGTCTGGGGTTCGATTCCGACGCAGACCGAACAGCCCGCCACCCTGGTGCTAGGCCAGCCCGACTTCGTTTCCAACACCCACAACAACTCGGCAGCGCTGTGCCCGCAGCAGGGTGTGGACGCCAACGACGAACCCACCTATCCCGACCGCTGCGGACGGACGATGGAAATGCCGCGCGCCGTCATTTCCGACGGTGTTCGCCTGTATGTCGCCGATGCCGGCAACGACCGCGTGATGGTTTGGAACTCGTTCCCGACCTCGAACGCGCAGATTGCGGATCTCATCATTGGCCAGCAGGATCCTTCGCTGAACATGGCCTCCGACTCGGCCGAACCGCGTCGAATCTCCTCCACGGACTCGTTCCGGACTCCGGTTTCGATGGCCTGGGACGGACAGAATCTGTACGTTGCCGATACCTTCAATCGCCGCGTGGTGGCCTATACGCCGGGTGATTTCTCCCTGCCGCTCACCGCGGTGCGCAATGCGCCGAGCCCAGACAACCACTCCACCGGGCGCATCACGCTGGGCGGGACGATGGAAGCCGACTACGAAATCTCGGTGAAGATCGGCAACAACACAATCAAGAATGCCGACGGCACCGTGGTCGACCCGACGGAATACAAGTACAAGACCGTCAAGGACGATACTTTCGACACGGTGATCGACCAGTTGGTGTTCATCATCAACAGCAGCGACCCGTACGTGATGGCGGCTCCGAACAAGGATGCCCAGGTGGTGGTCCTGACGGCCCGCGCCTCCGGCGTCGAGGGCAACAACGTCACGATCGTGACCGGGGTGACCCCGGGCGCGGCCAAACTGACCGTCACCACCAGCGGCGCGACTCTCACCGGCGGACAGGATCCGTCGCTGATTGCCCCGTTCTCGCTGGTCACTGTGCTGGGCGATAACCTGGCCGATCAGACCACGGCCGTGGCCGATCTCACGCAGCCTCTCCCCAAGGAGCTGGGCGGCGTCCAGTTCTACGTGGACGGCCTTCAGGCTCCGCTGCTGGCCGTGGCGCCGAACCGCATCCTGGCCCAGATTCCCTTGGAAACCAATGATTCCACGAGCGCGGCCGGCATTCTGCGGGTGAAGCGCAACGACGGCTCCATCACGGTTTCGACCGCCGTGGCGATTCCGATCATCAGCCAGAACCCGTCGGTCTTCAGCGACTCAAGTCTGGATCCGCAACCGGGGCTGGCCTACCACTATTCGAGCTCGGCGACGGGTACGATTTCGGTGGACGGCACGGCTCAGGGCGGCGATGTGATCACGATCAAGATTCATGATCGCGAGACTTCGTATACGGTCCAGTCCAACGACACCCTGGTGATGGTCCGCGACGCGCTGGTGGCGCTGATCAATGCCAGCGATCCCGAGGTGGAGGCCTTCCCCTCCGGCTTCTATTCGCGGCTGAGACTGCGGGCCCGCATCCCGGGACCCGAAGGCAACGGAATTCCCTTCTCCGCGACGGCTTCGACGGGGGCTTCGGTCATCGTGACCGCCTTCAATACGACGCTCTGCTGCGCGAATGAGGAAGGCGCGCCGGTGACCGCCGACAACCCCGCGGTGCCCGGAGAGACGATTGTCGTGCTGGCCAGCGGCCTGGGCATCGTCAACCCGCAGGAAGCGCGCGACGCGATGACGACGGGCATGCCGTACTATGGCCCGGCCCTCAATGACGCGTCGGAATCGGTTTCCTCCCTGGCGGGCGGCAAGACGGCGAACGTGCTGTTCGCCGGACTGCGGCGCGGCTCGGTGGGCATCTACGAAGTTCAGCTGGAACTCAATCCGGATCTCGTGACGGATGCGCAGACGCAGGTGACGATTGCGCAGAGCTTCGAGGTCTCGAATATCTTCACGATTCCAGTCGTAAAAGTTAAACCTTAGCAGCGGAAACGCTGCAATGCCGGACCTATGCCGGGCGGGCCTTCGGGCCTTGCCCGGCCATTTTTATGTAGCGGGCTGTCCGCCGGGCACGTAGACGGCATGCTTGGCGGCACGCAGCAGGTCTCTGGCGATATCCGCTTTGTCCTCAGTCACATAAAAGAACGCGCCAATGAGTTCCCGGATGAACAGGACGCCTCCGCGATAGCGGTCGGGCTCAACCAGATAGTCGATGTCCGCCTCGTCCAGCAACTTCTCCACAGCTTTCGACTCGCTCAGCCGCTTCCCTATATAAATGAGGACGAGTTCCTGGTCCCCAAAGAAATCGTCTTCCCGGCGCATAGTGCTCTTCCAGCGTAACGCAGACGGAGAGTAGTTCCCCATTCCGGCCACTGACTTACTGGAATATGCCATCTCCCACGAGTGTCCATACGGCCGAACACCTGCTGCACTGGCTGGCGCTGCGCCTGACGCCGGGCCTGGGCGCCCGAAAGACGACCCTTCTTCTGGAACGCTTCGGCTCGCCGGAGGCGATCTTTCGCGCGGCACCGGCCGAACTGGAGGCGGCGGGACTGGCGGGGTCGGTCGCACGGAGCCTGGCCAGCGGGTGCGCCTTCGAGGATGCGGCGGAGCAGCAGGAACGCCTCAAGGCGACGGGCACCCAGGTGGTGGCGTTCACTGACCCGAACTATCCGCCCCAGTTGCGCCAGATTTACGATCCGCCTCCGCTGCTGTTCGCACAGGGCCACCTGGAACTGCTGGATACGGTGATGGTGGCGCTGGTGGGCAGCCGGAGACCCAGCACCTATGGATTGGTGGCGGCGGAGCACCTGGCCATGGATCTGGCCAAGGCAGGGGTGACGGTTTCGAGCGGGATGGCCAAGGGAGTCGACACAGCCGCTCATTTGGGTGCACTGAAGGCTGGAGGGGGCACCTGCGCGGTCTTCGGGTGCGGGCTGGACATCATCTACCCGGCGGAGAACCGGAAGCTGGCGGCGCGGATTGCGGCCGAGGGATTGCTGCTGAGCGAGTTTCCGCTGGGGACCCCGGCGCATCCGCAGAACTTTCCCATCCGGAACCGGATCGTGAGCGGGTTGTCGGACGGGGTCGTGGTGGTGGAAGGAGTCCAGTACAGCGGAAGTCTGATTACGGCGCGGCTGGCGCTGGACCAGAACAAGGAGGTGTTCGCGGTGCCGGGCAATATCACCTCGAAGCTGAGCTTCGGACCGAACCTTTTACTAAAGCAGGGAGCCCAGCTGGTGCAGTCGGCCGCCGACATTCTGGACGGATTAAGTTGGGAATCAAGGTCGAAACTGGCCCGGCAGGCGGAGCTTCCGCTGGAGGAGGCGGCGGGCACGGAACCGGAGCCGATGGCTGGGGTCGCAACACAAGTCCTTTCTTTTCTGAATGTTGACACGCCGATGCATCTGGACAGCCTGTTGGAGCATCTGTTGGACTGTTCGCCATCCGAGGTGATCGCCACGCTGTTCGAACTGGAATTGCGAGGCCAGGTCCGCCAACTCCCCGGCCGCAGTTATGTTAAGGTGTGGTACGAGTGAACTGCCTGGGAGCCGGCTCTGCCGCCCCGGAGCCGTGTGCAATCGGAATTCATCTTTTAGTTACCCGTTATGGCCAAATCTCTCGTGATCGTCGAATCGCCCGCGAAGGCGAAGACGATCGGCAAGTATCTAGGTAAGGGCTTCACGGTCAAAGCCAGTCTGGGCCACGTGAAGGACCTGCCAAAAAATGACATCGCGGTGGACGTCGACCACGACTTCCGTCCTTCTTATGTGGTGATCGAGGGCAAGAAAAAGCTCATCGACGAACTGCGCAAGGCGGCGAAGGAATCCGACGCCGTCTATCTCGCGGCTGACCCTGACCGGGAAGGGGAAGCCATCTGCTACCACCTGCAGGAAGAGCTCCAGCCGAAAAAGGGCGAGGGGCCGAGCGTTTTCCGCGTCACCTTCAACGAAATTACAGCGAACGCCGTCCGGAAGGCATTTGAGACGCCGCGGGCAGTCGACACCAATCTGGTGGACGCCCAGCAGGCGCGGCGAGTGCTCGACCGGCTGGTGGGTTATAAGATCTCTCCGCTGCTGTGGGACAAAGTGCGGCGCGGGCTGTCGGCCGGCCGAGTGCAGACAGTGGCGCTGCGGATGATCGTGGACCGGGAGCGGGAGATCCGCTCGTTCGTCAAGCAGGAGTACTGGTCGGTCGAAGTGCACCTGAACGCCAAGAAGGCGCCGGTGCTGAAGGCCAACCTGGCGAAGCGCGACGGGGCGAATATCGAAATCCCCGACCAGACGTCGGCGGATGCGATTGTGAAGGCCCTGGAAGGCGCGCAATATGTGGTCCGCTCGGTGACGACGCGGGAAAAGCGCCGCCATGCCGTGCCGCCGTTCATCACCTCCACCCTGCAGCAGGAGTCGGCCCGCAAGCTGCGCTTTAGTGTGAAGCGCACGATGATGCTGGCCCAACGGCTGTATGAAGGCGTGGAACTGGGCGATGAAGGATCCGTCGGTCTTATCACTTATATGCGTACCGATTCGACGCGTGTCAGCGATGACGCGTTGAAAGAGGTGCGCGAGATGATCGGGCAGAGGTTCGGCGAGCAGTACCTGCCCGAGTCGCCGAATGTCTACAAGACGAAGAAGGCCGCCCAGGACGCGCACGAAGCGATTCGTCCCACCTCGGCGATGCGGCATCCTGACCAGGTGGCACAGTATCTGTCGGAAGACGAGCTGAAGGTCTACAGGCTGGTATGGATGCGCTTCGTGGCGTCGCAGATGACGCCGGCGGTGTTCGACCAGACGACGATTGAAGTGGTGGCCCAAGGCGGAGACAGCTCCGAGTACCTGATGCGGGCCACGGGCAGCGTGCCGAAGTTCGACGGCTTCCAGGCCGTCTACAAGGAAGGCAAGGATCAGAAGGACGAGGAAGACGACGAAGAGAGCGCCCGGCTGCCGCAGGTAAGCGACGGCGAGACGCTACGCTTCAAGGCCATCCACCCGGAGCAGCACTTCACGGAACCGCCGCCCCGCTTTACGGAAGCGACGCTGGTGAAGGAACTGGAAGCGGACGGCGTGGGCCGGCCGTCGACCTATGCCTCGATTCTGTCGACGATTCAGGAACGCGAGTATGTGAAGCGCGAAGGCGGCAAGTTCATCCCCACCGAGTTAGGGGTGGTGGTGACGGATCTGCTGGTGGAGAGCTTCGCGGATATCTTCGACGTCAACTACACGGCACGGATGGAGGACGACCTCGACGAGATCGAGGAAGGCAAGCTCGACTGGCACGTGGCGATGGCGGATTTCTACAACCGCTTCCTCAAGGACCTGGAGGAGGCCGAGCGGTCGATGCGCGACATCAAGCGCATGGAACTGCCGACCGACCAGGTTTGCGAGAAGTGCGGCAAGCCGATGGTGATCAAGTGGGGCAAGCACGGCAGCTTCCTGGCCTGCACGGGCTATCCCGAGTGCACCAACACGCGGCAGTTGAACAAAGGCATCCATGAGCTGGACAGCCCGGAGAACGGCGAAGAGAAGGTAGAGATTTCCGAGCAGGATGCGACGGAGTACTGCCCGAACTGCGGCCGTGAGATGGTGCTGAAGAAGGGCCGGTTTGGGACCTTCCTGGCCTGTACCGGCTATCCGGACTGCAAGACGACCAAGCAACTGGGGCAGGCTCAGAAGCAGCCCGACGTGATTCTCGATGAGAAGTGCCCGCTGTGCGATCACAACCTGGTGACGAAGAGCGGCCGGTTCGGCGAGTTCACGGCCTGTTCGAACTATCCGAAGTGCAAGTACGTCAAGCAGAAGACGATCGGCGTGGCGTGCCCGCAGTGCGGTACGGGTGAGATCAGCGAGCGGCGCAGCAAGCGGGGCAAGACGTTCTACGGGTGTACGCGGTATCCGGATTGCGATTTCGTCGCGTGGGCGCGGCCCATCCCGGAGAAGTGCCCCGAGTGCGGATCGCCCTACCTGGTGGACAAGGTTCTGAAGTCTGGCCACTTCGCGCAGTGCCCCAATAAGGAGTGCAAGTATAAGCGCGAGGTGGAGGAGACCCCAGTCCCGGCGTGAGGAATAGCCGCGCCGGGGTTGGTCATATCTGGTTATGACGACACGAGCATTCCAGGTGTGTCTGCTGGCGATGGTGCTGGCATTGGCGTTGCAGTCGGCGGCTCCGGATCTGTCGGGTCCGGTGCCGGCGCGTCCGGATGAAGTCTGCGTGGTCTGCTATGGGACCGTGGGTTCGTCGGGGATCGCTTACCTGCTGAACGGCGTCCGGTATGCCGTGAGCAAGGAAGAGGCTCCGATTTTCCTGAGCGACCCGCAGGGCTACGCCAAGCGGTTTGACGAGCATCAGCGGCCGAAGCGGTCGTCGTTGGTCTGGGGTGGCGGGCTGTCGGCATTCGCCGTGGCGCTGATTGTGGTGGCGGCGCGGAAACGGCGGGCCCGGCGGGCTAACGGTTGAGGGCGGCCCCTGGTGGTAGGAATCGAAGGATGACCTGGCGGCAGATCGCCGCTCCGTTGAAAGTCAGGGGCGGCGGGTGACTATGCGGCTCCGCGTGGTCGACCTGGGGGTCGACCGCAGACCAGGGGGTCCGCCTTACCGTATTGCCGGCCCGATGGGGCTTTCATCCACTTTTGCGGCCCGGCGGGCCATGGGGACTGCGTGGAAGACGCGCTGGGGGCTGTCCGGGGCCCGCTTACCGACTTGCGCGGTTCGCAGCGGAGGACCCCTCCCTGACGGTCGGGGTTCGTTGCGGCTTCCTCTGCTTTTGCGGCCCGGCGGGCCATGGGGACTGCGTGGAAGACGCGACTGAGACGGTGCCCGCTTACTGACGTGCGCGGTTCGCAGCGGAGGACCTCGCCCTGATGGTCGGGGTTCGTTGCGGATTCATCCGGTTTTGCGGACCACTGGGCCATGGGGGGGCTCCCTCACCTGTGGAGCCGGCAGCCTGGTTGACCTGCTGCACATAGATGCGCCCGCGGCGGCATTCTAACTACACTGATGAATATGTCTGCTGAGCGCCAGCGTTTGCTGGAGGCCCGAGACCGCGTCAAGCACTGGAAGCGCTGGGGTCCATATCTGTCCGAGCGGCAATGGGGCACGGTCCGTGAAGACTATTCGGCGAACGGCGATGCCTGGCACTCCTTCCCCTTTGAGCATTCGCACCAGAGAGCCTATCGCTGGGGCGAGGACGGACTGCTGGGCATCAGCGACAACCACCAGCGGCTGTGCTTCGCTCTGGCGTTGTGGAACGGCCGGGATCCGATCCTCAAAGAGCGCCTGTACGGCCTGAGCAACAGCCAGGGCAATCACGGGGAGGACGTCAAGGAAGTCTACTTCTACCTCGATTCGACCCCCACGCATTCCTACATGAAGGCGCTGTACAAGTATCCGCAGCGCACGTTCCCTTACGACTGGCTGCGGCGCCGGTCGGCCGAACTGGGCCTGCACGAGCATGAGCCCGAGGTCTGGGAGTCCGGCTGTTTCGACGACAGCCGCTATTTCGACGTGTTCGCGGAATACGCCAAAGCCGATGAGAACGATATCCTGATCCGGCTGACGGTGCACAACCGCGGACCGCAGGCGGCTCCGCTGCACCTGCTGCCGACTTTGTGGTTCCGCAACCGCTGGACGTGGGGGCGGAAGAACCGGGCAAGAGGGCGCATTGTGAAGACCGGTCCGGGCCAGGTGGAGGCGACCGAAGCCACGATGGGGCGCTGGAGCTTCACGCTGGAGGGCGCGCCGCCGCTGCTGTTCACCGAGAACGATTCGAACGAGCATGTGCTGTACGGCAACTCGGTGGGCAGCGTGTACACGAAGGATGCTTTCCACCGCCGGATCGTGAACGACGAACTGGAAGCCGTGAACCCTTACCAGACGGGTTCCAAAATGTGCGGCTGGTATCAGTTGGAGGTGCCTGCCGGCGGTAGCGTCACCGTGCGCCTGCGGCTGCGGGCGGATGCTCCGGCGGCGGAGGGCTTTTCGGGATTCGACGAGGTCTTCGCGCGGCGACTGAAAGAAGCCGACGAGTTCTATTGTGAGCTGCGGTCGTGCACGTTGTCGGACGATGCGCGGCTGGTGCAGAGGCAGGCCTTCGCGGGGCTGCTGTGGTCGAAGCAGTTCTATCACTACGTAGTGGAAGACTGGCTGGAAGGCGATCCGGCGACGCCTCCGCCTCCCGGTGAACGGCAGGCGGGCCGCAACTCGGAGTGGCGGCACTTCTTCACGGACGACATCCTGTCGATGCCGGACAAGTGGGAGTATCCGTGGTTCGCCGCGTGGGATCTGGCGTTCCACTGCTTCCGTTGGCGCAGATCGACGCAGAGTTTGCCAAGACCAGCTGTGCTGCTGTTGCGCGAGTGGTATATGCATCCGAACGGGCAAATTCCGGCGTATGAATGGGCTTTCTAGGATGTGAACCCTCCGGTCCATGCGTGGGCTGCGTGGCGCGTTTTCAAGATCGACTGCAAGAAGCGGCGCGGACACCGGACTATCGCGCGTTTCTTGAGCGCGTGCTACCACAAGCTGTCTCATGAACTTCACGTGGTGGGTGAATCGCAAGGACTGCAACGGAGACAACATCTTCAAGGGCGGTTTCCTCGGGCTCGACAACATCGGAGTCTTTTGACCGCAGTCGACGTCAGCTGCCCGACGGGCGGACATAAGAGCAGGCGGACGCCACGGCTGGATGGCGATGTATTGCCTGAACATGTTGCGCATTGCGCTGGAACTGGCCAATACCAACAATGCGTACGAGGACATCGCTAGCGAAGTTCTTTGAGCACTTTCTGCCATCGTCGTAGGCCATGAACACGCTGGGAGGAGCGGGCTTGTGGGATGAGCAGGACGGTTTCTATTACAACCAGATGCGCGCGTCGAGGCGGCTGTGATTACGCTGCGGGTGCGCATCGATTGTGGGATTGATCCCGCTGTTCGCGGTGGAGTGTTTGAACGCTAGATACCGACAGGCTCAACCTGGAAGGCTGTCAAGCGGCGTATGGAGATGGATTCTGAGAGCAGCCGAGCTGGATTCTGGCGCAGCCACACTGCTGCAGGACGGCGCGGCAGCCGCAACCCCGGTTGCTCTCGCGTTGCGTCGAAGCGATCCGCCTGAATCCGGGCGCTGGCGTGATGCTGGACGAAGACGGAGTTTCTTTCTCCGTACACGGATACGCTCGATAGTCGAAAGTGCACCGGCGAGCACCCCTTCGTGCATCACGTGGACGGCGACGAATACCGGGTGAGACTATGGCCCGGGGAATCTCAACGCGCTTGTTCGGAGGCAACTCGAACTGGCGCGGGCCAGTCTGGCTCACCGGTGAATTATCTCCTCATCGAGTCGCTCAAAGCTACCACCACTTCTACGGCGACAGCTTGGAGATCGAGTGTCCCGACCGGTTCTGGGAACGTCATGAATCTGGCGGAGGTGGCGACGGAGATTTCCAAGCGGCTGTCGCGGATCTTCCTGCGGGATGAGAATGGGCGGCGGCCGTGTTATGGGGATACGGAGCTGTTCCAGAAGGAACGAACATTTCCGGGACTATCTGTTTTTCCATGAGTATTTCCATGGAGACAACGGGGCGGGCCTGGGCGCGAACCACCAGACGGGCTGGACGGCGCTGGTGGCGAAGCTGCTGACGCAGAGCGGGGAGTGAGCGGCGCGCTTTAGTCGCACGGCTTGACGCAACGAACCCCGACCGTCAGGGCATATGCGCTAACTTAACTCAGCACCGCGTTGGCGATCTGAAGCAATTGCCGCGCACGACGGCGAGGACGGTCGTATAGGTGGCGTCGGAAGTTTGGGTGGGTAAGGGGTAGATGACACGGATTGACGTCACCGACAATGGCGTGCCGCAAGCATTCGGTGAGGATGCGATGGATTCGCCACAGCGAGACATCTTCAAGTTGAGCGCAGGTTGTACCCCCAGGGGGAAATGGCCGGAAGTTGGTCGTGAAGTCCTCGACTAACAGGGCCGCCAGGAGCTTGGAGTACAAGACCGTCTTGGCCAGAGTCGGATCTTGGCGGGCAACTCGTCTAGGTGAAGAATCGACTTCAGGCGCTTGAAGGCCAATTCGATCTGCCAGCGGAAGCGGTAGATGTGGAGCCTTGCGCCGCGTCATAGGAATCCGGCAGGGAGGTGAGGGCGAAGGCATAGCCGGCCGACTCGAGAGTGCGGGGGTCGATGAGGTGCCGTTGATGACGGGCGTTGGATGCGGCGCGTTGCCGGGCCCATTCGGCGGCGGCTTCGGACCGGCGAACGGCGACCAGACGGGCGGGGAAAGAAGGGATTTGGCGCCGGCGATCTGGAGCGACTAGCACGGGGAAACTGCCGGCCGTTGCTTCGGGCAGAGACCGGAGGCATGCCAGGACGTCGAGGCGAGAGTGGTCCATGTCAGACAAGGGGATGTTGAGCCAGTTGATGCGAACGAGATAGTGGGCACCGGAGGAAGTGACGTGGAACAGACCGGCGCGGTGGGCGTAGCCGCAATCGGCAACTGCGAGTTCATTGGGCAGAAAGTGAAAGCGAGTGAGGGACTCAGCGCCGGAGAAGTCGGAGAGATCGAGGGAATCGATCATCATGCGGCCCAAGTCGAAACTGAGATGGATGCGCCAATCAGCGCGGGAGCTGCCTGGTTGGCTGACGGCAGTGGCATCGAGCAATCTGAGTCGGAGCGAGGAGGTGGGCAGAGCAGCACGGTCGGCTAACTTAGCAGCTAGCAATTGACCGAGCCAGGTGTGGCATTTGCGGAGGCGCTTGAGGGCGACGTCGGAAAGAGAAGCGAGGCCGCAAGCCTCGGCCCAGGCGGTGGTCTGACGCAAGGAGAAGCCACAGAATGAATAGGCAAGAGCAAGACGGAGGAGCGTAGAAGCGCTGTCAATTGAGCGTCTG
>JASGIE010000060.1:0-13052 GCA_049841055.1 Paludibaculum sp. | reverse complement strand
AAGGTTAATAGGGAAACACGATAGAACCCGAACAGCACCTAGACGAACGCGGCCTATGTGGTCAGGGTTGGGAATGATATTCAAGCGGGACCAACTGTAGGTCAAGTGCAGGTGACCGTTCCCTCCCCCGCTGGACTGCACATTAACCAGCTTAGAGGCCCTGGGTGGTCGTGCAACGCCGCATCCTGCGCACGAAGCGACGCACTTGCCGCCGGAAGAATTACCCGGCTATCACAGTACTGGCATCCGTGGACATCAATGCACCGGACCCTCTAACTCTGCAGGTCTCGGTCGCGGGTGGAGGTGACCCGGCTACGAAATCCGCAAGTGATATGGCTTCGGTTCGAAACACGGCGGTGCCAGTTGCCTTCACGCCTACCATCAACTATCGATATGTTCCGATGCCAGCGAACCTCTCGGACGTGGTTTCCGTGTCGGCTACCGGTGAGGTATTGGCCCTGCGAAAAGACGGGACGGTGGCAGCCTGGGGCTGTACAGACGACTACCAGTGCACGATTCCGGGCGGCATCAACAACCTCATCGCTGTAGCAGCCGGCTCCTTCTTCGGAGTGGGGCTAAAGGCAGATGGTACGGTTGTGGCCTGGGGTCCTGGTCCTGGCGGCACAGGTTTACCCACCGGCTTGACCGATGTGGTGAAGATCGCTGCCAATGATCATGTCGGGCTGGCACTCAAAGCAGATGGGACGGTTAAGGCGTGGGGTGATACGCAGTATCTCATCACGACAGCGGTCAATAACGCGACTGACATTGTGGACGTGGCGGCTGGTTCAAATGTAATTGCATTGAAGTCCAACGGCGTCCCCGTGGCATTCAGTAGCCTCCGTGACCCTATGCCGTCCGGGATTACAGATGCGGTCTCCATAATCGCCGGGTTGTACCTCACAGCCGTAATCCGTGCAGACGGCACCGTCACGATGTGGGGCGACTATGGATTGCCGACGTTAACTGGGTGGACGAATGTCGAGAGCATGGGTCTTGGAGCCGCATACTGCGGAGTGGCTTTGAGGAAAGATGGCTCTCTCGCCATGTATGAGTGCGAACCGGACCATGGGCACGCGGTTCCGACGGACATTCAGAATGTCACAGCGGTCACCGGAGGAGGGGTCACCGTTGTATTGCTGACCTCAACTCCTCCAAAGGTCTCCGTGCAGATCAACGCTGGCGGGCAATTGTTCTACACAGATGGTGTTCCGTACCAGTCGCCTCAGACCTTCAATTGGGTCTATGGCAGCGGTCATAGTGTGGTGGCCCTGGACTTGCTCGGAGGCGGGACAGGGACCCGCTATCGTTTCGACAAGTGGAGTGATGGATATGGTCCGGCCCATACAATATCGGCTGGTTCTATCCGGCCCTCCATCCTGACCTTGTACTACGTGCCACAATACTTCCTGACCACCATTGCCACACAGGGCGGCTCGATCTCTCCACCCAGCGGTTGGTACGACTACGGGGAAGTCATCGTCAAAGCGGGCGCGATCGGGAACAATACATTTACTTCCTTCGGCGGCGCTGCTTACAGCACTACACCCGTAATTAGCTATTTCCTGCAGAATCCCGCGACAATCTATGCAATCTTCAGCGGGCTGCCTTTGCCACTTAGCGGCCTGTCTGTAACCCCGTCCTCGGGCTCAGGGCCTGAGGTCTCACTGAGCTCCACCTACACAGCCGCCGCCGGGTTTAATGACCTGGCTTGGTATCAGCTTCTGATAGCGGCCGCGCCCGACGGCGGTGGGCAACCGTTCTGTTTCGTCCATTACGATGTTCAAGGCGACAGGTTCTGGGTCTATGGCGACGGGGGATTTTTCCTGGGCCCCATCAAGCCGGGCACGGCCAGCGCCGAACTCCAAAATTCGTTGTGCGGCCTCAATACGAAGACGTCTTCAGTCTCCAACGCTGGTGCCGTATTCAAGCTCAATGCAAATATCGTGTTCAAGGGCGCAGCAAGCCTCAACGTGTATGTTCGTTCGTACACTCTGAGCGAGACCGACAGTCACTGGACCCTCAGGGGATCTTGGAATCCGTCCGCAGCTCCCCTGGCTGCTATGAGTCAGACGCTCAACTCGAGTTCCGGCAGCAGGAGAACTTACACCTTGACCTTCCCAGATCCATCCGGGTTCGGTGGAACCAATAAGGGCTGGTCGCAATTTCTCATTGCGGCCGCCAAGGATGGTGGTGGCCTGCCGTTCTGTTTCATCCACTACGATCGCGCAGGTAACGGGCTGTGGATGTATTCGAGCGACGTAGGATTCTTCCTTGGTCCGGTATCTCCCGGCACAGCTTCCTCCGCGCTGACTAGCAGCGCCTGCTCCGTGGATTCCGGCAACACTCTGCTGACCAACCTGCCGAGCGGGTTTACGCTTCAGACAACTGTCATGACCAACGCTCCCATGTCAGGTAGTAAACTCCTGTTCCAACGAACCCTAGATCCGCTTGGGCGCGATTCAGGCTGGGTACAAACCGGGAGCGCTGTTCTTCCATAGCCGCAAAGGCGGCGGATGTTTGAGATCGGGCCTTCGACAACTGATCAGAAGAATGCTTGGAACCGCAAAGCCTGTTCTCGCAGGATCCAATCGACTCCGCGTCACAGCCTGAGGACCGGATCGAGGCGAGGACATGCCTCTGGCTTGAAGTCTTCCGGGGGTTGTGGCCATGCTGGTGTTTCCCCGTCTCTGTTTCTCCGGGACTGGCTCGCCGAATCCGCCGATGCCGCTTCCCAACACCGCACACTGAACCGGGCGTCACTTGGGGACCCCGGCCCGGTGCGGCTGCTAATTCGACTCTGACGCGAAGTGGCCTTAGTAGTCCCAGGTGGCTGGAACCCAACGAAAGAGGTCGCCGTCGAGGGCCACCCGGCCGACGGAGGGGAATGGCAGGTGCGTGGCGACCAGCTGCCCGCCAGTGGCCGCCAGTTCCCGCATGAGACGGATGCGGACGCGCGTCGCCTCCTCGGGGTCGTGCTCGAAGCCGTTGTGCCACTCGGGGTGCTCGAACGAGACCGGGAAGATGGCGTCACCGGCGAACATGAGGCGTTCGCCGCCCGACGTCATGCGGACCACGCTGTGGCCGGGTGTGTGGCCGCCGGTGCGACTGACGACGACGCCGGGGGCCACCTCGGACTCCTCCTCGAAGGTCCGAAGCTGGCCACGGTACTCCTGCAAGAAGCGAGTGGAGGCCGAACGGGCCAGATCCACGAGCACCGGCGGCATCGCGGTGCGGGAGAAATCGGGCGCTCCCCAGAATTTGACTTCCGCGGCAGCTACGTGAATCCGCAGGTCCGGGCGCAGCCGGGCCTTCACGCCATCGACGAGCAGACCGCCGACATGGTCAAAGTGCATGTGGGTCAGGATCACATCGGTCACCGAACCGAGGTCGATGCCGGCCGCCTCCAACCGCATGCCCATCCGCCCGGCGCGTGGGAAGTCCGGATACTCCATCCCCAGTCCGCTGTCGATGAGGATGGTCTGGCTGCCGCTACGGACCACGACCTCGTTCAATGCCCAATCGAACACATCTCGTGACAGGAACATATGGTCGAGCCAGGCTGCTCGGACGGCCGGGTCGGCATTGGTGGCCATCGACTCGGCGGGCGGCGAGAGGACACCATCGCTGATTACCATCACGTCGATTTCGCCGACGCGGACGGCGTAGCGAGAAGGAACCAATTCGCCGGATCCCAGTCTGGCGGACTGGGCGGCGTCGTTCCAATGCCCGTTTATCACGGGTTGCTGCCCTGAAGCAGCAACCGACGACTTGTTGATCATGAAAGAACCTCCTTTCCGGGTGATAGGCAACTGAGCCGCCAACCTGAAGGTGATGGGGAGGGGACGCGGCTTCCGGCCGGGCTGGCGGCGTTCGACTGTTGTGCCGAGTATGAAATTCTACGGCAGGAGCCTTGATTGAACAGTGCTTAGGAGGACTGGCGCTGGAATGTCTACTCAACTGGCTGGTTCGCCCCGTTGAGTGCCGGCAGGGGCAGGAGACGATATTTCGTGAGGGTTCCATGGGACGCGTCGAGGGGTGACGATATCGCGTAGGCGGGGTCACTAAGGGTGACGTTCCCGTGGGGGGGGTGTGTCGAGGGGGTCAATGCTGGGTTGATGGACGGCATCGGGAGTGTGCGGCTACTTGGTTCGTTGAGGATGCCCGTGGCGGTGGCCTGATCCGTTGGATGTGAGGTTCTTGGGGTGGCGATGCGGCTGCGGGTGGTCGACCAGGGGGTCGGCGGCGGACCAGGGGGTCCGCCGTCCCAAGTGTGACGGCCGCCTGAGAAGTTCGTCGACTTTTGCGGCCTGTAGGGCCGGGGGCTCTGGTGAGAGTAGGGTTCTTGGGGTGACGATGCGGCTCCGCGTGGTCGACCAGGGGGTCGACCGCGGACCAGGGGGTCCGCCGTCCCAAGTGTGACGGCTCCCACGAGCTTGATACCACTTTTGCGGACCGCTGGGCCATGGGGACCCTGTTGAAAATCAGGTTCGTGGGGTGACGATGCGGCTCCGCGTGGTCGACCAGGGGGTCGACCGCCGACCAGGGGGTCCGCCGTCCCAAGTGTGACGGCCGCCACGAGCCTCTATCCACTTTGCGGACCGCTGGGCCATGGGGACTGTGTCGAAGACGCCGAAGGGCCGTCGGTTTCGATTTGGGGCGGGGCAAGGCGCGCGGATCTGCCCGCTATGGCCATGTGCAGCAGCATGGGACTACTCCCTTACGGTCGTAGTTCGTTGTGCTGGGTTTCTGACGGCTCTTGCGGCGGTGACTGGGCCGGGACTACTGCATCGAGAGGGGACCGGGCGCTACGGCGTGGTTCCCTGTGGTCGACCTGGGCGTCGACCACGGACCTGGGGGTCTATCGGACCGGTTTGGGTTTTGCGGCAGGACTTCTCGTTTGGTTTTGGGGCCCTCAGGGCCGTGGGGGCGCTTTGGAAGGCGCGACTGAGACGGGCGCCCGCTTGCTGACGTGCGCGGTTCCTAGGGCTCGGGGACCCCTCCCTGACGGTCATAGGCGCTAACTTAATTCAATTGACACTTGCTGCGGCCAGTTTTAACCTGAGGGCATGGATGCTCACGAGGTATTTCAGTATCAGTGGCCCTACCTGCTCAGCTTGCTCCCGCCCATCGAGACACTCGAGTCTGGCGCCTATTCCTCTGGCGCCATTTCTCGCAGACGCTCAATTGACAGCGCTTCTACGCTCCTCCGTCTTGCTCTTGCCTATTCATTCTGTGGCTTCTCCTTGCGTCAGACCACCGCCTGGGCCGAGGCTTGCGGCCTCGCTTCTCTTTCCGACGTCGCCCTCCTCAAGCGCCTCCGCAAATGCCACACCTGGCTCGGTCAATTGCTAGCTGCTAAGTTAGCCGACCGTGCTGCTCTGCCCACCTCCTCGCTCCGACTCAGATTGCTCGATGCCACTGCCGTCAGCCAACCAGGCAGCTCCCGCGCTGATTGGCGCATCCATCTCAGTTTCGACTTGGGCCGCATGATGATCGATTCCCTCGATCTCTCCGACTTCTCCGGCGCTGAGTCCCTCACTCGCTTTCACTTTCTGCCCAATGAACTCGCAGTCGCCGATTGCGGCTACGCCCACCGCGCCGGTCTGTTCCACGTCACTTCCTCCGGTGCCCACTATCTCGTTCGCATCAACTGGCTTAACATCCCCTTGCTCCACATGGACCACTCTCGCCTCGACGTCCTGGCATGCCTCCGGTCTCTGCCCGAAGCAACGGCCGGCAGTTTCCCCGTGCTAGTCGCTCCAGATCGCCGGCGCCAAATCCCTTCTTTCCCCGCCCGTCTGGTCGCCGTTCGCCGGTCCGAAGCCGCCGCCGAATCGGCCCGGCAACGCGCCGCATCCAACGCCCGTCATCAACGGCACCTCATCGACCCCCGCACTCTCGAGTCGGCCGGCTATGCCTTCGCCCTCACCTCCCTGCCGGATTCCTATGACGCGGCGCAAATCCTCGACATCTACCGCTTCCGCTGGCAGATCGAATTGGCCTTCAAGCGCCTGAAGTCGATTCTTCACCTAGACGAGTTGCCCGCCAAAGATCCGACTCTGGCCAAGACGGTCTTGTACTCCAAGCTCCTGGCGGCCCTGTTAGTCGAGGACTTCACGACCAACTTCCTGGCTATTTCCCCCTGGGGGTACAACCTGCGCTCAACTTGAAGATGTCTCGCTGTGGCGAATCCATCGCATCCTCACCGAATGCTTGCGGCACGCCATTGTCGGTGACGTCAATCCGTGTCATCTACCCCTTACCCACCCAAACTTCCGACGCCACCTATACGACCGTCCTCGCCGTCGCGCGCGGCAATTGCTTCAGATCGCCAACGCGGTGCTGAGTTAAGTTAGCGCATATGCCCTGACGGTCGGGGTTCGTTGTGGATAGAGACATCGACCAGGCGATCGTGGTTCTCTATCCGGGGCAGCAGGCAGACTCGTCGTTTTCTCTTCTCAGATGGCTGGATTTCTGGTATATCGATTGAAAGGCTGACGCCCTGCCTGCCTGGGTCGTACTCTTGGGCGCAAATGAATCCCTCCGGATGTTCTGAGAATCGAACCAGCGCCCGGCCTCCCTGAATCAACTTCGAAAGGGTATGATGTTCGCCTGCTATGAAGCTACTGATTGCCATCCTCTCCAGTGCGGCGGTTCTGATCGCACAGAGCTCCAAAGTGCCTGTGAAGGTCGATGGAGAATCGCATAAGCTCATCCTCTTCGCGGATGGCAGCATCGGCGGATGGGGGGATTCGCGCGACGGGCAATTAGGCCCGCGGGCCGCCATTCCGAACTCGAGCGGGCATGCGACGGCATACGTGCCGATCGCCCTGCCCGGTAAAGCTCGCGACATTGCCGCCGGCGCGCGGACCTCCTATGTCCTGCTGGAGAATGGCACGGTGCTGGCGTTTGGCGCGGGGCTCGACGGACAACTGGGCTGCGGCGCACGGTGCCTTTCGGGTTCGGAGACTCCGAACGAAATCCCCGGGCTGACGGAGGTGGTGCGCATCGTGGCACGCGCCAATGCCGCGTTCGCCATACACCGCGATGGCAGCGTGAGCATGTGGGGCGCCCGCTACCTGGGCACGGGCGAACGCCGGATCGCCACGCCGGATCGCGCAACGGGTCTTCCGCCCGTCACGCAGATCTCCCTGGGGGGTGGGTTTCTAATGGCGCTGACGCCAGAGGGCCGGGTCTGGATGGCGGGCCGGTTGCCGTTTGGCCGGATCTACGCCGATGATCTCGATCAGCCGCTGGCAGAGGTGCCCGGCTTGACCGACGTTGCCGGCATTGTCGCCACGCAGGTCGCGGCGGTGCTGAAGAAGGATGGCACGGTCTGGGTATGGGGGAATAATGACCAGGCCCAGTTCGGGAATGGGCGGCGGGACATTGATGAGCGCACACGGGTCCCGATCCGGGTGCCAGGCGTGGCGAATGTGACGGCGCTGTCAGGCGCGATGTCGGGCCGTCATTTTCTGGCGCTGCAGAAGGACGGGACGGTGCGCACGTGGGGCAATACGGATTGGGGACAGGCGGGCAACGGTGTTACCGGGCGCGAACAGGCGACGGTGGCAATTTCCAGGATCAACGGTGTGAAGACAGTTTTCGCCGTGGGGAATCACTCGCTGGCGATCAAGCCGGATGGATCGCTCTGGATCTGGGGTGGTGGCTCCCCGTATCCAGGCGTGTGGCCGTTGCAGCGAAGGGCTCCTTTTCCTGTGCAGTTGCAGATCCCGGAGGGGGTTGTGCAGAAGTGAGGGGTGGTATTTCCGACTGAGGCTCCGTGCCTCGAATCCCCCCGCAGGGCATTTCCACTGATTCTCAAGAATGGACCGCACTCAATGGACCTGCGGTATTCTCGGGTCGTGGATTGCCCGGCCTGCCATATTACGAATCCTCCCAACTCGGTCCGATGCGATTGCGGTTATGATTTCATCCGGCACGAGCCGTACACAGGGCCAGGGTGGGAGATCTCTCTCACCTGGAGTCAGAAAGTCGCTGCTTCTTGGGCTATCTCGTGGCCTGCGCTCCTGGCTACTCTCCTGCTCTTGCTCTTAGCCGCCGTCACCGTGCAAGGTAACTTTCTCAAGAGTGAACTATCGGCGGCCTCCGCTACAGCCTTTCTCGCTTATTTTGGAGCCCAGGCTCTGCTCACTCGCCGTCTCTTTCGGAAGAAATTCCGGACATTCCGCCTGGCAGTGGTCCGAGACGATGGAAGCCGGACGTCGGAACCTTCCTGGAGCGAGGCCTACCTAGTCTGGCTTTGGATCTTTGGACCCCAGTTGGCTTTGACTCTGGCGCTGAGCGTCCTGCTGCGGTTTTACGGGCACCGCCTCGCTCCCGAACTACTGCGGTCATTGAACTCGATTTCCATGTGGCTGCGGTTCCTGGTCATCGGACCGTACGCCATCCATCTTGCGTTGGGCGCACGATACAACGGTTTCAAAGTGCAGGCGTTCAGTTACAAACGAATGTAGCGTGGAGTCCGCGGTACGGACCTTCCGGCGAAGACGGCCACCCGACGAATCTGGGGTCGACCCGACACCGTCATCGAAGTGGTGTAGCGCGGGAAAGCGCGACTCCGATACGCGAGCTGGGGGTCCGAAATGCGGTACCTTGAGAGGGAATCGCGTTGAAACTCCTTACTCTTACCCTCATGCTGGCCGCTTCCGCGGCTGCCGCCGATCCTAGCGTCGCTTACCGGTCCGTTGATCCTTTCATTGGAACGGGCGAGGACGGCCATACTTTTCCGGGCGCCACCGTGCCGTTTGGCATGGTTCAGTTGAGTCCAGATACCCAGATCCGCCACTTCAAACAGAGCTATAAGTGGGCGGCGGGGTACCGGCACGAAGACACGACGATGCTGGGGTTCTCGCATACCCACTTCTCGGGCGCGGGCCATTCGGACCTGGGCGATTTCCTGGTGGTGCCGATTTCGGGCAAGGTTCAACTCGACCCCCAGACGGCTGACAAGCCGGGGTCCGGTTACGGCTCACAGTTCAGCCACACCTCAGAGGTGGCGCAGCCGGGCTACTATGCGGTCACGCTGGAAGATTCGCGGATCCGCGCGGAGATGACGGCGACGACTCGTGTAGGCGTGCACCGGTATACGTTCCCCGCGGGCGCCCCGGCACGGATTCTGCTCGACCTGCGCTCGTCGATTTATAACTACACGGGGAAGGTGCTTTGGTCGCGGATTCGGACTCGCGACGACGGCACAATGACCGGGATGAGGGAGACGCGCGGATGGGCGCCAGGGCGGCAGTTGTATTTCGCGATGCGGTTTTCGCAGAGTCCGGTGAAGCGCGAGCTGATGAACCGGGAGCAGGCGGTGGAGTACCGCGGGTTCAAGACTCCGGGCACGAGTCCTGATGACACGGCTTCGATCGAAGGTCGCGGGCTGGTGGGCGTTTTCGATTTCGGCGAAGTGAAGGCGCCGCTGGTGGTCAAGGTTGCGCTCTCGACGGTGAGTGAAGACGGAGCGATCGCGAATTTAAACGCCGAAGTGCCCGGATTTGATTTTGACGCGGTGCGGTCGGCGGCGCGCGGCACGTGGGAGGTGGCACTGGGCGCGGTGGAAGCGCAGGCCGGCGCGGATACGTTGAAGAACTTCTACACGGGGCTGTATCACACGCTGATGGCGCCCAGCGTGGCGATGGATGTGGATGGCAGCTACCGGGGTCCGGACAATCAGGTGCACAAAGCGAGCGGGTTCACCTTCGTGTCCACGTTTTCGCTGTGGGATACCTACCGGGCCGAGCAGCCGTTGATGACATTGATTCAGCCGGACAAGCGAACCAGCGACGTGGTGCGTTCGCTGGTGGCGTCGCAGCAGCGGAGTCCGTATGGGATCCTGCCGATCTGGCAGTTCCAGGGGATTGAGACGTGGTGCATGATTGGGTACCACGCGCTGCCGGTGATCGCGGATGCGTACATGAAGGGGATCCGGGGCTACGATGCGGATGCGGCGTTGAAGGCGATGATCGCCAGTGCGACCTACGGACCGTTCGGCCATCTGGCGGATTACCTGAAGCTGGGCGATGTGCCTACGGACCGGGATCCGGAGGGCGCGTCCCAGACGATGGAATATGCATTCGACGACTGGACACTGGCGCGGATGGCGAGAGCGATGGGGCGCGCCGATGTGGCGGCGCAGTTTGAAAAGCGAGCCGGCAACTGGCGGAATACCTTCGACCCGAAGGTAGGATTTGTGCGGCCGAAGAAAGCGGATGGGACGTTCGTCGAGCCGTTTGATCCGGCACTGGCGAGCAAGGACAGCGGGTTCACGGAAGGGAATGCCTGGCAGTATTCGTGGTATCAGCCGCAGGATGAGGCGGGCCTGATCCGGTTGCTGGGTGGGGACGAGAAGCTGGTGGCCAAGCTGGATGCGATGTTCGATGCGAAGGTGGATCCGAAGCAGTACGCCCATGTGGAGGACATTTCGGGGATGATCGGGCAGTACATCCACGGGAATGAGCCGAGCCACCACCTGGCTTACCTGTACAACTATGCGGGCCAGCCCTGGCGGACGCAGGAGCGGTTGAAGCAGATTCTTGAAGACGCCAGTACAAGCCGTCGCCGGAGGGTCTGGTGGGGAACGACGACCTGGGGCAGATGTCGGCCTGGCTGGTGTTTACGTCGCTGGAGTTATACCCCGTGGCCCCGGCGTCGAACGAGTACATTCTCGGACGGCCGTTTGTGGAGAGGGCTACGCTCCGGCTGCCGAATGGGAAGGCGTTCCGGGTGATCGCGGAGGGGCTGAGTGATGCCAACCGGTACTGGGGCAGGTGCTGCTGAACGGGAAGCCGCTGTCGCGAGCATTCCTGCGGCATGAGGAGATTGTGGCCGGAGGCGAGCTGAAGTTTGTGATGAGTGGCCAACCGAATAAGGCTTCTTGGGACCGGCGAGCGGCCGTTTTCCATGTCGACGCAGGGGCGGTAGTGGACGTGCGTTCTGCGCGCGATCTGATGGAGAATGGTTCCTTGATGACGAGCGGGGAAGCGCGTCGGTGATGATTCGGGACTGGGCGGGAGGCCTGGTTTTGGCTGGCTTGCCGCGCGGGAGGACCGCTGGGATTCTCTGGTGGTCCTGGTTCGATGGGTGGACGCGGCCCGCTTACTGACGGGTCTGTGAAAAAATCAAAGACGCGCAACCAGCGCCCCCGCAGGGGGGTACGTAAACCATTAGGCGATCCGCTGCGATCGCTCCCAGAGCCTCTGGCGATGCCATCCTCGCGTGCATTTTTGCCCGTTTTCGCGAAGTGGGATTTTTTCACAGACCCTGACGTGCGCGGTTCGTAGGGCTTGGGCCAGTTGCGTTGAGGGCGAGCATGTGCCCGTCGGTTCTGGGACTCGGCTGTCCGTGGCCCGCCGGTTGAGAGTCAGGTTTTTGGGGTGACGATGGGGTTCCGCGTGGTCGACCAGGGGGTCGACCGCAGACCTGGGGGCCCGCCTTACCGTCGGCTGGCCCGATTGAGCTTTCGTGCGGCTTTGCGGCCCGCGGGGCTATGGGGGCTCCGTTGAAGACGCGACTGAGACGGGTGCCCGCTTACTGACGTGCGCGGTTCGTAGGGCTTGGGGACCACTCCGTTGAAAGTCAGGGCCAGCGGGTGACTATGCGGCTCCGCGTGGTCGACCTGGGGGTCGACCGCAAACCAGGGGGTCCGCCTTACCGTGTTGCTGGCCCGATGGGGCTTTCATCCACTTTTGCGGCCCACAGGGCCATGGGGACTCCCTTACGGTCGTGGTTCGTTGGGCTGGCCATGGGTGGATTCGGGGCGCATTATTCGCTTCGAAGGACTGTCGCCGGGTCGACTCGCATGGCGCGGCGGGCGGGCGCCAGACTGGCGGATAGGGCTACCGCGAAAAGGAGAAGCGCAACGCCCAGGTAGACCGCTGGGTCCTGCGGCTCCAGACCGTCGCTGGCCGCTCTCAATAGCGGCGTGACCGCATACGCGGCGGGTAACCCGATGAGCAGGCCGATGCCGGCCTGGCGGGCTCCGCCCTGGAGAACCATGCCGAAGACGGAGCGGTGGGTGGCTCCGAGGGCAAGGCGGATTCCGATTTCCCGAATGCGGCGCGCGGCGGTGTAAGCCATGACACCGTATGTGCCCACGGCGGCAAGGATCAGGGCAATGATGGCCAGTCCGAAGAGGACCGTGGTGGTCGCGCGCTGGCCGGCGGTGCGAGTGAGGAGGAGTTCCTCCATGGTCTGGAGGCGGAAGAGCGGTTGATCTCGGTCGATTTGCCAGAGGGCTGCGCGCATGGAAGCGGCGGCGGGCTGGCCGGCCTGACGGCTGCGAGCGACGAGTGTCATGATGCGCTCGGGGGCCTGGGCATGGGGGCGGTAGACCTCGGGACGTGGTGGATCGTCGAGTCCTTCATGACGGACGTCGCGCGAGACACCCACCACGGTGAGCCACGGTTCGGACTCGCGCGCAATGCGCAGACGGCGTCCGAGCGGGCTGGGATCGCGGGGCCAATAGCGGCGGGCAAAGGTTTCGTTGACGATGACGACGCGGCTGGCAGCGGCATCGTCCTGCTCAGAGAAGTCGCGGCCGGAGACCAGGGGAATCTTCAGCGTGCGGAAATAGCCGGGGCTGACGATCATGCTGCCGGCGGCCTGATCGCGGTCTTCCTGGCGGGCTCCTTCGACTTTCACGGACAGGTAGCTGTTGTCTCCGGCGAGGGGCAGGGTTTGGACGAGGGCCGCGGACTCCACCTGGGCATCGCGGCGGAGATTCTCCACAGTGCGCCGGTAGAAACCGGCCACCTGTGAATCCGAGGCATAGCGATTCTGCGGGAGCAGCACATAGGCTATGGTCAGATTCCGCGGGTCAAACCCGGGTGTGAGCGACTGCTGGCGAATGAGACTTCGGATCATCATGGTGCTGGCGGTAACCAGGACGAGGGCTAAGGCCATCTCGGCAACCACAAGGCTGTTGAGGGCAAAGTGACGACCGGCGGAGGATCCGCGGCCGGCCTCCTGCAGGGAGCCAGCGAGGTTGCCCCGGGTGAGGAGCAGGGCGGGCAGGAATCCAAAGACGACGG
>JASGIE010000059.1:0-67085 GCA_049841055.1 Paludibaculum sp. | reverse complement strand
CATCTTCTATCCTCTTTATTGCGGTGTGGGTGACGTTGTTCCTCAGCGCGACAGATTTCGTCTCCGGTGGCGGCGTTGCTGGAGGCGGCGCGGGCGGTGCGCCGGCGGGAATCTGTCTTATCGAGTGAAGGTCGAAGCAACCGATGAACTGGCTTCGCTGGTGCGGGCGTTCAATGAGATGACGCAGTCTCTGCACACCAACCAGGATGAACTGGAGCGGCGGCGGCGCTTCATTGAAGCAGTACTGCAGAGCATCCCGACGGGTGTGTTTTCCCTGACACATGACGGGACGGTGCGACTGGTGAACGGGGGCGCTGTCTGCGGATTCTTCCGGACGGCCGGGTACAGCCTGGACGCAAGCTGATGGAACTGTTGCCGCGGGAGCGGCAGGAGGAGTTTTCCCGGTTGCTGAAGCGGGCTCGGCGGACGGGTACGGCGGACCGGCAGGTGGAGATCCGCACGGAAGAAGGAGTTCGCCATTTCTCGGTGACGGCGGCCGCGCTGGAAGCGAGCGTGACGAGTGGGTTTGTGGTGGTAGTGGAGGATACGAGTGAGCTGATGCGCGCGCAGCGTGCGGCGGCGTGGCATGAGGTGGCTCGGCGGATCGCGCATGAGTTGAAGAACCCGCTGACGCCGATCGCGTTGAGTTCGGAGCGGATTCTGCGGCAATTGGACAAGACGGCGGCTCCGCCGGAGGTGCGGCGGATTGTGAGCGAGTGCTGCGCCACGATTGGCCGCGAGGTGGAGAGCGTGAAGACGCTGGTGGACGAGTTTGCGCGGTTTGCGCGGTTCCCTTCGGCGCAGCCGGCTCCCGCCGATTTGAACGCGGTGGTGGAAGAAGGGCTGGCGGTGTTTCACGGGCGGCTGGAGGACATTTCGATTCACGTGTCGCTGTCGTCGTCGCTGCCGATGGTGGCTTTGGATCGCGACCAGTTCAAGCGCGTGATTGTGAATCTGGTGGATAACGCGGCCGAAGCGATGGCGGATTCACCGCTGCGGCACCTGTTGATCGAGACCCAGCGGTATCACCGGAACTGGTGGAGCTGATGATTGCGGATACGGGGTGCGGCATTACGACGGAGGACAAGGAGAAGCTGTTCCTGCCGTACTTCTAGCACAAAGCAGCGGGGTACAGGTCTGGGGCTGGCGATTGTGAGCCACATTGTTGCGGAGCATCGCGCACGGATCCGTGTGGAAGATAACAATCCGGTAGGTGCACGCTTTTATTATCGAAATACCGGCCATCGCGTCCGCCGAGTTTGACGCCCGGCCGGTCGAGGTGCGTGTATGAAAAGCCCACCCAGCGTGCTCATCGTCGACGACGAACCTGGTATCCGCGAATCGCTCAAGGGCGTGCTGGAGGACGAAGGATTTGAATGTTCCAGGCGGTCGCCGACGGGCGAGATGGCGGTGGAGGAGATCCTGAACGGCGACCTATGACGGCGGTCCTGCTGGACGTGTGGCTGCCGGGCATGGATGGGCTCGGAGGTTCTGCAGCGGGTGAAGAGCGCGGGGCTGCGGCGCTGCCGGCGATGATCATGATTATTTCGGGTCATGGGAGCATCGAGTCGGCTGTGCGGGCGACAAAGCTGGGCGCCTTTGATTTTCTCGAGAAGCCGCTGACGATCGAGAAAGTCATGGTGGTTTTGAAGAACGCGCTGGAGCAGCGGCGGCTGCACCTGCAGTTGCGCGAGATCAAGGACACCAGCCGGAGCCAAGATGAGGATCTTGGTGAGAGTGTCCCGATGAAGGCGTTGCGGCAGCAGATTCTGCTGATGGCGGCGACGAACGGGCGGGTCCTGATTTATGGCGAGAGCGGGACGGGCAAGGAATTGATGGCGCATGCGATCCACTGCCAAGGCCGCGCCCGGCGATCAGCGTTCATCGAACTGAATTGCGCCGCGATTCCGGAAGAGCTATTGAGAGTGAGCTGTTTGGGCATCGCAAGGGCAGCATCGCGGGGATGGACGGGGACAAGATCGGAAAGCTGGAGAAGGCCGACGGCGGGACGCTGTTCCTGGACGAGGTCGGGGACATGAGCCTCAAAACCCAGGCCAAAGTGATGCGGGTCTTGGATGAGCAGCGCTTTGAGCCCGTGGGGTCGGACGAGCAGATCCAGGTGGATGTGCGGTGATCGCTTCGCACCAACAAGAACCTGGAAGAGGAGATCGAGCGGGGCAACTTCCGGGAGGATCTGTTCTACCGGCTGAATGTCATTCCGTTCGAGGTGCCTCCGCTGACGGAGCGGGTGGAGGATATTCCACTGTTGGCCGAGCATTTCCTGAACGAGTTCACGTCCGCTTATGGCCGGAAGGGGAAAGAGTTGACGGCCGAGGCGTACAAAGCGCTGGCGGAGTATTCGTGGCCGGGCAACGTGCGGGAGTTG
This sequence comes from Paludibaculum sp., assembly GCA_049841055.1. GTDB lineage: Bacteria > Acidobacteriota > Terriglobia > Bryobacterales > Bryobacteraceae > Paludibaculum. The sequence continues at coordinate 64,699 of JASGIE010000059.1, read as the reverse complement.
AAGAATCTGATGGAGCGCATCGTCATTATGTATCCGCAGGTACGGATCGATGCGCGACACATTCCACTGCCGGTCGCACGGCGGGTGGCTCCGAAGCCGTCGGACCGGACGGCCAGCCTGCTGGAGGTGCGGCAGGCGGCGGAGCGGGACTACATCCTGAAGAAGCTGGACGAATCCAGTGGAAATGTCAGCCGGACGGCCGAGTTGCTGGGGCTGGAGCGCAGCAACCTGTATAAGAAGATGCGGGCGCTGGGGATTGCTCCACGGGAGTAAGCCAGCCGCGGAAACTCGGATCCTGTTGAAGTGACGGGACTTTCCCGTGGGCATACGCCGGAGAGTCCGACAATTGCGGTCAACCGGGTGTTGACCTGCGGGGCCGAGGGGCCGGTGCTGTCGGGTCACGGGCTGTTGGCGGCTCCTCCTGCGGCCGGCGGACCGACAGAACCGGGCCTTTTCGCCCCTCGGGCGGGCGGCAACGAGGCGCTGAACTGCCGGTAACGTACGTCACGGTCCGAATTCCTGGAGGGCCGGCGCCGGGCAGGCCCGCCCTTTCCTTTCAGTGAATTCAGAGTACAATTCTCCATTTCTGTCCCATCTGGGATAGAATGGCAACTTGGCCGGACGGTCGCTATGGATCACCTGCTCTCGCTAGTTCTGTGCATCCCCCTGTTGGGACTGATTCCTCTCTTTTTCCTGCCTTCTTCGAACCCGAAGTTGATCAAACTCTGGTCGAACTTCGTTTTCCTTGTCGGATTTCTCGTCACGTTACCGCTATGGTTCCAGTTCGATTGGCGGGCAGATTACCAGTTTGTAGAGAAGGTCCCGTGGATCAAGTCCATTGGGGCGTACTGGAACCTGGGTGTCGACGGGTATGCGATGCTGCTGGTGATTCTGACGGCACTGATCGGGTTCCTTTCGGTGCTGTGTTCGTGGAACGCGATCAACGACCGGCTGAAGGAGTATTACGGCTGGTTCATGATCCTGCAGTTCGGGATGTTGGGCGTCTTCGCGGCGCGCGACTTCCTGCTGTTCTTCGTGTTCTGGGAACTGACGCTGATCCCGATGTACTTCATCATCGCGATCTGGGGCGGCGAGCGGCGCGGCTACGCGAGCATCAAGTTTGTGATTTACACGCTGGCCGGGTCGGTTCTGATGCTGTTGGGCATTCTGGCGTTCTACTGGCAGCAGTATGTGCAGTTCCACCGCCTGACGTTCGACATGTCGGCCCTGCTGGAGACGCAGATGCCGCCGGAACTGGCGTGGTGGGTGTTCTGGGCTTTCTTCCTCGGCTTTGCGGTAAAGGTTCCGATGTGGCCGCTGCATACGTGGCTGCCGGATGCGCATACCGAGGCGCCTACGGCCGGATCCGTCATCCTGGCCGGCATCCTGCTGAAGATGGGGACGTTCGGGTTCATCCGCTTCTCGATCCCCATGCTGCCGGAGACGGCGCGGGATCCGAAGGTGCTGGGGACCGTGGTGGCGTTGTCGATCATCGCCATCATCTACGGGGCGCTGGTCAGCCTGATGCAGAAGGACTGGAAGAAGCTGGTGGCGTACTCCTCGGTGAGTCACATGGGCTTCTGTACGCTGGGCATTTTCGCGTTGAATCCGGCCGGCATCGGCGGTTCGATCATCCAGCAGATCAACCACGGCGTGTCGACCGGCATGCTCTTCCTGATTGTGGGTGTGGTTTACGAGCGGCGGCACACGCGCGAGATCGCCGAGTATGGCGGGTTGTTCCGGGTGATGCCGGTGTTTACCTTTGTGTTCCTGATAGCGGCCCTGAGCTCGATGGGTCTGCCTCCGTTGAATGGCTTCATCGGCGAGGTCACGATCATCAAGGGCGCATTCGAGATGTCGTTCTGGTGGGCGCTGGCCTGCGGCATCGGCATCGCTCTGGGCGCGGCCTACCTGCTGTGGCTTTTCCAGCGGACGATGCTGGGTGAATTGAAGAACGAGAAGAACAAAGTCCTGAGGGATTTGAACTGGCGCGAGATCGTCTACTTCACGCCGCTGCTGATTCTGGTGTTCTGGATCGGCCTGGGGCCGAGCCCGTTCTTCAAGGTGATCAGCCGTTCGGTGGCGAATGTAGTGGAACGGGTGCGGCCCGGATATTACTACGACCACGGCCTGTATAACCCGTTGCTGCCGCAGGAAGTACAGCCGGACAAGCACCCGGACTTCTAAAACATTTTCGAGATTTTTGTTCCTGGCGTGAGACTAAGCAGTTATGCGTAGTCACGTCCAGGCCCGGCCTCTGCCCTGCCCGCAGCTCGTCACACAGGCGGTGCTGGCGTACCGGACGCTGTTCCGGAGCGACCGGGACCGGTATGTGTATCTATCGCTGGTGCGGAAAGCGGCGCAGCGGTTTTCCTGGCGGTTATTCGGCTACAGCCTGCTGACAGAACGAACCCACCTTGTGTTGAGCGCGCCCGGTCCGGCTGAACTGCATGGCGGCGTGCGCTGGCTGCGGCAGGGGTATCACGGCTATGTGCGTGAGGATCGGGGCGACCGGGGCAGGCTCTGGCACAGGGACTTTGGAGTGCATGCGCTGGAGGATCCGCTGTTGTGGCCCGCGCTGGCCTGCATCGAACTGGAGCCCCGGCGTCGAGGGTTGGAGGAGCGGGCCGGCGCATCGCCGTGGTCGAGCGCGGCGGTACACGCAGCGTCGTGCCGTCCGTATGTGCCGCTGGACGATGAGTCATGGCAGGCGGAGTTTGACGCGGCGCGGTGGCGTAGCTATCTGGAGCGAGCGGCGGGCGAGTATGAGTTTTGGCGGGTGCTGCGGTGGGCGGCCGGTTCCGAGTTCAGTCCGCCGAGGAGGAGTCTGAAGGCTTACGCGGCCGCGGCGGGCCGATCTGGACCAGCGGCGGTGCAGCCGGATCTGGGCTTTGGGAATTGACCGGCACCGGTTTGGGCGGGTTCAGCCAGCGGGCGGGGAGCTTCGCGAGGTAGACCAGGCGTTCGACGAAGGGCAGTAGGGACCGGACCGTGCGGCCGTGGAAGAGCAGGCTTCCGGCGACGAGGAACGGGTGGGGGATGGTGGTGCAGCAGCGGGCGCAGATGTCGATCTCGCCGGCGCGGCCGTCCAGGTGGAGTCGCCGCATGCGCTGCATTTCGGGTCCGTCGAAGATCTGCTCCATGGTGGAGTGGGTGACGTTGCCGACCGGCGCGCCATCCAGCATGTAGCTCTGGCAGCAGGGGTAGGCATCGCCGTTGTGCTTGATGTACATGGGCCCGCGCCAGAGGTAGTGGCAGGGATGGGTCCATTCGGCGGCGCCGTGCCCGGCATCGGGGCGCATCAGGTTCGTTTCGTCTTCCTTGATGCGGATGAGGTCAACACCCGGGACGTCGCGCCAGAACTTCGTGAAGTCTTCCACTTCGTGGCGGTTGCCGTCCATGCGGACCATCTGGACCACGATCTGGAGCTTCGATTTGCGGTCGTGTTTCAGGCGGCAGAAGTTGAGGAAGTTGTCGCGGACACGCTCGAACTTCGCCCCTTTGCGGTAGAACTCGAACGTCTCCTTGCTGTAGCCGTCGAAGCTGAGGGTGATGTGTTCGAGGGGGGTGTCGAGAAGGCGAACAGCGGCCTTTTCGTCGAGCAGGGTGCCGTTGGTGGAGATGAGGGAAGAGATGCCGTGCTCGTCGCAGAAGTGGATGCGATCGAAGATCCTGCGATCAAGAAAGGGCTCACCGAGACCGATGAGCATCATGTGCTCGCCGGTTTCCGAGGCCTGACGGACCAAGGCCTGGAAGACCTCGTCGGACATGTCTTCCTTGGGCTGAGGGTGGGTTTCGCGGGGGCACATCGGGCAGTAGATGTTGCACTTCGCCGTGGTTTCGACGATGTACTCCACGGGCAAAGCGCGCAGCCGGGTCCGGCCGCGCGCATAGCCCCACAACAATTTGGCTCGGTTCCAGGCTCTCACCTAGTCCCATTCTAGCGGCTTACTGGAAATTGACGCTCTTTGGCCGCCGTAGGTATAACCGATCTGACCGTATTCGGTCTCTCCGCCGCCGACGAGGGGCGCCTTGAAGCGGCCGTTCGGCGGGGTGTTGCTCTGGAGGACGGAAAGTAGGCCCATGCTGTCTTCCGAGCCGCCGGTGACGGGCATGAGGTGGAGGATGTCGGCTGAGACGGTGAGTCCACCGGCATTGGCCGGAGCCTGGCAGGTGAAGAGGCGGCCGATCGCCTTGGGAAAACCGGGTACGGGCCCGATGGCCATGCCGGTGACGGTGACGACGTCCGCGGCGGGTCCGGGAGTCCAGACGATAGAGAGCGGGTTGGCTCGATCGATGTCGTTGATGGAGGCCTTGTTGGTCCAGGTGACGGGCGCGCCGAGGTCGATGGAGGCATTGAAGGCATCGATGGCGGTACCGCCGGTGCCGCTGAGGGAGTAGGTGCCGGGCGTCAGGTCGGGTGCAATGACGGGGAAGCCGGTGCGGCGCGAGCCGGCGGCCTTTCCAGCGGAGGCTTTGGCCTGGCGGATCATGTGGCGCGCCTTGTCTTCCAGGCTGAAGACGCCAGGCAGAACGGGGATACTGCTACCGAGATCGCCGGTGTAGATGATGGTGGGCTGGCGTTCGAGTTCGAACTGAGCCCCAGCCTGGCCGTCGAACTTGAGGATCTGGCCGGCATCGAGGCCGGAGGCTTCGGCGGCTTCGTATTCGTCTGAGCTGCCTTCGAGGGTCACAACTGAGCAGCCGTTCAGGTGCTGAATGGTGCCGTTGAGGAAAGCCAGGCCCGATTCCAGTTCATAGCTGCTGTAGGCGTAGAAGGCGCCGCTGGCGGCACGGGAGTGGAATTCGATCGATTCGCCGTCGAAGTCGAACGAGGTGGCGGTGTCGGTGATCTGGAAGCCGGGGACTACGACCTGGCGGCCCTCGTCGATGGCCTGGATGGCTTCGGGGGTCAGGGCGCCGCCGGCGTCGCACATGGACTGATCGGGGGCGGCGATGGAGAGGAACGCGGCATTGCTGAGGTTTTCGCCGGCGCGCAGGGAGATGGGTACGTAGCAGCCGAGTTGGAGTCCGGTTTCGGGCAGGTCGACCAGGATCCGGTTATAGCCGGCTTTGCCAGGGTAACGGCCGGCGTAGCGGACGGGCAGGGCCAGACCTCCGATGAGGAGCTCCGCGCCTTCCAGCAACGGCTGTTCCACCGCCGGGTCGCCGTCTGAGGTGTTGATAGGTCCAAAGCCGGCGGCCAGGATGCTGAGCGTGGATCCTGGATGCGCGGGGGCGGTCATGCGGAGCCGCTGCGGGTCGGCGTCGGGCCGAAGGATGTCGGTGGCGGCCAGAGCGCCGTTCAGGTTGGTCGTGGTGACGATGCCGAGCACCTGGTTGGCGATGTTGACGTCGATTTCGCTGCTGGTGCCGGCATTGGTCTGGACGCGGAGGGTGGAGGCTCCGGATTCCGTGGAGGAAGGCACGATGCCGTGAATCTCAAAGGCTCCGGCCTGGAGAGGAGCGCCTGGACCTCGGCGCCGCTCGCCTTGTTCCTGAGGATTACCTTCACGCCGTCGATTTCAGCCGGATAGGGCATGTCGGCCTTGATGGCATCGAGCGGTCCGAGGTTGTCGCCCAGAATGCGGAAGGCGGAGCCGCGGGCCAGGCCGGCGGCCGAGGCGGTGGGCGCAGCCGGGCGGACACTCTTCTTCCCGATCACCGGTTGACCGAACACGGTGGATACCCCGATGAAGGCACACCATGCCCATACGGTTTTACTCATGCTGAATCTCCTTAAGATGGCGCGGGTCTTGTGCTTAGCCAGTGGCCCGCTGTGAAAAGACGCGCAGGAGTGCGTCGAAAAGGATCTAGCATGGATGTAACAAACACGCTTTTGTTCCAAGGCGTACTTTTTTGGCATCCAGAAGGATAGTGGCCGTCACAACAAAACTTGAAGAACGCGTGCGCGTGCTGAATGACGCGCCGGTCCGCCCGGGTGCGGAGTATGTCCTATACTGGTCGCAGATGAACCGGCGGGTGGATTCAAACCATGCGCTGGCCTGGGCTGTGCAGCGTGCGAATGAGCTGGGCCTGCCGGTGCTCTGCTACGAGGGGTTGACGTGCACCTACAAGGAAGCCGACGACCGGCTGCATACATTCATCCTGGAGGGCGTGCCGGAGATGGCCAGGCGGCTGGGCCGGCTAGGCATCGGTTATTGCTTCTATCCCCGGCGGCGGCGCGCGGACCGGAATGATGTGTTGTACCGGCTGGCCGAGAGGGCGGCGTGCGTGGTGACGGACGACTACCCGACGTTTATCGCGGCCGGCCACAATGCGACGGTGCCCGGGAAGGTGGGTGTGCAGTTCAGCGCGGTGGATTCGAGCTGCGTGGTGCCGATGAATGTGCCGGACAAGCGGGAGTATGCCGCGTATACGATCCGGCCCAAGATCACGCGGCTGCTGCCGGAGTATCTGGAGCCGTGCTCCGTAACGAAGCCAAGGCGGGCGTGGGTGGGTGAAGCTCCGGAGTGGCATGTGCCGCTGGGGGCGGAGGACATTCCGGGGCTGGTGGCGTCGTGCGAGATCGATCACTCGGTGGCGCCGTCGCTGTCTTATACAGGCGGGCGGGCGGCCGCGGAGAAGATGCTGAAGCATTTCCTGCGGAATAACCTGCGGCGCTATGCGCGGGAGCGGAACGAACCCGCGGCTCATGCGACTTCGGATATGAGTCCGTACCTGCACTTCGGGCAGATCTCGTCCCTGGAGATTGCGCTGGCAGCGGCTGAGTATGCGAAGGAGCACAATCTGATCGCGGCGGAGTATCTGGAGGAGTTGATTGTGCGGCGGGAGCTGGCGTTCAACTACGCGCGGCATGTGGATGATCCCGGATCGTTGAGCAATCTGCCGGACTGGGCGCAGGCCACGCTGCGCAAGCATGCCGGCGATGCGCGGTCACCGGTGTACAGCCTGAGGGAGTTTGAGGCGGCGGAGACGCATGACGCTTTGTGGAACGCCTGCCAGACCGAGATGCTGCTGAGGGGCAAGATCCACGGCTACTACCGGATGTACTGGGGCAAGAAGATCATCGAGTGGTCGCGGACGTGTGAGGACGCGGCGGAGACAATGATCGCGATTCACGACCGGTATGCGCTGGATGGGCGCGATCCGAACACGTATACGAACATCCTGTGGTGTTTCGGCCTGCACGACCGGCCCTGGCAGGAGCGGCCGATTTTCGGGATGATCCGGTATATGAACCTGGAAGGGATGAGGCGCAAGACGGGCGTCGACGCCTATCTGCGCGAGATCGGGCATTTGAAGCAGACAGGGAAGGACCCGTTCCGGGTCCGGTGAAGTTGCCATGAAGATTACATTGACGGGAGCGACGGGATTCCTGGGCGGGGCATTGGCCGCGGCTTTGCGAGCCGAGGGTCACGAATTGCGATTCCTGAGCCGGAAGACAGGCGGGCGCGCGGGCTATTTCGAGTGGGATCCGATGGCGGGCCAACCGCCGGAGGCGAGCCTGGCGGGCGCCGATGCGGTGATCCACCTGGCGGGCGAACCGGTGGCGCAACGGTGGAGCCCGGCCGTGAAAGAGGCGATCCGGCGCAGCCGGGTGGAGGGGACCAGGCATCTGGTGGAGGCGTTGACGACGCTCTCGCCGAGGCCGCAGGTGCTGGTTTGCGCTTCGGCTACGGGGTACTACGGCGATCGGGGCGCGGAGGTGCTGACGGAGCAGTCAAAGGCAGGGCAGGGATTCCTGCCGGATGTCTGCAAGGAGTGGGAGTCGACGGCGGATCTGGCGCGGGCTCTGGGCGTGCGGGTGGTGAAGCTGCGGACCGGCGTGGTGCTGGGCCGGGGCGGAGGGGCTCTGGCGAAGATGCTGCCGCCGTTCCGGGCTGGAGTGGGGGGGCCGCTGGCGGGCGGCCGGCAGTGGATGTCGTGGATCCACCTGCAGGACATGGTGCGGCTGGTGAGTTGGGCGGTGGCGAATCCGCAGGTCCTGGGGGCGCTGAACTGCGTGGCGCCGAATCCCGTTACGAATAAAGACTTTACACGGATTCTTGCAAGGGTGCTGCACCGGCCGGCGTTCTTCCCGGTACCGGAGTTTGCGCTGAAACTGCTGTACGGCGAGATGGCGTCGGTGCTGGTGGAGAGCCAAAGGGTGATTCCGCAGGCGGCCCTGGACCTTGGGTTCCAGTTTCAGAGGCCGGAATTAGGCGAAGCGTTAGCGGATTTGGTATAGTGGAGTGGTTATGTCGATTCCGAATGTCCGCCGTTTTCGCATCACCGGTCCCGCGGGACAGGAAGCAACCCTGATGGCTGTCCTGCCGAAGGGTGCGGACGTAGACCAGTACCTTGCCGATGCCTCCAAGCGCTTCGATTGGAAAGCCTGGGAAGAGATGCAGCAGAAGCAGTTCAAGGTCCGCGTCGGTCAGCAGAAGCAGAAGAAGGCGAAGTAACTTCCCTCTTCCACAACCGATTTCTCGAGAAGGGCAGGTCCGGCGACCTGCCCTTTTTGTGTTGCCCGCCGCCTAGTCCGTCCCACCTGTCACGCCTGTAACAACTCCCTCGTTCACGCGGATTCAATCTTGACGTGGCGGTGCTCTGCCCGCATTCTACAGATAGAATGTCTACGGTAGACGATCCACGGGAACCACTCGAGTTCCTCCAAGGCACCCTGGAAGTACTGATTCTGCGAAGCCTGCAGGCAGGGCCGAACCATGCTTACGGCATTTCGCAGTTTCTGGAGCAGCAATCGGGCCGTGAGTTTGTGGTGGACAACGGATCGCTGTATCCGGCTCTACAGCGGCTGTTGCAGAGAGGCTGGCTGACGGCGGAGTGGAATGTATCGCCCAACTCGCGGCGAGCGCGGTATTACACGCTCACGACGGAAGGGCGGGAGCAGTTGGTTCGTGAGAATTCAAAGTGGCAGCGCTTTGTGGAAGCGATGACGCGTGTGCTGAAACCGGAGGCTTGATCCTTATGCGCGAATGGTGGTCCCGCCTGCAGGGTTGGTTGACAGGCCGTGGAGCGATCTCAGGCGATCTCGCCGAGGAGATTCAGACTCATCTGGAGATGGACGCGGCCGACCGGGAGGAGCGCGGGTTGAGTCGTGAGGAGGCGCGGCAGGAAGCGCAGCGCCGGTTTGGGAATCCGGTTCGGGTGGCGGAGAAGGCTCGGGACTCATGGGGCTTCCCTTCCCTGGAGAGCCTGGCACAGGATGTCCGGTACGCGCTGCGGGCCATGCGGAGGACTCCGGCCCTGACGCTGGTCATTGTCATCACACTAGCGTTGGGAATTGGGGTGAATACGGCAATCTTCAGTGTCCTGAATACGGTAGTGCTGAAACCGTTGCCGTACCCGGGCGGGGAGAGGATCGTTTGGCTGGGTGAGTCCACCGGGAAGGCGAGCGGGATCAGCGTCACGTGGGTGAACTACCAGAACTGGGTGCGAGGGAACCACACGCTGGAGGATATGGCGGCGTTCCGCGGCGACCATATGACGCTCACCGGGGGACGGGAGGCGCTGATGATGAAGGGCATGGCGGTGACCAGCCATTACTTCGCCATGCTGGGGATGCGGCCGGTGCTGGGGCGGTTCTGGACAGAGGGGGATGACCGGCCGGGCTCGAATCGGATGGTCGTGCTGACGCACCGGTTCTGGGCAGAGAAGCTGGGCGGGGATCCTGGGATTGCCGGCAGGTCACTGACCCTGGACGGGCAGATGTATGAGGTTGCCGGTGTGGCGGCACCGATCTGGACTCCGAATGCGGTGGACTATTACGTGGGGTTGGGAGCCCGTGAAGGCTCCACGACGGACCGCTCGAAGCATGGCTCGATCCGGGCGCTGGCGCGGTTGAAGCCGGGCGTCCAGTTGGCTGAGGCACGTGCGGATCTGGATGCGATCATGCGTCATCTGGCCGAGGCGGAACCGGGTCCGGAAAATGAACACACCAGCTTCGGCCGCTTTTATGCGGAGCAGACCACTGGCGAAATGCGGGGAACGCTGCTGGTGCTGATGGCCGCGGCGGCGTTGGTTCTGTTGATTGCCTGCGCCAATGTAACGAGCCTGCTGCTGGCGAGGAATACCGCCCGCGGCGGGGAACTCGCGATCCGGACCGCGATTGGCGCCGGGCGCGGGCGGCTGATCCGCCAACTATTCACGGAGAACCTGGTTCTGGCCCTGTGCGGCGGCCTGGCGGGGATTCTGCTGGCGGGATGGGCGTTGCGAGCGCTGGTGCTGACGGCACCGCCGGGCATTCCTCGCATCGCGGAGATCTCCCTCGATCTGCCGGTGCTGCTATTCGCGTCGGCCATTACACTCGGCACGGGATTGCTGGCCGGTTTGGCGCCTGTGTTTACGGCCGGACGGGTGGATCTGACGACAGCGTTGAAGGACACGGTGCGCTCTTCCGGCGGGAAGCGCAGGCAGACGCTGCGGAGCGCGCTGGTGGTGGCGGAGATTGCGTTGACGCTGGTGCTGGCGTTCGGGTCCGGCCTGCTGCTGAGGAGCCTTGCCGCGGCGCAGCACGCGAATCCGGGTTTTGAGGCCGCGCAAGTGATGTCCGTGGAATTACTACTGCCGAGAGCGTCGTACGTGGGTGCGCAGGCGCGGGAGAATTTCTATGGGGCGCTGCTGGAGAGGTTGCGGGCCATTCCGGGCGTGAGCGCGGTGAGCGCCGTGCATTGCCCGCCGGGCGCCGGCGATTGCGGCGACTGGTTCTATTCAATTCCTGGGCGGCCGGTTCCGGCACGAAACGAGGTGCCCATTGCGCTGTTCAACACCGCGATGACGGATTACTTCGAAACGATGAGAGTCCCCTTGCGGCAGGGCCGGACGTTCACGGCCAACGACACGCGGACCGGTCCGAAGGTGGCGGTGGTGAACGAGACGTTCGCACGGACGTGGTGGCCCGGTGAATCGGCGGTGGGGCGGCAAATCAAGGTGGGTGGACCGTACATCGACGGGCCGTTGTTCGAGATTGTGGGCGTGGTGGGCGATGTTCGCCAAAGCGGGCTGGACAGTCTGCCGCAGCCGGAGATCTACCAGCCTTTCGCGCAGCAAACCGAGGGCGGCATGGCGGTGATGGTCCGCGCGAGTGGGGATCCGGCCTTGGTTGCGCCGGCGATCCGGGCACGGGTGTCGGAAGTGGATCGCAATCTGCCGGTGCAGCGGCTGGCTCCGTTGTCGGAGACCTTGCGGGACGGGCTGGTCCGCAGGAGGTTCATCACCGTCCTGTTGGGGCTGTTTGCCGGTCTGGCGCTGACGCTGGCGGCGGTGGGGGTCTATGGGCTGCTGAACTACTGGGTGAACGTGCGGGAGCCGGAGATCGCCATCCGCCTGGCCTTGGGAGCGACGCCCGGCCGGATTCTGGGGTGGACAGGCATCCACGCTCTACGTCTGGCCCTGGTGGGAATCGCGCTGGGTTGTGCCGGCAGTTGGGCGGCGGCTCGCGGCCTGGATGAACTCGTTTTCGGGATCACGGCACAGAATCCGGCGACGCTGCTGGCAGCCGGGGTCGCGGTGGCGGTGACGGCGCTGGCGGCCACGGCCTTGCCGGCCTGGAGAGCGTCGCGGGTGGATGCGGCGCGGCGGCTGCACTCGGCCTGACCGGGCGCACTTCAACCACGCGGGGAGAGCATGCTAGAGTCCAGATAGTTAGCAGCTCTCATACATGCTCAACCGGAGAAAGTTCGTAGCCGGGGCCCTGGCGGGCGCGCCGGCGATTGCAGACAAGTTGCAGGCGCAGACCGGCGCGCAACCCAAGGACGACGGGTACCGTGGAATCTGGTACTTCAACCAGCCGTCCGACGACAAGTACGTGTACAAGTACAGCGGTGGTTTTGCCACGTATCCCCAGCAACATGCACCGATTGCGGTGTATGCCGGGGCGGTGCAGAAGACCTTCTTCTGTTATGGAGGTACGGCCAAGACCAAGACAGAACTGCTGCACATGGTCTCGTACTATGACCACAAGACGGGGCTGGTGCCGCGGCCGACCATCCTGCTGAACAAGCAGACGGACGACGCGCACGACAATCCGACGATGTCCATCGACGATGCCGGCTACATCTGGATCTTCTCGAGCTCGCACGGTACGACCAGGCCCTCGTTCATTCACCGGAGCCGGCGGCCCTACTCGGTGGACAGTTTTGAGCGGGTGCTGGAGACGAACTTCTCGTATACGCAGCCCTGGTATTTGCCGGGTCACGGGTTCCTGTTTCTGCATACGCGGTACCGCCCGGTGGGTGATGAGAAGAAGACGGCGGGCCGGGCGCTGTATTCGATGAGCAGCGTGGATGGCTTCGTGTGGAGTAAGCCGCGCGAAATTGCCTTTGCCGGGCAGGGTCATTATCAACTGAGCTGGCCGAACCAGTCGGGCAGCCGCCTGGGGACGGCGTTCGACTTCCATCCCAATCCGGGCGGGTTGAACCAGCGCACGAACCTGTACTTCATGCAAACCGGGAATGCCGGCCTTTCCTGGGAGAGTGTGGACGGCCAGGGGATCCTGCTGCCGATCGTGTCGGAAGAGTGCCCTGCCCTAGTCCGCGACTACCGGAAAGAAGGGCTGCTGGTCTACCTGAAGGACGTCCAATACGATTCGCGGAACCGCCCGATCCTGGTGTATCTGACGAGCAAGGGCTATGAGCCGGGTCCGGGGGAATGGTCCCCGGAAGTTGTGCCTGGCGCGCTGGACGGGGACGGAATGGCGCTTTTCCACGATCGCGGAGACGGACCACAACTACGATCACGGGTCGCTGTATCTGGAAGAGGGCATGTGGCGGTTTATCGGGCCTACGGGTGTTGGCCCGCAGGCATGGAGCACAGGCGGTGAGGTCGAGAACTGGGAAAGCCGCGACGACGGCCAGACCTGGAAGAAGACCCTGGCGCTGACGAAGAACAGCCTGCGGAATCACACGTATGTCCGGCGGCCGCTGAACGCGCATCCCGATTTCTATGCCCTATGGGCCGATGGGGATGCGCTGAAGCCTTCGGCGTCCTGTCTCTATTTTTCGAACCGCCAGGGCCAGGTGTTCCGGCTGCCGGCCGTGATGAAGGGCAAGACCGGGCAACCGGAGCCGGTGGTTTCCTAAGCCGCAGCTGTGGCGGGCTTGCGGAAGGGCAGAGACATCAGCGTGAAGAGCACCAGGGCTGCCGCCTCGCCGCCGAGCAGGTACCAGGGCCACGGGCCCATGGCGTCGAGGGCGGAGGCGCTGACGGGCTTGCGGCAAAGAAACATGTAGTTGGTGTGGAAGATCGCGTTGAAGGTCCCGACGAATGCGGCCCAGCCGTTGAGAACGAGTAAGCCGCGCCACATGGCGCGCGGCCTGGGGCGGGCCTGACCGGACCAGACGAGGAATAGCATGGCGGCGATGATGCCGCCGTGGGCCACGAAGAAGTAGGCCGTCGGGTACGACCAGGCGGGCGCCCAGAGTTCCGGAGTGACCACAGCCATGCTGGCTCCGGCGATACCGACGAAGAAGCCGGGCTCAAAGGTCCAGGGACGGAGGGCCAGTAGCGTGATGACGGTGAGCCAGAGCGACAGGTCGCAGAGCTGCAGCGGGAGTCCTTCGGGGAAGCGGCTGCCCTCCAGGGCGAGCTTGTAGCCGTACCAGACGAGTTCGTTGAGGAGAAGGAAGACGCCGAGACCCAGGCGCGTGCGCCGGGCGGCCTCCGGATTGCCGCGCACCGCCCAGGCGAGCAGGGCTCCGAAAGCGGGAATAGCCGCCATGATGGCGAAGTGCGCGGGCCCGAAGAGGACGAAGTCCGTTCGCATGGATTTGGAAGAGGGTCAGCGGAGTTTCGTCGGAGTGCCGCCCGAGTCCTTGCTGCGCTGCGCGGCGTCCATGAACGCAAACATCTCCAGCGTCTCATTCTCGTCGATGGGCGGTTTGCCGCTTTGGAAGAACTGGATAATCTCCTTCACCAGGTTCTGGTAGCCGGTGTAGAGATCCTTCTCGTTGGTCTTGATGGCCTTGGCCGAGAAGGCGGTGACGCCGAAGGCGGAGTAAGGCCGGATGACGCGGATGGTGCCGATGCGGCCGTCGCGCCATTTGCCGGTGACCACATCGGCATCGTCAGAGGAGGTGAAGGTCACTTCCTCGCAACCGCGGCCGAGCATGGTGTAGAGAGTCTCGACCGTATGGACGCCGTACCAGGAGAGGCTGAGCTGGTGGTGCTCTTCGAGTGGACCGGGCCCCCAGGCGTAAACGCCGTTCAGGCCGTCCACCTTCAGGGTGGGCAGAACGTCGCTGAACCGCAACACCGAGGCGGAAAACCACTTCACATTGTTCTCCTGGGCAAGCCTGGCGATCTCACGCGCATCGAACAATGTGGAGGCAAGAGGCTTGTCAATGAATACGGGTTTGCCGGCTTTGACGATCTCACGGAACTGCTCCAGGTGTTTGCGGCCGTCGACGCTTTCGAGGAGGACGGCGTCCACTTTGGTGAGCAGTGTGGGGATGTCGGGGGTCAATTCGACGCCGTACTTGGAGCTGAGTTCGTCGGCGTACTTGTCGACCCGGCCGGAGCTTTCCTTGATGTCGCTGCTGCCGCCCTTGTACGCAGCGACGATACGCGCGCCGGGCAGATGGTTCTTGTTGGCTGGATCGTTCAGGAGTGCGGTGAAGGCGACGGAGTGCGAGGTATCGGTGCCGACGATGCCCAGACGGAGGTCCGCCGCGGGTAGTGCGGTCGCGGCCAGGAGAAAAAGGAAAACCCTCATAGGGCTCATTGTACGTTTCTAGCGGCGTGCAAAGCAGAGTCCGGACCAGGTGGCGTCGATGGCGCAGATCTTATAGTCGACGAATCCCTGGGCGAGGCCGTATTCGCGGACGAAGGGTTCCGTCAGATCGGACTGAATTCCGGAGGTTTTCTTGGGCCAGGCGAGCCAGAGGCGGCCCTTGTTCGCCAGGGCATTGGAGGCGCTGTGGAACCGGGACTCAAGATCGTGCCGGGAGAGGCAGAACACGACGATCACCTGCGCCTGCACACTGAGGCGCGAAACGAAACGGACGTTGGCGGGGAGCGGTGCGAGCTTCTCGTCCATGTCGTCTGGTGCGTCGATGAGTGCGACCACGTCGTTCTCGTGGATGTTGAGCTTTTTCGCCAGGGGCGTACCGGAATAGCCGGCCATCGCGTCCGGCAGGGCGGGTTTGGCGGGCACGGGTTTGAGGGCCTGCTTGACGGCCGTGCGTAGGCTGGCCCAGTCGCCGAACGACGCGTCGGGCAGCACGTTGCGGACGCGATCCACTTTGTCCTTTTCGCCGTCGAGGAAGAGCAGCGGGATGTGGCGGGTGGCCTTGGTGCGACGCAGAAACGTGCCGACGTCGCGGCCGCGAGAAGGGATCCGGGTGAGATCGATGACCACCAGGTCGGTGGGGTCGATCGACTTCAGATCGTTGCCGGAGGCGGGCGCCCAATGGACGGCCTGGTGGCCGGCGGCGCGCAGTTCCTGCAACCGCCCGGCGGCTTCTTCCGCATTCCAATGAATGAGGGTAATACGAGCCATGCGTCTTCGATTCTAGCCGGGATGGAAATGCGAAGGGCGGAGGCCCGGCTCCCTTGGGAAGCATGGTCTCCGCCCTGAGTTTTGCGCGGTTGTGAGAGGCTAGGCGCTCATGGACGCGAGGAACTCGGAGTTCGAACGCGTCTTGGCCAGCTTGTCCAGCAACAGCTCGATGCTTTCCACCGGCGAGAGAGGCGCGAGCACCTTGCGGAGAACCCAGATGCGGTTGAGTTCCTCGCGCGGGATGAGCAGTTCGTCCTTGCGCGTGCCGCTCTTGTTGATGTCGATGGCGGGGAAGATGCGCTTGTCCACCAGCTTGCGGTCGAGGTGGATTTCCATGTTGCCGGTGCCTTTGAACTCTTCAAAGATCACGTCGTCCATGCGGCTGCCGGTATCGATGAGCGCCGTCGCCATGATGGTGAGCGAGCCGCCTTCCTCGATGTTGCGGGCCGCGCCGAAGAAGCGCTTGGGGCGCTGCAGCGCGTTGGAATCGACACCGCCGGAGAGCACTTTGCCGCTGGGCGGCACGACGGTGTTGTAGGCGCGGGCGAGGCGAGTGATGGAGTCGAGCAGGATGACGACGTCGCGCTTGTGTTCAACGAGGCGCTTGGCCTTTTCGATGACCATTTCGGCCACCTGGACGTGGCGCTGGGCCGGTTCGTCGAAGGTGGAGCTGATGACTTCGCCCTTCACGGAACGCTGCATGTCGGTGACTTCCTCGGGACGTTCGTCGATGAGGAGAACGATGAGGACGACTTCCGGATGGTTGGCGGTGATGGAGTGAGCGATCGACTGCAGCAGCATCGTCTTGCCGGTGCGCGGGGGGGCGACGATGAGCCCGCGCTGGCCCTTGCCGATGGGCGTCAGCATATCCATGACGCGGCCGGTGAAGCCGTCCTTCACGGTTTCGAGCTTGATGCGCTCCTGCGGATAGAGCGGCGTCAGGTTGTCGAAGAAGATCTTGTTGCGGGACTGCTCCGGCGGCTCGAAGTTGATCGCGTCCACCTTGATGAGGGCGAAGTAGCGTTCGCCTTCCTTGGGCGGGCGGATCTGGCCGCTGACGGTGTCGCCGGTGCGCAGGTCGAAGCGGCGGATCTGCGAGGGGGAGACGTAGACGTCGTCGGGGCCGGGCAGGTAGTTGTATTCGGGCGCGCGCAGGAAGCCGAAGCCGTCGGGCAGGCATTCGATGACGCCCTCGGAGAAGATGAGGCCGGCTTTCTCGGCCTGCGCCTGGAGGATCTTGAAGATCAGCTCCTGCTTGCGCATGCCCGCCACGCCGCTGATATCGAGATCGCGAGCGATCTGATTCAAGCGGGAGATGGACATCTCCTTGAGTTCGCCGAGGTCGAGGTTGCCACGCTTGTTGAGGGCTCCCTGGCGGCGTTCTTCCGCCGACAGTGGCGGGGTTGTGCCTTCGGCGGAGGGGGGAGCGGCGGCCGCGGGAGGGGCAGCAGCAGCGGGTGTGGCGTTGGGAGCCACGACGGGCGTGGCGACTTTGGGTTCTTCCTGTTTCACAGGCGGCTCCACTTTGGGCTTTTCAGCGCCGTTCTCGGACTTGTGTTTGGACTCTCCGTTATCGCCCTTGGCGCGAGGCTCCGCCCTTCGGCGGGAGGGCTGGGTTTCCTTGGAGGGGGTTTCGGACGGCCTGGTTTCCGGCGTCGTTTCAGTAGGCGCGGCCTCGGGGTTTACCGAGCCGTTCTTTTCCAGATCGTTTGCCAAATCTCTTTTACTCCTTGGCCGGAAAGGCCCGAGAACCAGATGATCTCACCGGAAGGGTAATGCTCCCGGATCGACTTCTGGCTCGCATTCTTCTCTTTCTGGTTGAGCTTGTCCACCTTCGTCGCCACGACCACATAGGGCCGCTGATGGAATTCCAGCCATTCCTTGAGCTGGAGATCGGTATCCATCCAGCCGCGCCGTGAGTCCAGCAGGACACAGCACAACGCCAACTTCTCCCGCTGCAGAAGGTAAGCATCCACCACCTCCTGCCAGGCCCGCGAAACGACCTTCGGGGCTTTCGCGTATCCGTACCCGGGTAGATCGACAAAAAGCAGCCGATCCTCCACCCTGAAGAAATTCACCGCCTGAGTGCGGCCTGGGGTGCTGGACGTAAACGCCAGCTTCTGGCCCAGCAACCGGTTCAGCAGCGTGGACTTACCCACGTTGCTTCGCCCCAGAAACGCGACTTCCGGCATCCCCTCAGGGGGGAAGTGCCCGGCATTCGACGCACTTAGTAGAAACTCCGCGGATGTGACCACGGCTGGTTTATTTCAATTCTCTTCCTGTCGGACGAGCGACTAGTGGGCCCGGTTTTCTTCCGCCGGCAGCTCAGGCACAACCTCGAGAGGGTGTACCGGCGTCTGCGAAGCAAGCGAGTCCAGATCCCCGGTCAGAGCGATTTTCAGCACCTCATCCATCCATTCGACGAGGTGGATCTTCATCTCTTTCCGGATGTTCTCGGGGACGTCCGCAAGGTCTTTCTCATTATCGCGCGGAAGCAGCGCCTCGAAAATGCCATGGCGGTGCGCCGCCATCAGCTTCTCCTTGACACCGCCGATGGGTAGAACCCGCCCGCGCAGCGTGATCTCTCCGGTCATCGCCACATCGCCGCGCACCGGGAATTTCGTCAGTGCGGAGGCGACGGTGGTCGCGATCGTGATGCCCGCCGAAGGTCCATCCTTTGGGATAGCGCCTTCCGGGACGTGGATGTGAATGTCCAGGTGACGATAGAAATCCCTGGGCAGGCCCAGCATACCGGCGCGCGACCGAACGAAGCTCATCGCGGCCTGCGCCGATTCCTGCATCACATCGCCCAACTTGCCGGTAATCATCAACCGGCCGCGGCCTTCCATGATGCTGGCTTCCGTTGTCAGCACCTGACCGCCCACTTCGGTCCACGCCAAGCCGGTCGCGATGCCGACTTCCGGTTTCTTCTCGGTCGTCAGGTCGCGATAGCGGGCCGGTCCCAGCAGTTCGCCCACTTTGGCCGCGTCCACTTCCACCTTGGGGTAGACGCTGGTGGGCGCCACTACCGCTTCGCTGGATGCCTTCTGGCCGCCTTCGGCCTCGGCCTGCGCCTCGGCGGCGGACTGGGCCACAACGATCTGACGTGCGATCTTACGGCATACGTTCCCGATTTCACGTTCGAGATTGCGAACACCGGCTTCCCGCGTGTAGCCCTGGACGAGGGAGAGCAGACCTGAATCGGCAAACGCGACGTTGTCGGCTTCCATGCCGGTGGCCTTCATCTGCTTGGGCACGAGGAACCGGCGGGCGATCTCCATCTTCTCGATTTCGGTGTAGCCGGAGAGACGGATGACTTCCATGCGGTCCTGCAAGGCCGGCGGGATGGTATGCATCACGTTCGCCGTGGCGATGAAGAACACTTCGCTGAGATCGTACTCGACGTCCAGGTAGTGATCCTGGAACATGAAGTTCTGCTCGGGGTCGAGGACTTCCAGGAGGGCGGCCGACGGGTCGCCGCGGAAGTCGGTCGACATCTTGTCGATTTCGTCGAGCATGAAGACCGGGTTGCGTGTGCCGGCCTTCTTCATCATCTGGAGGATCTGGCCCGGGAGGGCGCCGATGTAGGTGCGGCGGTGGCCGCGAACTTCGGCTTCATCGCGGACTCCGCCCAGTGACAGACGGACGAAGTTGCGGCCGGTGGCCTTGGCGATGGACATGCCCAGGGAGGTCTTGCCGACGCCGGGGGGTCCGACAAAGCAGAGGATGGAGCCCTTGGGGTTCTTGACCAGGCGCCGCACGGCCAGGAACTCGAGGATGCGTTCCTTGATCTTCTCCAGACCGTAGTGATCGGAGTTGAGCACCTCTTCGGCGAAGCGGAGATCGCGGATCTCCTTGGATTTCTTCTTCCACGGTACGGCGAGCATCCAGTCGAGGTAGTTGCGCGAAACCGTGGATTCAGCCGACATCGGCGGCATCTGTTCGAGGCGGCGGAGTTCGGCCATGGCCTTTTCCTTCGCGTCGCCCGTCATGCCGGCGGATTCGATCTTCTTGCGGAGCTCGTCGAACTCCGATTTTTCGCCGCGGCCCAGTTCCTTCTGGATCGCCTTGATCTTCTCGTTGAGGTAGTACTCTTTTTGCGCCTTCTCCATCTGGCGTTTCACACGGCCCTGGATGGTGCGGTCGACATTGAGTTTCTCGATCTCGATGTCGAGCATGTCGGCGACGCGGGTGAGCCGGTCCAGGGGGTCAAAGATCTCGAGGAGTTCCTGTTTCTCTTCGATGGTCAACTGGAGATTGGCGCCGACCGTATCGGCCAGCTTGCCGGGATCGTCGACGCGGATGGCGGCGATCATGGTCTCGTAGTTGACGTTCTGGCTGAGCTTTACATACTGCTCGAAGAGGGAAGTGACGCGGGCGGTGAGGGCCTCGAGGACGGGACCGGGCTCGACCTTGGCGGGGAAACTGCGAACCGTGGCGCGGAAGAAGCCGTCTTCCTCGATGACGGCGAGGATCTTCGCCCGTTCCACGCCCTCCACTAGAACCTTGATGTTGCCGTCCGGCATTCGCACGGACTGTACGATGTTGGCGACCGTCCCGACCTGGTAGATATCCTCGGCGCGGGGTTCGTCCACACTGGCGTCATGCTGAGTGGCCAGGAAAATCTTCTTCTCACCGGCGAGCGCGTCTTCGAGCGCGCGAACACTGGACTCGCGGCCTACGACGAACGGCGTCATCATATGCGGGAAGATGACGACGTCCCGAATAGGCATCATCGGGTAGCGCCGGTTGTCGGACTTCTCTTTAGCTGTGCTCATCGTTATGTCGGGGGGAATGTCTGGTTAGATAATAGCGAGTCCCGGCGCAATACGCCGGGCTACCCCGCCTACATTGAGGGGGCAACCGAGTACCCCGTGTTCCTTAGGATCAACCCGCTTTTTCGAGCAGCGCCCAGTTGATCTTCTGCGAAAGTACCATCTCCTTGGTCACCATGAATTCGCGAACTTTCTTATATGAGGGGAGATAGTACATCAGGTCGAGCATCAATTCCTCCAGAATCATCCGGAGGCCCCGGGCCCCGAACCTTACGCTGGAGGGCGAGTTCTGCAATCGCCTCCATCGCGTCGTCGCTGAACTTCAGTCTAACATTTTCGAATTCAAACAGTTTCTGGTACTGCTTGATGATCGCGTTCTTGGGACGCGTGAGGATCTGAACCAGCGCGCTGCGGTCCAGGTCTTCCAGAACGCCCGCCACCGGCATACGTCCGATGAACTCGGGGATGAAGCCGTACCGGATGAGGTCTTCCGGCTGGAGCTGTTCCAGGAGCGTCATGTCACGCTGCGCCGTTGAGCGCCGAGGATCCACCTTCTCGTCCTCGCCCTTGAAGCCTAGCGTCTTCTTGCCGGTACGCCGGGAGATGATCTTCTCCAGACCCACAAAAGCCCCGCCACAGATGAACAGGATGTTCGTTGTGTCGACGGGCGTGAACTCCTGGTGGGGGTGTTTACGTCCGCCCTGGGGTGGGACATTCGCGACGGTTCCTTCGAGGATTTTCAGCAGAGCCTGCTGGACGCCCTCACCGGATACGTCACGAGTGATTGAGGGATTTTCATCTTTACGCGAAATCTTGTCGATTTCGTCAATATAAATAATTCCGGTTTGACACCGCTGAACATCCCAATCGGAGTTCTGGAGGAGCCGCAGGATGATGTTCTCGACATCTTCGCCCACGTAGCCGGCTTCGGTCAGGGTTGTAGCGTCGACGATGGCGAACGGGACATCCAGGATGCGGGCCAAGGTCTGAGCCAGCAGGGTTTTGCCGGTACCGGTGGGCCCGATGAGCAGGATGTTCGATTTCGCCAGTTCTACTTCGCCCACCCGCTGGCGGTTCATCTGAATCCGCTTGTAGTGGTTGTAGACCGCTACGGCCAGTTTCTTCTTGACCGCCTCTTGCCCGATGACGTAGGCGTCGAGGTACTCCTTCAATTCCAGTGGTTTAGGGAGTTTATGCGGCGCCCCGTAAGGTTTCTCGGGACGGTCGTCTTCCAGGATGGAATTGCAAACAGCGATGCACTCGTCGCAGATGTAGGCCCGGGGATAGTCACTGGGAGAGGAGATGAGCTTCCCAACAACATCCTGGCTTTTGTGGCAAAAAGAACACCGGAGAGTTTCGTCGTTCGCGGAACGCTTCACAAATAATGACTCCTCGCGGCAGGGGTGGAAAGGCAGAACGCCCCTTCGCCACGCGACCCGTACCCTCATTATCTACCGAAACGCACGAATGTGGCAATCCAGTAATCGGTGCGGGCGGCCCCGCTTCTCTGATGCAGGTACTACCCATCAGGTTTCCCTTAGTAAGGCTATATCCACTATCCACTCCATTCCTATGGGCTTCGCACCTCTCTAAGGAGAGGTTGGTCCGGTTTCCGCCGTCCCAATCTCCGGTAACGAACGGTGGAATCGTCACGCCGTTGTTTTGTGATGGGTGTCTCGCCCCTCCGTTCGCGTCCGGAACAATCTCTATGAAAAAGCTACTCCGTCTCGCAGTCTGTACCTCCGCTTTGGCCGCACTCGCCCTGGCGCAGGAAAAGGTCGACCTCGATGCCCTCTACAAGATCAAGCAGGAGGCCTTCCAGAATTCCAAGGTGATGGACCACCTGTGGTATCTGACCGAAGTGCATGGACCCCGTCTGGCCGGCTCACCCCACTACAAGGCGGCCGCGGATTGGGCCGTCAAAACCCTGAAGGACTGGGGGATCGACAACGCCCGCCTGGAAGAGTGGGGCAAGTTCGGCCGCGGCTGGGAAAACAAGAAGTTCTCCGCCGCCCTGACCGAGCCCGCCTACATGCCACTGATCGGCTCCCCGCAGGCCTGGACATCCTCGACGGAAGGCGTCATCTCCGGCGAGCCGATTATCGCCCTGTTGCGTACGGATGAAGACCTTGCCAAGTGGAAAGGCAAGCTGGCCGGCAAGATCGTAATGACCGAAGCCCCTCGCGAAATCGCCCTTCACGACAAGGCTGACGACTCGCGCTACACCGATGCGGAACTGGCCGAGATCGCCATGGGGCAGATCTCAGCGGGCATGTTCCGCCGCCCGACGGCCGGCGGCCCGCCGAACTTCGGCGCCATGATGGCGTTCCGCCGGAAGCTGAATGACTTCCTGCGCGAGGAGAAGGTGGGCGTGGTGCTGAGCGGCACGCGCGGCGACTTCGGCACCTACTTCACGTCGAACGGCGGTTCGCGCGATCCGAAGGAGCCCCAGTCGGCCCCGATGGTCGTGCTGACGCCCGAGCACTACAACCGCCTGTACCGGCTGGCCGAGAAGAAGATCGCCTCCAAGGTGGAGATCGAAGTCCAGAACCAGTGGTACGAGCCCGACCAGAACAACTTCAACGTGATCGCCGAGCTCCCGGGATCCGGCAAGCACAAGGACGAGATCGTGATGATCGGCGGCCACCTCGACAGCTGGCATTCCGGTACAGGCGCCACGGACAATGGCGCCGGCAGCGCGGTGATGCTGGAAGTGATGCGCATCCTGAAGAAGCTGGATCTCAAGCTGGACCGTACGGTCCGCATCGGCCTGTGGGATGCGGAAGAAGAGGGTCTGCTCGGCTCGCGCGGCTATGTCACCAAGACGTTCGGTGACCGCACCACGATGAAGACCCTGCCTGCCTGGGAGAAGCTTTCCGCCTATTACAACGTCGACAACGGCGCCGGGAAGATCCGCGGCGTCTATCTGCAGGGCAACGAAGCGGCGCGGCCCGTGCTGGAGGCCTTCCTGGCCCCCTTCAAGGACCTCGGCGTGACGACGGTTACCAGCCGCAACACCGGCGGCACCGACCATCAGAGCTTTGATGCGGTGGGCCTGCCCGGGTTCCAGTTCATCCAGGATCCCCTCGAGTACAGCACGCGTACGCACCACTCGAACATGGATTCGTTCGATCGCGCTCCGCGGGAAGACATGATGCAGATGGCCGCCATCGTGGCCTCGCTGGTGGTGGACACCGCCAACCGCGAGCATATGATGCCGCGCAAGCCGAAGCCGGAACCCCGTCCCGACGGACGTGGACCGGGCGGTTTCTAGCGTTCAACAACCGGGCGGCGCGGACCTCGCGCCCGTGCCGCCCGCTCACCATCCAGCAGAGCCCGCTTCCTGTCCAGTCCCCAGCGGTACCCACCCAGTTCTCCAGTCCCCCGAATCACCCTATGGCATGGAATGACGATCGCCACTCTGTTGGTGGCGCAGGCGCGAGCGACTGCGCGCGCCGCTTTCGGCTGGCCGATAGCCTCGGCCACTTCCGCGTACGATTGAACCTCGGCGTAGGGGATGCTCTGCAGGTAGCGCCAGACCTTCCACTGGAATGCCGTCGCCCGCAGATCCAGGGGCAGAGTGAGACTAGGCTGTTCGCCGGCCAGATGAGCGCCGAGAGCCTGCATCCAGGCGCGGAATTGCTCCGGGTAAGGCTCGGCCATGGCGGTGAGTTGGGCTTTCGGATACTCCGCTTGCAGCATCCGCAGCAGATCCTCCTCACTCTCCCCAAACTGGACAAAGCACAGCCCCCGATCCGTGGCGCCCATCATCATGAGTCCCACGGCGGTGTGCTCGGCCACGTAGGAGATCGAGACCTTTTCGCCGCCCGTGCGGTATTCCCTGGGCGTCATGCCGAGACGGGTATCCACCTTCTCGTAGACGCGGCTGCTGGACCCGAAGCCGGCTTCGTAGATTGCATCGGTGACCGAACCGGCGCCGCGCAGATGGCCTTTCAGCGCGTCCATGCGGCAGCCATCAAGGAATTGTTTGGGGGTGAGACCGGTGAACGCCTTGAAGCGGCGCAGAAAGTGGAAAGGGCTCAAGCCGGCCTGCCGGCTCATGTCCTCCAACGAGAGGGGCTCCTCGCTGTGCGCCCGGATATAGTCACAGGCGGCCTGCATCCGTCCGTCTTCTTGCGTCATAGTCACCAGCCTACGCGGCGTCACTGTTTTCCGATATCCGCTTCTTGCGGCACCATCCACAAAAGCATCGCGGCGTAAGCGCGGAAGGGGCGCCAGCGTTCCGCCGCGCGCAGGAGTTCCCTGGGATCCTTCGTCCCATAGGCGTGGAGCAACCCGAGATCCGACTGTGGGAAGGAATCCGGGTCGCGGCCCACGCGCATGCCGAGGTAACTGACGGTCCACGGGCCGATGCCGCGGATAGAAAGCAACTGCGCCGCCACCGACGGCCATTCCTGCCGGAAGTCGATGGCGCTTTCCGCCAGGGCGCGGATGGTGTCGGTGCGGCTGTTCGTCAGGCCGATGGAGCGCAGGTCGCATTCGGCCACCTCGACCGGGGTAAAGCCGGGGCAGCGCTCATTCAGGCGCCGCATGAGGGTGTGGGCGCCGCGTACGCTCACCTGCTGGCCGAGAATCGCCCGCACGGCCAGCTCAAAGGGCGACCAGCAGCCGGGCACGCGAACACCGGGCAAGCGCTTGAGACGGGCCTTCAGGCGCGGGTCACGGCCCAGGACGCGCTTCACCTCGTCTACGGGGCAGTGGATATCAAACAGCCGGGCGACGGGCGACGGGTCACCCTCCACGGCCAGACCACCGTCCACCAGGCTTACGGTCGCCTGGCCGTGCCGTCGATAGACGCCGTCGGTGACGGCCTCCATACACGGCGTGCAGCGGACCGCGAGGTAGTCGAGCATCGTGGCCCAGGGAAAGGGCATTGTCACCGGAATCATCTGCATCCATTTCCAGCTTCCCTGCCCCGGACCGAATCTGTCCATCCGAATCCTGCTACCGCACCCTGCCGTGGGCGTACACTGACGGCATGAACCCAGTCGTTCGCGCTCCTCGCGGCACGAAGTTGACCGCCAAGGGATGGCGCCAGGAAGCGGCGCTCCGCATGCTGATGAATAATCTCGACCCGGAGGTGGCGGAGCGGCCCCAGGACCTGGTCGTCTACGGCGGAAGCGGTAAGGCGGCTCGTGATTGGAACTGTTTCCATGCCATCGTGCGAGAACTGGAGCGATTGGGCGATGACGAGACACTGCTGGTCCAGTCGGGCAAGCCCGTGGCGGTGTTTCGTACTCATGATGAGGCGCCTCGGGTCCTGATTGCCAACTCCAATCTGGTGGGGCAGTGGTCCAACTGGCAGCATTTCAGAGAACTGGAACGCGCCGGGCTGATGATGTATGGCCAGATGACCGCCGGCAGTTGGATCTACATCGGCAGTCAGGGCATTCTGCAGGGGACCTACGAGACGTTCGCGGCCGCGGCGCGGCGCCACTTCGCCGGGGACTTGAGCGGCAAGTTCCTGCTGACCGGCGGCATGGGCGGAATGGGCGGCGCCCAGCCACTGGCGGCCACGATGAACGGCGGCGCCATCCTGTGTGTCGAGGCGGATCCGGCGCGGATTCAGAAGCGGCTCGACACGGGGTACTGCGATCGCATGGTCACCGGCCTGGACGAGGCTCTGGCACTGATCGACGAAGCAACGGCGAACCGGCAGGCAATCTCCGTGGGTCTGGCGGGTAACTGCGCTGAAGTCCTTCCAGAGATGGTTCGACGGGGGATTACGCCCGACCTGGTGACGGACCAAACGAGCGCGCACGATCCGCTGAACGGCTACATCCCCGCCGGCCTCGACATTGAGGAGGCCGCCGCTCTGCGGGCAGCGGACCCGCAGGGGTATATCGCGCGCTCCATGGAGTCGATTGCCCGCCACGTGGAGGCCATGCTGGCACTGCAGAAGGCCGGAGCCATCGCCTTCGACTATGGCAACAACATCCGCCGCATGGCCGCGGACCAGGGCGTTCGGGACGCCTTCCGGATTCCCGGTTTCGTGCCTGAGTACATCCGGCCTCTCTTCTGCGAAGGCAAGGGGCCCTTCCGATGGGTCGCGCTTTCCGGAGATCCGGCCGATATCGCAGCTACAGACCGCCTGGCGTGCGAGATGTTTCCCGAGAATGAGAGTTTGCTGCGGTGGATGCGGCTGGCGAGTGAGCGAGTCCATTTCCAGGGTCTGCCGTCGCGAATCTGCTGGCTGGGCTATGGGGAGCGTGCGGAGTTCGCGGCCGGGCTCAACCGGCTGGTGGAGCAGGGCAAAGTCCAGGCGCCCATCGTGATTGGTCGGGATCACCTGGATTGCGGCTCGGTTGCCTCCCCGTATCGGGAGACCGAGGGGATGCGGGACGGCAGTGACGCGGTGGCCGACTGGCCCATTCTGAACGCCATGTTGAATACAGCCGCGGGCGCCAGTTGGGTTTCCGTGCACAATGGCGGCGGCGTGGGTATCGGCTACTCGCAGCACGCAGGCCAGGTGACCGTGGTGGAAGGGACTGCCGCCAGCGGCCAGCGGGCGGAACGGGTGATGACCTGTGACCCTGGGCTGGGGGTGGTGCGGCATGTGGACGCGGGGTATCCGGAAGCGCGTGAATTCGCGTTGAAAGCCGGAATTCGCCTGCCCTGACCGGGCATGACATGATGGTTGCGTTGAATGAGTAAACCCCTCCTGGTTCGCGGCGCCCGGCAGATGCTGACTCTGCGCGGAGCGCCTACCCCCCGCCGCGGGGGTCAGTTGGCCGATGTGTCGATGCTGGCATCCGGCGCGATGCTTATCGAGGATGGCGTGATTACGCACATTGGGCCGTCGCGCCGGATCGAGAACCTGGCCATAGCCCGAAAGGCACGAGAACTGGACGCTACCGGACGTGTCGTCATGCCGGGGTTCGTCGACAGCCACACGCATCTGATTCATGGACCGGCACGGCTCGCCGACTACGAAGCGCGTATTTCGGGCCGAAGTTACGCCGAGATTGCCGCCGCGGGCGGAGGGATCCGCTACACGATGCGTGCGGTGCGCGCGGCATCGGCCAAGAAACTCGCCGGCGAGTCTCACACGCGGCTTGTCACGATGGCCCGCTACGGCACAACGACGGTGGAAGCGAAGTCCGGCTATGGGCTGGATGAGGCAACGGAGCTGCGGCTGCTCCGTATCGCCAAAGCGCTGGACGGTGAGCCCCTGTCCGTGGTTCCGACATTTCTTGGAGCTCATGCCGTTCCGCCGGAGTTCGACGGGAACCCGGACGGTTATATCCGGCACCTGATCGCCGAGGTGCTTCCGAAGGTGGCCGCCTCGAAGTTCACACGTTTCGCGGATGTCTATTGCGACACAGGGGCATTCAGCCTCGCCCAAGCCCGCCGGTATCTGGCCGCGGCGATTGAGCATGGCCTCGAGGTGAAGGTTCATGCCAGTCAATTCGCCGAAATTGGTGCCACGGCGCTGGCGATTGAGTCCAGGGCCATCAGCGCGGATCACCTGGAGGCGATCGGGCCGGCGGAGGTGGAGGCGATGGCAAACTCCTCCACCATTGCGACACTGCTGCCCGGTTCCGTGTTTCACCTGGGCCTGTCGCGCTATGCTCCGGCGCGCAAACTGATTGATACAGGCGCGGCCGTTGCGCTGGCCACCGATTTCAACCCGGGGACCAGCCCATCGTGTAGCATGCAAATGACCATCAGTCTGGCCTGCGCACAGATGCGGATGACGCCCGCCGAGGCCATCGCGGCATCGACCATCAACGGGGCCCACGCGCTGGGCCTGGCTCATCAGTGCGGATCGCTGGAGACCGCCAAGTATGGCGATTTCCTCGTACTCAACGTTTCCGACTACCGTGAGCTCCCGTATTCCTTCGGCATCAATCACGTCGCGATGACCGTCAAGCGCGGCGACGTGATCTACAGCGATAAGGACGACCCGATCCAATGACCCGCAAACTCGTCGAATGTATTCCCAACTTCAGTGAAGGCCGCGACCGCGCCAAAGTGGACGCCATTGCCGCCGCCATCGCCGCACTGCCTGGTGCGCTGGTGCTCGATCTCGAACTGGACGCCGACCACAATCGCAGCGTGATCACGTTTGTCGCGCCGCCGGAGACGGTGATGGAAGCGGCCCTCGCCGGCGCGGCGAAGGCCGTCGAGACCATCGACCTGACCGTCCACAGCGGGGTCCATCCACGAATCGGGGCGGTCGATGTGATGCCGTTCGTGCCGCTGGAAGGGATGACGCTGGCCGAGTGTGTCCAGATCGCCGAGCGAGCCGCGGCCGAAATGTGGAAGCGGCTGGGCGTGCCTACATATCTCTACGAAGCGGCGGCCCGACGGCCGGACCGCACCAATCTGGAGAATATCCGGCGGGGACAGTTTGAGGGGCTCCGCGAGGAGGTGCGCACAAACCCTGATCGCGCACCGGACTTCGGCGAAGCGCGGCTGCACTCGACGGCGGGCGCAACCGTGGTGGGCGCCCGCAAGTTCCTGATCGCCTACAACATCAATCTCGGAACTCCCGACATAGAGATTGCAAAGCGGATCGCGAAGGGGATCCGGCACTCCAGCGGGGGGTTCCGGTATGTGAAATCGATGGGCGTGCCGCTCGCCTCTCGCAATCTGGCGCAGGTGTCGATGAATCTCACCGATTTCGAGCAGACGCCGATCCACCGTGTCTTTGAATGCGTCCGCAGCGAAGCCGCGCGGTATGGGGTGCCCGTGCTGGGCAGCGAGATCGTCGGCCTCATCCCGAAGAAGGCGCTGGAGGCGACGGCGGATTTCTATCTTCGATTCGAGAACTTCCAGCCCAGCCTGGTGCTGGAGAACCGGGTGGCCGAGGCCCTGGCCGAGCGGACGCCGATGGCCGATTTTCTGGATGGCCTGGCTGCCGCAACGCCCACGCCGGGCGGAGGTAGCGCGGCTGCCGCTTCAGGCGCGATGGCCGCGGCCTTGGGCTCCATGGTGGCCCGCCTGTCGAAGCTGGATCCGGCTCCGTTCGAATCGGATCGCGCCTTCCTCACGGAAGCCATCCAGCGCGATGCCGACGCCTACAGCGCCGTGGTGGCGGCCTACAAGCGGCCGAAGGACGAGCGCGCCCCGTTCGTCAACGCGGCGATGGAAGGAGCGACCACCGTTCCCCTGGAAGTGCTGGAGCACACTTTCGCGCTCAGTGCCCGGCTGGAGGAGTTGGCCGGAGCGTCACCCGCGAAGTTCGGCAGCGACGTGATTACGGCACGAGCATTGGCGCAAGCCGCGATGACAGGAGCGCGGGCAAACGTCGACATCAATCTGGCCTACCTGGCGGAGGGTCCGTTCCGAAGCAGTGTCGAGGCACGGCTGGCCAGTCTGTAGCCTGCCGACAAGCCGCTAGCGGTATTTGGCGATCCGGCCCTTGGGTCCAACCGCCCAGCCGGTAACGCCATTGCGCGTAAAGCTGAGGGCATTGTAGGCGCCGTCGTCAAAGTGAGTCCAGGTGCGTCCATCGTCTCTGGAGACGTCGGAGCCGGAGGTTCCGGTCGCGATCCAGAGACCAGGCTTAGGAAGGTATTTCACGGAGGAGCGGAAACCGGCCGGTGGAATGGTGGATGACTTCCAGGACTTTCCCCCGTCCGAGGAGTAGGCCGCGGTCTGGCGGCCCTCCTTGTCCTTCGAGTAGTCGCCGCCGACAATGACACCGTGATCGCTGTCGCGGAAGGCGACAGAGAAGATGCCTGCACCTTGGCCATCGTTGCGAATGGGTGTGGCGGCTGCTTTCCAGGTGCGGCCGGCATCCCGGGAGCGGATGACGCGTGCGGCGCCGGGTCCTCCGGTAACAAACCAGGCATCGCGGCTGCCGCGTACAAAGACGCAGGAATTGCTGGCGGCGAAGGCGCCTTCTCCCGGTAGCGCCGGGGGTGTCTTGAGGCGGGACCAGTGGGCGCCGCCGTCAGTGGTGGAGAGCAACTCCGCGCTGCCGTCTAGGGGATCACCCAACACAAGGCCGGTATGTCCATCCCAGAAGGCGATGGTGTCGAAAAAGCCTTTGGCGTTGGACTGGGTGTACAGCAGAGTCCAGTGGGCTCCGGCGTCGTCGGTCTTGTAAATGCGAGAGAGTTCGCCGGGGCCGGCGCTCATGAGGTAGGCGATCCGGTCGTCGATGGGCCAGATGCCCCGGAAGTCGAGCTTTTCCGCGCCGGGCACCTGAGCGGCCGTCCAGTGTTCACCGCCATCGATGGTGCGCAGGTAGGTCCCATTGGACCCGCTGGCCCACGCGACACGGTCGCTGATGGCCCGGACACCGCGAAGAGAGGCCGTGGTGGGGCTATTCTGCACGACCCACGACTGGGCGCGCGCGGCCGCGCCACACCACATCAAACCCACCAGAAGCATTGCCGGTTTCATTGTTCTTCTTCGTAGTGTAACGGGACGCATTTCTTCCGCGCCGTGCATTGAGAGAGAATGGCTGAAATCGCGATGAAAACCATGTTGTCCCGCCTGCTTCTTCCGGCCCTGTTGTTTGCCGGCACCGCCCTGGCTGAGAAACCGTTTGTGGAGAAGGATGATATCTTCCCGCTGGACGTGAAGCACAATCACGCCTCCAGCATTCTGTATCTTCCCAATGGGGATTTGTTCGTGTGCTGGTATCGCGGATCGGGCGAACGCCAGGCGGACGACGTTCAGGTGATGGGCGCCCGGAAGAGGAAGGGCGCGAAGGGCTGGTCGGCGCCATTTGTTCTGGCGGATGTAGCCGGATTCCCGGATACGAATCCGACGCTCTTTCTGGACCGCGACAAACGGCTTTGGCTTTTCTGGCAGACGATTGTGGCCAACACCTGGGAATCGGCGATCACGAACTACCGCGTATCGTCCAACTACAACGGCGACGGGGTGCCCAGGTGGGACCGGGCGGACATCCTGCTGGTGAAGCCGAATCACATTGTGGAACGGGTGCAGGAGTTCGGCTCTCGCTACACGTCGGGCCGTGAGGGCGAATACTGGAAGCGGGAACTGGAGAAAGCCAAGGACAAATACTTCTCTCGGATGGGCTGGATGAACCGGCCGCACCCCGTGCAACTGGCATCGGGACGCATCGTGGTGGGTTTGTATTCGGACGGCTACAGCATCAGCCTGGCGGCGATCAGCGATGACAACGGCCTTACGTGGCATGCGTCGGACCCGATTGTGGGCAACGGGAACATTCAGCCGTCATTCGCAATGAAGAAAGACGGCGGACTCGTGGCGTACATGCGGGACAACGGTCCGCCGCCGAAGCGCCTGATGAGGAGCGAGTCGAAGGACAATGGCGAGACCTGGACTTTTGCGGAAGACACGGACATTGCGAACTCCGGCACGGGAGTCGAGGTCCTGACATTAAAGGACGGCCGCTGGCTGATGATCAACAACGACACGGAGCGGGGGCGCCATTCGCTGTGCCTTTCGATCTCAAATGATGAAGGCAAGACCTGGAAGTGGAACCGGCACATCGAACTGGATCACCGCGCGGAGAAGGCCGGTTCATTCCACTACCCGTCGATTGTGCAGGCCCCGGACGGGACGATTCACGCAAGCTACAGCGTATTTCTGAATCACCTGCCGCAGACAGAACCGCACAAGACGATCCGCCATGCGCATTTCAACCTGGAGTGGGTCATGGAGGGCGATCCGGCGGAAGCGGCCCATTGACACCGCGGTTGCCGGCGCTATAGTGGAGGCGCAGTGAAGCCGCGACCGGCAGGAAGCGGGCAATCCGGTTCCTTCCGGTACGGCTGGGAGGTGACCGTGAACAATACTGTGGTCGTGATTTCCTACCTGGTCTCGATGACCGTTGCGATTTTCCTGCTCTGGAGATTCAGCCACATCCGCTGGTATTGGCATGCCCTGTCAGCAGCCGTGGCGCTGGGCCTCGGGCTGATGCCGCCCTTGGCTCAGGAAGCCGGACGGAACTACGATGTCGCACTCGGCAGTGCGTTCCTGTTCCTGCTAGTCTGGGGCGCCGGCGAGCCACTCTTCAAAGTGCTGCACCTGCCGCGCCACCTGTAGGCGCGGGAATCAGGCATAGCAGCGGATTTCGAATAGCCGTGCCAGTTCGCTGCCATTGGTGGCGGTGATCTGGAGGCGCACTTTGTCGGTGGTGACGGCCGGGAACTGGTGCCGGCGCAGGCGTTGATGATTCCCCGTCACTGCGACGAGTTCCTTTTCTCCAGCCAGGATCCGATAGTCGCGGACAGTTTCGGGCTGCGGCGCGCGGACAACTCCTTTGCTTACTCCGTCGGAAGAGGAAAGGGTCAGTTCGCGCTGAAAGCCGGTGTCGAACGTGAGTTGGACACTCGATAACTTCACCGGCTTCGGCCACTGCAGCTCAATCCAGGCCCCATCCGAAGAGAGCCGGCCGGCCCATTGATGAACCTCTTTGCCCGGAATGTCGCGAACCCAGCCGTCGAGAATGTTCCGGGCCGGATAGTGGTCTTCACTGCCGGAGGCCTCTATCTTCGCCTGCCTGGCGAGGTCGAGTGCGTCTTCGTTCTTGACGCCGCGGAGCGACTGATCCTGGCGGAGCAGCACTTGTTGGAGGGTCTGCACCCGGGCTCGGTCCTGTGCCAGTTGGCGGGGCAGGATGCCGGCGGAGACGCATTGGGCGGCAGCTGTCCCAGCAGCCTGGCCGACGCAGGCGCAGGTCGCCATGACGCGAGTGGAGGTGAAGGCCGCGTGAGTGGCGCTGATGTTGCGCCCGGCCATCATCAGATTCGGCACATTCCTGCTGTACAGCGAGCGCAGAGGGATGTTGTAGACCTCCGGCGTCTTCAGCACGGTATTCGGCGGCAGTTCGGAGCGATCGAAACCTCCGGGTGGGTGGTCGTCCATGGGCCAGCCTCCGATGGCGACCGCGTCGTCAAACTCGCCTTTGAGCAGGTCATGCTGCGTCAGCAGGTGGTCGCCGACCATGCGGCGGCTGCCGCGTTTGCCGGGCATCATGCCGAGCCAGTCGAGCGCCCAATTGGCGGAATCGGGGTGGTTGTCGCTGTTCTTGATGTAGTCCCAGACGCCGAGCGCGATGGCCAGCAACTCGTAGCGGATCCGCTCGTTATCCCAGATCGTATTGAGATTCCCACCCCACTCGATCCACCAGTAGCCGTACTCCCAGGTCTTGGTGGGCCGGAAGCGGAGATGCTCCTTCGTGACCTTGCGGGCCCAACTGGGTGGGGTGAAGGGCATGGGTCGGCCGTAGTCGCGCGAGGTGAAGAGAATGCTAGACCCAAGGGTCTCTTCGTCGGGCTTCTCGGGCGCCAGGGATTCGTTGAACTCGGAGCGGGCTTCGCGGCCGGTGCGCATGAGAGCTCCGGATTCGAGGCCAAGGCGGGAGTCGCCGGTGCAGTCGAGGAAGATGGGCGCGTGGACGCGATAGAGGTGCTCGCTCTTGTCGCAGCGAGCCATGACGTAGTCGATGGCGTCGCCCTTCTTCACCACGCTATAGAGGGTGGTTTCGAGCAGTACGGTGATGTTCTTCTCACTCACGACCTTGTCGTAGAGAAGCAGATCCCACATCTCCCAACTGCGTTGGGGATTGCCGGCCGCGTCGTCGAGGCGGAGTTCCTCAATCAGGCCGCCTTCCCGCCAGCCAGGGCGGCTACGGTGCGAGTTGGCGCCGACGACGTGCATCTTCACTTCGCTGGATGAATTGCCGCCGAGACGGGAGCGGTCCTGGACGAGGACGACCTTGGCGCCGTTGCGCGCGGCGCTCAGCGCGGCGCAGACTCCGGCCAGCCCGCCGCCGGCGATGAAGACGTCCGCCTTGAGCTCGACCAGCGTCATATTGGGCTCGTGCTGGATGGTCTTGGGGCGGTTCCTGGGCGGCGCGACGACGTCAAAATCGGGCTTGCCGGGCGGCAAGGACTGGCCGTGGAGGTCCTGCGCAAGGACGGCCAGCGAGTAGCCTGTGAACGGGAAGGCGGAGAAGAGGTCGCGGCGCTTCATACAGATCACTATATAAAATTTCAGATGTCAGATAGATTCGATGAGGCGCCCCGATCATTACGGGACGAGGATGCAGAGATCCTTGAGGTTGCGATAGCGCTGATTGAAGTCGAGGCCGTAGCCGATGACGAACTTATCTTCGATGGTGAAGCCGATGTAGTCACCCTCGACCGCAATGCGGCGGCGGGAGGGCTTGTCCAGGAACGAGGCGATCTTGAGAGAGCGCGGGGCACGCTGCGACATGATGTGCTGCAGGTAGTTGAGGGTCAGTCCGGTATCGATGATGTCCTCGACGAGCAGAACATCCTCATCCTGAATCGGCTTGTCGAGATCCTTCGTGAGTTGCACCTGACCCGAGGTGGTGGAGCCCTCATAGCTCTTGGTGCCGATGAACTCTATCCGCAGCGGGAGATTGATGTGGCGTACCAGGTCGGCCAGGAACATGAACGAGCCCTTCAGGACCCCCACGAGAACGATGGAGCGGCCTTCGTAGTCGGCGGTAATCTGCGCGCCGAGAGAGGCGATGCGGGTCTGGATTTCTTCGTGGGGGATCAGGACTTCGATTTTAGGAGACGCCATGCGATCAGTCTGGCATAACAGGGCGTTCCAGGGAGAGAAGTTCTGAAGAAGGCCCCGTTGTGCGCTAGTCCGCCGCGCGCAGGCGATTACTGGGCGGCCCGATGTGGATATGGGCAGCCGTCGCGCGGCCGGGGATGGCGGTGCGGAAGGCGTAGTAGGGGATCTTCTTCGACTCGAGGTATTGACGGAGCCAGATGCCCTCGGGCGTATCCGGGCTGAGACCCACGTCGATGCGGCCCCGGTGATCGTAGCCCATCGCCTTGTGGATGGCCGTCTCGCCGTTGGCGCTGATGGGGAGAGCTTTGGCGAACTGCTTCTCGTACGAAAGGATCACGTCGCGCATCAGCCCAGGCGTGAACAGGCCGTTCCCGTCATACCGTTCCTGTAGAGGCTTCGGGCCCAGATCTTCCTCGCGATTGGCTTCCAGTGCCTGCTCGGCCTTCGCCATCTCCGCGATCTCGCGAAGAAAGCGCGCGCGGGACTCGGCGAGGGTGAGCGTGCGGCGGCGGTAGTCCAGTTCCTCGAGGATGGGGGTCAGTTCGTTGCGGGCGTAAATCCCCTGGTCGATGAGCGGCTTCACCTGTTCGACGAGGTCTTTGATCCGGTCGAAACGGCGCTGAGAGGCGGCCACCATCTCGTCGGCCTGCTCGATGCTGATCTCATCGGGGCGCAAGCTGCCGTAGAGAGTGCGCTTGAGGATCATGTCGTCACCCGATGTCGGCCGCACTGCTGAGAGCGCGGTCGAGTAGCTGGTGACGCGAGTAGATGGTCTGCGCCTGCAAGCTCCCTATGAGAAGGAACGCCAAACTAACAAAACACTTGCGCACTGTTCTTATTGTAGTACGATACGGCATAAGGAGAAGTTCCACTCAGAACGCTTGCGGAAACCTAAAGAAAACGGGGCAGTCGCTACTGCAGTCGTCACGGAAAGCCCCACGTGGCAGCTTGCTTTGCGGGCAGCCGAAGCCAAGAAGGCGGACGGCATCCGCATTTTGGACCTCCGCGAGGTCACCTCCTTCGCCGATTATTTCCTCATCTGCTCGGGTTCGAACCAGCGCCAGAACCAGGCTATCTGGGACGAGATCGCCCTGCGTCTGAAGAAAGAGGCCGGCGAGATGCCGAATCAGTGTGGAAGGCTTCGAGAACGGCGAATGGATTCTCGGCGACTTCGGGGACCTGATCGTGCATATCTTCTCGCAAGAGAAGCGGGAGTACTATCAACTCGAACGTCTGTGGCGCGATGCCAAGGACGTTCCGATTCCACCGGAAGCCGCAGCCTAGCCAGGCGGATCAGCGGCAGACGGCGTCGACAGTTGTCGCCACGCCGCCCTGAGCGGCGAGGTCGCGAAGCATTTGCGCCGCGGCAGCCTCATCCAGGCTCTTCACCGCATCGGTGACGAGTTCCACATACCTGCCTGTCTTCAGAAGCCCGAAAACCGCGTGTTTCACGCAAATCTCGGTGACCACGCCATAGACGACACAGCGTTCCGCGCCCAGATCGTCGAGCAAGGCAGGCAGGCCCGGGATCGTAAAACAATCCACAGACTGTTTGGTTAAAACAATCTGGCCGACCAACGTCGGCTCCGGTTTTCGCTGACCCAGGGTGCCGGCGACACAGTGGTGCGGCCAGAATGCAAACTCGGGATCCGTTTCCGTGTGCGCGTCCGTCGTGGAGATCAGAGGGATTCCGCGCTCCGCGGCGTAACGGTTGAGGCGCGCCACGTTCGGGATGATGAATTCGGAGCCGGGGACATAGAGGGCTCCAGCGGGATTCACGAAATCGAACTGGGTATCGATGTCGAAGAAGACTGTCTTCATCGCTCGCTCCGGCGGAACTCTTCGGTCAGTTGGATGAGCTCGGAGCTGTATTCGATGCGGTAAGGCGGATCGCACTCGAAGAGACTGCGGTATTTCTTCGGGAGGCGGTCGATGCTTTCCCGGGCATGCTGGCGGGCTTCAGCGGCATTGGGGCGATGTCCGACAATCTCGCCGCCCAGGACGACGGGCCTCAGCAAGGCGTCGCAACCTTGCAGGAAGCACTCCGAGGCGCGGCCAAGGATGTCGTAGCCGGGATAACGGAAGACCTGCTTGGCTCCGGGCACAGTGGATTTATCGGGGCTGATCTTTGCCGTGAAGCGGCGTGTCCCGTTGGATTCGAGTTCCACGAGCTTGTACACGGCACCGTGGCTGGGCGCGTCGGACGAGGTCGCCAACTCGGTGCCGACGCCGTAGGAGTCGATGGGAGCTCCGGTGGCGACGAGTTCCAGGATCTTGTACTCGTTCAGGTCGCCGGTGGCCATGATCTTTGCGTCGTTGAGGCCCGCTTCGTCGAGGATGCCCCGGACCGCGCGGGAAAGCTCCACCAGATTTCCGCTGTCGAGGCGGACCCCCCACATCGGCCTCCCCAGCGAGACGGCGCGGCGCGCACCTTCCAACGTGTCGTAGGTGTCGATGAGGTAGGTGGTCGCGGGGCCCAACAGGTCCTGCAGGCGCTGATAGGCCTCCAGTTCGGTGGGAAAACTCTGGACCCAGGAATGCGCCGCGGTGCCGAACACAGGAATGCCGTAGCGCATGCCAGTGAGCGTGTTGGACGTTCCGGTGCAGCCGCCGACATACGCGGCGCGTCCGGCAAAGACGCCCGCCTCGGGCGAATGGGCGCGGCGGGTGCCGAACTCGACCACTGACCGTCCTCCGGCCGCCTCCACGATGCGTGCCGCTTTGGTCGCGATGAGGGTCTGGAAGCCGATGGTGGCCAGCAGGAAAGTTTCCGGAATCTGGGCTTCGAGCAGAGGGCGCGCGAAGTGTCAGAATCGGCTCACCTGGAAATAGCGGCGTTCCTTCCCGAACCGCGAAGACATCCCCTGTGAAGCGAAACGCACGGAGGGCGTCGAAGAAGCCCTCAGGCACGCGATGAAACTGCGGCAACGCCTTCAGGTAGAGGATTTCGTCCTCAGTGAAGCGGACGTTCGAGCAGGTATTCCAAGGCCTGGTCCAGGCCCGCGGCCAGGATGAAGTTGCGGTTCGGCGGCAGGCGCCGGACGAACAGCTCAAAGGTCGCCACCTCACCGGTCTTGCCGGCGCACCAGTAGCCGGCGGCCATGGTGAGCTGGTAGAGGTCGGTGAGTAGCGCGTTCACTTTCCCGCGCCCTTCGCCGGTGGCTGCTCCTTCACGTCGCTGGCTGCCTTTTGTAGGTCGGACACGGACTTGGCCTCCAACTCATAGAGTGACGGTTCCCCTTCGCGGCGCGCAATGTAGCGGTCGCCGGCTTTCGAGATAGACACCTTCTCGGTGACCTTGCCGTCCTGCGAGGTGACGCCAATCTCGATTTCCGGCGTGGTGAAACCCGTGTCCGGGAATTTCGTTGCCGACAGGTCGCGCAGACGGTCGATGAGCGACTGGATGCCGACCGAGTCCATGGTCTTGCTGTTGGCCACCCAGCGGTCGCCGGCCTTGCTGGCGTTGAGCTGCTTGGCTGCGTCCTTGTAGTCCACCCGGGTGGGATCGTTGAAGCCGAATGAGAAGAGCTTCTTGTTCCGGAAGTCCTCGGGGGTCTTGTCGAGCGCTTTGCCGATCTCATCCGTGATGAGATGGAAGCCTTCCACCGCGCTCGATTTGGCGTAGAACTTGTTCTCCTTGTTCTTGCGCACTTCCAGCTTTTGAGTATTGGCGGCGTCGGTGATCGCGACAGTGGCGAGCGGCGCGGAGGCGGCAAACTGTTTGGCCAGATCGGCCTGCTGGTCCGAGGTAAGGAGAGGATCGAGCTTCGCGTCGGTGAGTTTGCG
Organism: Paludibaculum sp.; assembly: GCA_049841055.1. Lineage (GTDB taxonomy): Bacteria > Acidobacteriota > Terriglobia > Bryobacterales > Bryobacteraceae > Paludibaculum. Next base: position 26,155 of record JASGIE010000059.1, on the reverse strand, counting down.
CGCGAGTTCCTCCACCTGCCAGCCGTCGGCGCGCATGGGCTTGGGGCTGACGATGGTCCACTCGTTCTGGCCGTTCTTGGAGAACTCGAGGTTGACGCCCTTCACGGTCAACTGCAGGCGCGCCAGCTTGGTGACGTCGAACTTGAGCAGACGCTTGTCGCGGAAGTCGACGCCCAGCTTGTCGAGCGTGGCCCGTGTCGCGGAGGCGATCGTGAAAACGCGTGCATCGCCGTCTACCTGGGCGAAGGTGGCTCCGCCCACCGGCGCTTCGTCGCCGACGCTGACGGTGCGGGTCTTGCCGTTCTTCAACGAGAACCACCACCTGGACAGCCGGAGTCTTCAGGCCGAAGCTGCCGAGGTCCGTGGGCTTCTCGTCAATCACCTTCTCGGAGCTGAGGGATGTCAGCCCGGTGAGAAGGTTGTTGATGGCATCGCGATCCGTGTCGAAGGCCTGCGGAGCAGTGACTGTCCAGACATTGGAGGCGCCCCGCTTGAGCGAGGTGGTCTCCCCTTCGCGGCGTTTGATGTCGACGCCGGTGATGTCTCCTTCATTGAGGGTCAGGATCTTGGGAGGCGCGTCGGCAGGCGGTTTGGCGGCATCCTCCTTCTGCTGTTTGTTGGACCAGTAGACAGCTCCGCCCAGGACCGCCAGCAGGACGACGGCTACGAGTAATCCTCTCGCCTTCATGTGCCGGCTACCTCCTGCGCCACCAGACCATGATCCCGAAGACGATCACGAAGATCGGGATGAGGAACTGGCTGACCATGCGGACCATCAGCATCTGCGAACCGGTGAGCTGAATACGGCGGTCTTCCGGATCCTTCGGGCGGATGGAGATCAGGTCCTCGTCGTTGGTGAGCCAGTTGATCATGTTCATGACGAGATCCCGATTGCCCGCGAAGCCGAGCGCATAGTTCGAGATCCAGTCGGAAGAGCCGGCAACCACGAAACGGCCCTCCACATTGTTGTTGTCCTTCTGCTTGCCGGTGCGATAAATTCCGGCGGCCGCGACGGTGTAGGACTGAGTGTCGCCTTTCGGCATGGTGATGGCGCCGCCAGCCGCATTGAGGTTCGAGTAGCGGCGATGGAATTATTCGAGGTCGAGACCAGCTTCTCGGCCGTCGTTTTGTCCGTGGGCTTCACGTCGAGCGAGCGCACCAGCGGGAATGCCGTGGCGGCTCGTTTCATTTCACGGACAATCGGGTGATTCTCATAGCGAGTGGCCAGCGCGACTTCCGGCCCCATGCCGTAAAGGCTGCCGAGTCCCGAAGTGTCGAGAACCAGATTGGATTGGAGCGTCACGCCCCAGCCGCCCAGCATATCGAGCAGAGCCTTGTTCTCAGCGACGGTTTCCTTGCCGGTCTTTAACGGTGGATCGGACAGGAACAGTCCGCGGCCGCCATCCTCGATGTACTTCTTCAATGCCTCCACGACGGGCTGAGGATAGTCGACTTTCGGTCCGCCCACCACCACGAGCGAACAGGTGGCCGGGACTTCGGGCTTCTCCATCAGGTTGATGACCTGCGTCTTGTAGTTGTTCTTCGTGACCAGGTCCTTCATGCCGCCATAGGAACTATTGGTCGTATCTTCCAGCGAGTGCTCGCCGGCGCCAATGGTGAAACAGGCGGTACGCTCACCGGTCTTGAGGAGCCGGACTATGGCGGAAGTGAGTTCTTCTTCGCTGACGGAGCGGGCCTCCTGACGGCGGTCTCCGGACTGCAGAACGATCGTTCCGGTCTGGCTGATGCCGAACTGCTTGGCCAGTTGCGGTTTCTTGAAGGGATCGATGTAAGTGACGGAGAGCTTGGTGGAGAGGTTGTCGTACCGGTCCAGCAGATCCTTCGCCTTGGCGAAGTTTGGGGTCTCGTCGAAGTAGGAGATGGCAACATCCTGCTTCAGGCCGGAGACGAGCTTGATGGTCTGGTCGGAAAGGGAGTAGCGCTTATTGGAGGTCGCGTCGAACGACTTGTTGTAACGGTTGGCCAGAAAGTTGACCGTGGCGAGGACCGCGATGATGACGGCGATGTAAACGCCGGCGTAAGCGGTGTACTTGGTCTGGCGGCTTTTCATCCAGGTAGTGCTCATTGTGGTGTCTCCTCGCGTTTACGCTCTCCAGCGGAGCGATTCCAGGCTCCGCGCCGTGAGGAACAGTCCCAGGAAAATCATCGACGCGAAATAGACCGCATCGCGTGTATCCATGACGCCCTTGGAGAAGGGCTCAAAGTGGCGGACCACCGACATGTAGCCCATGACCGAAGCCCAGGTGGAGGTCTCATAGCCGGCCACCCATTCAAACACCCAGAGCAGCAGGCAGACCGAGAAGGTGACGGCGCCGGCGATGATCTGATTGCGGGTGAGCGTGGAGACGAAGGCTCCGATGGCCAGCAGCGCGCCGGCCTGCAGAATGAGACCCAGGTAGCCAATGACCAGAGGCTTCCAGTCCGGCTTGCCGTAAGCAAACAGGAAGAAGAAGTTGAGGCCGCTGATGAGAAGGATGCAGCCGTAGAGAGCCACCGCGGCCAGCCACTTGCCAATGATGATTTCGGCGTCGTGGATGGGCGAAGTGAGGAGCAATTCGATGGTGCCGGAGCGCTTCTCTTCCGAGAACAGGCGCATGGAGATCAGCGGAATCAGGAACAGTCCGATCACTGAAACGTTCATCAGCAGTGGGCGGATGATCATTTCGTTCACATCCATGGGGAAGCTGCGGCCCATGGCCTGGGACTGGAAGCTGACATTCACGAAGTAGCCGACGGCATTCCAGAAAAAGAAGCCGAAGACGATCGCGAACATGGCCATCAGGAGGTAGGCGATCGGCGATGCGAAGTAGCTCTTCAATTCCTTCTGGCAGATGGTAATGACGTTGTTCATTGATTGGCTCCTTCGCCGGGCTTCTCAGTGGCGGTGAGCTCCAGGAAGACATCCTCCAGGCTCAGGGCGACGGCGCGCAGCTCAGTCAGATTCCAGCCGGATTCGACCACCGCGCGGGCCACTTCGGCGCGCACGTTTTTACCCGGCAGGGATTCCACCTCGAAGGAATGCAGCCCGTTGTGGGTGTCGCGGGCGACCACGCGGCTGACGCCGGCCACCTGCTCCAGCCGTTGGCGAATGATTGGTTCATCGCCGCCGGAAACCTGGACGGCCACCGCCTCCTGGCCGCGCAGCCGGGAGGTGAGGTTCTGCACGGAGTCCGTGGCAACGATGCAGCCTTTGGTGATGATCACCACGTGATCGCAGGTTTGCTCGACCTCGGGCAGGATATGGGTAGACAGGATGATGGTGTGTTCGCCGGCGAGAGAGCGAATAAGGTCGCGTGTCTCGTGGATCTGTTTGGGATCGAGGCCGGCGGTGGGCTCGTCGAGGATCAGTACGTCGGGATTATGAATGATGGCCTGAGCCAGACCGACGCGCTGCCGGTAGCCCTTGGACAGCTTCGAGATGAGCTTCTTGCGCACATCGGCGACGGAGCAGCGCTCCGCCACTTCGTCCACACGCTTGGCCAGTTCCGACCCGGGGATCCCTTTCAGGCGTCCCACGAAATGGAGGTACTCTTCAACTTCCATCTCAGGGTAAACCGGTGGATTTTCAGGCAGATAGCCGATCCTCTGTTTCACCTGCATGGGCGCTTCCAGCACGTCGAATCCCGCTACATGAGCTGTGCCTTGGGTGGGCGGCATGAAGCAGGTGAGGATGCGCATTGTGGTGGTCTTGCCGGCGCCATTCGGCCCCAGGAAGCCCACAATCTGGCCCTTTTCCACTTCGAAGCTGATGCCCTGCACGGCGACATTGCGGCCGTAACGCTTGGTCAGTCCTTCGACCTTGATCATTTATTCATCCTTAACGGGGATGCGGGACGAGTTCCGTCCCAGGAGAAATAGACGGTCTTCGTCCTCATCTCGTGAGCTTGACGAATATGAGGATAGAAAAGAGCTTAAGGTACTGTCAATGCTGCGGCCAGGGGATTGACTCCCCGGGAAAACAGTGATTCTCACGTCAACTGGGTGCGCAAATTGTGTACCAGTGACCGGGCCGCATTGTTCAGCAGAACCGCATCGGACCCGGAAGCGATGAAACGGAATCCGAGCGAACGGTAGAGTTCCAGGTCGTCGGGCTTGGGAAGAAGGATGCCAAGCGCCTTCCCGTGCCGGCGTGCCGCCTCAACGGTCTTGGCGATGGCCGCAGTGAACTCCGGATGGTCGAACTGGCCCAGAACACCATAAGAGTGAGACAGATCGGAGGGTCCGATGAACAGCACATCCACGCCCTCCACCGCCGCAATGGCATCCACATTGTCCACCGCGGTTCGGGTTTCGATCTGGACGATCGTCAGCAGCGCGCTGGCCGAGGCCTCCAGATAAGGCCGGAAATTCGCTCCGTATTCGCAGACTCGATTGGAGAAGGCCACGCCACGGACACCAAGCGGTGGGTAGCGCATGGCGGCGGCGGCCGCGCGCGCGTCTTCTTCCGTATCGATGCGCGGGAACATGACGCCGTGGGCTCCGCAGTCCAGCACCCGGTGCGCTCGCTGGCGAGCATTCGACTCGACCCGGACGATGGCGGCGGACGAAGTCGCGGCGAGTGCCTGCATTTGGGCTAACGCTTCCACTTCCCCACCGGCGCCGTGCTCCAGATCGATGAGCGACCAGTCATAGCCGGCCAGCCCCATCAATTCAGCGGTCAGCGGCGAACCGAGGCTCAGAAAACAGCCTAGGACGGTCTCGCCGGCCTGCAGACGTTCCTTCAGTTGAGCAGCGTTGGTTTGCGTGTTCATGCGGACCTTGATTGTATCAAGCGCCTCCTCCAGAACCTGCCGGGCATGCGCGGTCAGATCGGCGGGGGCACCGTGAACGATTAATGCGTCCCGGGAATCGGCCGGAAGGCGACCAGGTGTGTGCGCAGCGCGGTCTCGCCTTCGGTTTCGGCTTCCACGAGGGCCTCGAAATCCGAAGGACGTCCTGCCTGCTGCCACGCCTGCTCCAGTTCCTCCAGATTCTCATCGGCGGTGAGGAAACCAACCAGGACGTCGGTATCCACCCCTGCCAGGGCGAGCTGGCGCGTCTGCGGCGAAGTTGTACGGTGCAGGATCGTGCCATACTGCACCGCCCGGCGCGGGCTGATCTGGCGGCTCCGGTACTCCGCCTGTTCGCCGGCCTTCGGCGCCAGGTTGACGATGATATCGCTGTTCTCCACCGAGATCTGGAAGTTGGCGCCCATGGTCGCGGCGCGGACGCCGGAACTGCTCCAGGATGTGCCAGGCAGCACCACGTTCCTGTCACGCGGAGCACCGCTGGGCATCGACCCGGTGCCGGACAGTTGCACGTGGACGCCACGTTTTTCCAGAAACTGGACCAGCTTGACCGCCGCGAAAGTATCGTGACCCACAACGTAGTTCTGCGAAATCTGAGGAGGGCCCAATCGCTTCGCCAGGGCCGCGATCTCGGCGGATTCCAGCATCTTCCGCGGATCGTTGATGCGAACATCCGCATCCTGACCGGACTATCAGCCCAGGTAACGAAGACGGGCGTAGGCACATAAACGGAGGTCGGCATTCCACCTTGCAGGAAGGCGGTCCAGAAACGGGGCAAAGGTGGCCGGATCTGGCCGGGCCGCGGGAGCAGTTGCCCGATGAGAAGCCCCGCGGCCGCAGCGCCCAGGGCCAGGACAATCGGGATCCATGGGACAGGGCGCCGGATCGGTGGAGCGGCCGGCTCCGGATCCGCAGCAGCAGCGGGCGGCTGGACTTCCTTGAGTTCGATGGCGAGCTGATGCCCACCCAGCGGGATGCTGAGACGCAACGGGCAATCCACGCCGTCGGAGGCGTAGTAGTCCTTCAGCCTCTGGCGCAGCCGCGCCACCACCACGCGCACCGTGGCGTCGACCCGCGGATCGAAGGAAGACGGGCGGCCCAGCGCTTGAGTGGCCAGGGTGTGCTCGGTGATCGCCTCGTTACGGTGCTCCCAGAGGAACGTGAGCAGCTGGCGAAGCGACGGGGCCTTGACGAACGAGGGGCTTTGGAGAATAGCCGCGAACAGTTCCGCGGCAAGCGCTTCGTGCGTGGAAGCGCCATTGTGCGACATGGCCGCCATCGTGGGGGATTGTATTACACGCCTCGAGCGGCGGGCAAGGCAGCCGGCCGCCGGATGGCGCCGGCTCTAGCGCTATAGTTCTAGGGAGAGACCCATCCGACATGCCTGATCGCCGTACTTTCCTTCTGTCGCTGCCGGCCGCCGCCGGCCTGACCCGCAGGGCGCTCGCCGCGCCGGCCGCACCCGCGCCTTTCGGCACTCTTCCCTCTGCCCGGCAACTGCTGTGGCACGAGATGGAGGTCTATAGCTTCCTGCACTTCACCACCAATACATTTACCGACAAGGAGTGGGGTTTCGGCGATGAGAGCCCGTCCATCTTCAATCCGACCGCCTTCGACGCCGACGCCATCGTCAGCGGGCTGAAGGCCGGCGGAATGAAGGGCGTCATTCTGACCTGCAAGCATCACGACGGGTTCTGTCTCTGGCCCACGAAAACCACGGAACATTCGGTGAAGGCCAGCCCGTGGCGCGGTGGGAAGGGAGATGTCGTGAAAGAGATCGCGCAGGCGGCCTCGAAACACGGACTCAAGTTCGGTGTCTACCTGTCTCCCTGGGACCGGAACACGCCCAAGTACGCGTCACCGGAGTACATCTCGATGTACCGCGCGCAGTTGACGGAGCTGCTGACGCAGTACGGTCCGATCTATGAGGTATGGCATGACGGCGCCAATGGCGGCGACGGCTACTACGGGGGCGCCAGGGAGAAGCGGCGCATCGATAAGAAGACGTACTACGACTGGCCCACCACCTGGGCTCTGGTTCGAAAACTGCAGCCGAATGCCGTAATCTTCAGCGACGTCGGCCCGGATATCCGCTGGGTCGGTAACGAGAAGGGCTACGCGGCGGAAACAAGTTGGGCGACGTTTGAGCCGGTGGGTGAAGATGGCGGTCCTGCTTCACCTGGCAACGTGAAGACCAAGGAATCGATGGGAGGTACCCGCGGCGGCTCCAAGTGGCTGCCGGCGGAATGCGACGTTTCCATCCGGCCCGGCTGGTTCTGGCACGAGAAGGAAAACGCGAAGGTGAAGTCGTCGCGCGACCTGATGGATCTGTACTACAAGTCAGTGGGCCGCGGCGGCAGCTTCCTGCTGAACATTCCGCCCGATCGGCGGGGACTGTTGCACGAAGCGGACACGGCGTCTCTCAAGGGCTTCGGCGACATGCTGCGCGCCACCTTTGCCGTCAACCTGGCAGCCAAAGCCAAAGTGACCGCGTCGAACGTGCGCGGCAACAGCAAGACATTCGCGGCGGAACGGCTGCTGGATGGCGACCGCTACACCTACTGGAGTACCGACGATGCCGTCACGACCGCGGAAGTGGTTCTGGACCTCGGGCAACCGTGTACCTTCAATGTGATCCGGGTGAGAGAGAACCTCAAGCTGGGCCAGCGGGTGGAAGGGATCGCAGTGGACCAGTGGAAGGATGGCGCCTGGGCGACGGTGGGCGAAGCCGGCAGTGTCGGATCCTGCCGTTTGATCAAATCAGCCGAGAAGTTGACCACGACGAAGGTGCGACTTCGGGTGACGAAATCACCTGTCTGCCCTGCCCTTTCGGAATTCGGTTTGTTCTTGGAAGCCGGCGCTTAAGGAAATACGTCCGCGCGGAGGAGGTCGCTGTTCGAGGGGTCCAACCGGACCGTCAGCAGCGACTTGCCATCCCTCGAGAGAGAGAACGGCCCGATGCCGATGGGCAGTATGGGTTCCGGGTAGTCGGCCACCAGCCGCGTCGAATGAGTCCGGAAGTCCAGGAAGTAGATGGACTGCAGGCTCGCGTTGTTGGTTCGCACACCGAGGAAATAGATGCCATCGGGCTCCACCGCCCAGCAACTCGTGCAATAGGGGACGAGTCCCTCCAGAACGCGGCTCACCTTGCCGGATTGCAGATCCGCGGTCCAGAGCTGAGTGTCGGTGGGTTCCCGTACGCAAATAGAGCGATTTCCCGTCGGGCGCGATATCGAGAGACAGCCCGCGGGTTTGTAGAACCGTCTGGCCTTTGCCGCCATGGGCCGGGAACCTGACGATGGAATCGTCCAGTCCGGCGTAGATCCACTGCCCGTCGGGGGCGTACACGGGGTGGACACCCACTTCGCCGAACGGTTTGACCTGCCAGGAACCATCCACCTCGCTGGCGATGTACAGTTCTTTCGTCCTGGAGTTATTGAAAACCAGGGACTTGCCATCAGGCAACCAGCGCGCCACGGACGGCCTCAGCTTCCCTGCGGTCACCTCGACAGGAGCGCTTCCGTCGGACTTGGAGACCCAGATCTGCTCGTCTCCCGTCCGATCGGTCCGGAAGGCGACCCGGCTGCCGTCGGGGGAGTATTGCGGTGAAGCGTCCTGTCCCGTGGACGCGATCACCCGAGTCCAGGTGTGCGGCGGGTTGACGCTGAGCCGCCATATGTTCGGGTCGGACTGGACCACCGCGTAGATGAGGGAATGAGTCTTCAGGGAAAAGGAGAACTGAATGGGGAATTCGGCATAGACGCCGGTCGGCGTTGGGGTGCGGCCCGGCTCCAGGCGCCAGATGCGAAACTCTCCACCACGGTTGGAGGCGAAGAAGATCGACCGGTTGTCGGAGGACCAGGACTGAGCCGAGATCTCCCGGATATCGGACGTGAGCTTGCGAGCCTCACCGCCTGTCGTGGGGATGGTGAACAATTCCTGGTAGGCGCGGTGGTACGCCCGAATGAACGAGATGGTCGACCCATCCGGCGAGAAGTGAGGATCGATGTCGCCAATAATCAGATCCTCGGGCTTGGTCAGGCGTGATTTCTGCCCCGTGCCCACACTGACCAGGAAGATGCCCAAGGGCTGGTTCTGATTGACGGCGTCATCCATGGCGATGGTGTCGCCTCGCGGCGACCACGCCAGATGGGGATTCGAGAGGCCGTAGCGGGTGGCCAGGACCGGCGCCACAACCCGCTCGGATCCTCCTTGTAGCGGCAGGATGATCAGTTCGCCCGAGGATTCCCGGAAACGCAAGCAGGCGATGGAGCGCCCGTCCGGCGCCCAGGTCGGGCTCGAATACGACCCAGGGGCGCTGGTGACCAGTCGAGGCGCTCCACCGGTAGGCTGGACCCAGATCTGGGCCGGTTGACCGACACCCTGTTCCCATAAGAACGCCACGCTCGTCCCATCAGGCGACAGTGCGGGCTGGTATTCCTTCCCCGCTAACCGTGTTACAGGAGTGATGTGCGGCGGGACAGGCGGCGCTTTGGGCCAGAGCAGGAATACCGTGAAGGCGACTGCTGCAAAGAGGCCGGCGCCCAGGACCCACGACAACGCTCGCCGGTCTTTCGATGGCTCGGTGGCCGCAGGGACTGTATGCGCTCGTTCCGATTCGACCGTGGCGGCGGCGCGGGGCTCGCCGACCCGGGCTGCCTCTTCCAGGCAGGTAACCGGCCCGACAATGCGGTAACCTCAGACCGGCGAACGTCTCGATGTAGCCGGCGGCTCCCTTCTCCACATTCAGGGTTTTCCGGACTACCGCTATGTTTTGGGCCAGATTCGCCTCATCCACAACGCGATCCGGCCAGATGGCGGCGATTAACTCTTCCTTGGTAACGACCTGAGGCGACTGCTCTACCAAAATCAGTAGCGTTTCAGCGGCTTTTCTGGTCAGGTGGAGAGGCTCGCCTTCACGCAGCAGCACCTTCGCCGAGGCGTCGAGCCCAAACGCACCGAACTGATAAATTCGCCGTCTCTCCAACACGTTACCGCTCAAATTCAAGAACTTCTTAGAATCTTCTTAGCCTCGGATCGTTGAACCCTTACCTTCAATACCTGAACCTAATCACGAACAGTAGTGTAGCGCAACCGTTTTGGGCGTGGAATCGACTGATATATCTGTAGAACCGCCCGAAACCAAGTCAGCCGCCTCCTGCCGTTCAGAGGACATTGAATGTACTACCGCTTCGTGGGCCAGGCAGCCCGCCTCTTCGCCTTGGTCCTGTCCGCCAGTCTCGCCGCCTCAGCGTCCTCCATCGACGACCTTCGGGCTACCTTCGCCGCCCCGCCAGCGGACAGCAGGATCATGATGCGGTGGTGGTGGTTCGGTCCGGCGGTGACACGGCACGAACTGCAGCGGGAACTGGAGGCGATGAAGTCGGGCGGCATTGGGGGCGTCGAGATCCAGCCCGTGTATCCCCTGGCGCTGGACAATCCCGAGCAAAAGATCCGCAACCTCGCGTTTCTCTCGCCGGACTTCCTGGAGTCGCTGAAATTCGCGTCCGAGACCGGACGCAAGTTGGGCCTGCGGGTGGACATGACGCTCGGCAGCGGGTGGCCCTACGGCGGCCCTCACATTCCTTTGGAGATGGCTGCCGGACGGTTGCGCGTCGAGCGGACCTCGGGGACGCCGGTCCTTAAGGAAGGGGAATCCGTGGTGGCGGCGTTCCCCGAACAGAATCTTGTCTTTATCGCCGGCCACACGGGCATGAAAGTGAAGCGGGCCTCCGCGGGCGCGGAAGGCTTCGTCCTCGATCACTACAACCGGGCAGCTCTCGACAAACACCTGCAAACGGTGGGGGAGCCGCTGCTGAAAGCGTTTGGTGAACATCCGCCCTATGCCATCTTTAATGACAGCCTGGAAGTCTTTGGCTCGGATTGGACCACGGACCTGCTGTCGGAATTCCAACGGCGGCGTGGCTACGATCTGAAACCCAGGCTGCCGGCGCTGGTCGGTGAGCTCACGGAAGAGAAGGGCGCCATTCGGAACGACTGGGCCCTGACGCTCACTGAACTCGTGGAAGAGCGCTTTCTGGCGCCGGCCCGGGCCTGGGCCCATGCGCACGGTACGCTCTTCCGTTCGCAGACCTACGGCACGCCGCCGGTCACCCTCTCCAGCCAGCGCTTCGTCGACCTGGCCGACGGCGAACAGCCGCACTGGCGCCAGTTCAGCGCCACGAGATGGGCTTCGTCGGCCAATCATGTCCTGGGCAAGCCCGTCACGGCAACCGAGACCTGGACTTGGCTGCATTCCCCCACCTTTGCCGCCACCCCCCTCGACATCAAGGCGGAAGCAGACCGCCATTTCCTGCAGGGCGTCAACCAGTTGATTGGCCATGGTTGGCCCTACTCGCCCGAAAGCGCCGGAAAGCCCGGCTGGGGCTTCTACGCCGCCGCCTCGTTTAACGACAGCAATCCCTGGTGGATCGTCATGCCCGACGTATCCGCCTATTTGCAGCGCCTCAGCTGGCTGATGCGGCAGGGCAAGCCTGTCAACGATGTGGCCTTGTACGTCCCAATCAGCGATATACGGGCCCGCTTCACCGCGGGCTCCGGTCATGTCTCTATCGATCGACAGTTGGCCGAAGTCACCGGCCCTGAAGTGATCCCGCAGATTCTGGACGCCGGTTTCGGCTTCGACGGTGTCGATGACGGCCTGATGGAGCAGGCCCTGGCGAAAGGCGGCTACCGTGTCGTGGTGCTGCCGAACGTGGAACGAATCCCCCTGTCCAGCTACCGCCAATTGGAACGGTTCGCGGTTGGTGGCGGACTTTTAGTGGCAGTAAGGCGGAAGCCTTCACTGGGCCCGGGGTTACTGGACGCGGAGAACGAAGCCAGGCAGATTCGGGAGATCTCAGCACGGCTGTTCGACGCGCCCGGCGCCCCGGGCCGTTTTGTTGCCGACGACAAATCGCTGGGGGCGACGATCGCGGCTTCGAGAACCCCCGATCTGACCTGGATGCCGGCAAATAAGCAACTCGGCTTCGCCCATCGCAGGGTGGCCGGCGCCGACATCTACTTCGTGGCAAACACGAGCAACCAGATCTACAAGGGCAAACTCCGATTTCGCACGGATGGACAAAAGCCGGAATGGCTGGATCCGCTCTCGGGCAAGACCCTGGCGATGGGAGAGGAGGTCACGCTGCATCCTTACTCTTCCCTGGTCGCCGTCTTCTCGAGGGAGACAAAGCCGGCGCAACCGGCAAAGCGGGCAGCGGGCGCAGCCGTGGATTTGAGCACGGATTGGAAGGTCAGTTTCGAGGGGCTCGACAAGTCCATCCGAATGGAGCAGTTGAGTTCCTGGACGGAAGACGCGTCGACAAGGTATTTCTCCGGCACGGCGGTTTACGAAAAGTCGGTCACCGTCTCGAAAGAGCTGGCCGCCGGCCGCGTACAGCTGGACTTCGGCGAAGCCAGGCCGGTCCCTGAGTCACGGCTGGCCAACGGGATGCGTGCCTGGCTGCAGGCTCCGGTGCGGGATGCCGCGGTGATTTATGTGAATGGACAACGGGCCGGGTCCGTATGGGCACCGCCCTATCGGGTGGAACTCACGGGCCTGTTGAAGGAAGGCCGTAACGAATTGAAGGTAGTGGTGGCCAATACGGCGCTGAACCGCATGGCCAGCCAGGGAGAGCCGGACTACAAGGCAGTCGCGGCCAAGTACGGCGAACGGTTCCAAATGCAGGATATGCACAACATGAAGCCGGAACTTTCCGGGCTTCTGGATCATATCCGTCTGGTGGCGGAATGAGGTGTCTCCCCTCAGTAAGAGTGTCCGCCGCCGCAAGGTTGGGTATTCAGGCATCGTGCGCGGTCAAGCGCGCGGTGAATTGGGGTAGTTCCATGCGGTCCGGATCGCACGGCTGGGAACCGTGCCCGTCCGGGCCGGCGCAGCGTATCAGAAAGGAATGGAAATGAAAAATCGCATTTTCTCGCTTCTTGCGATATTCATCCTGCTGGCAGGCTTACCGGCCTGGTCGCAGGATGCCAGAGGCACCATACTCGGCAAGGTCACTGACCCGAGCGGTGCCGTACTGCCTGGCGCCACGGTCGTCGTGGCCAACCCGGCAATGGGCTACAAACTCACGTTGACGACGAATTCAGACGGTCTCTACACGGCCCCTCTGCTTTCGCCCGGCGTCTATCAGGTGGAAGTTACCGCGGCGGGCTTCAAGAAGGCCACGCGGAACACGATTGAGGTCCGGATTGCGGACCGTCTGGATATCAGTTTCGCCCTGGAAATCGGCACGCAGGACCAATCGGTCACCATCACGGAAGATCTACCTCTGTTGAACGCGGAGTCCGCCTCGACGGGCACGGTCATCGACTCCAAGCGAGTCGCCAACCTGCCGCTGTCCTACGGCAATCCGTTTCTGCTGATCGGCCTGACCGCCGGCGTGACCTTTAACGGCAGCGTCCGCCTGGATCGCCCGTTCGAGCCTACGCACATCGTCAACTACTCGATGGGTGGTACGCGCGGCAACCTGAACGACCTGACCATCGACGGCGCGCCCTCCACGGCCACTGCCAACGCGAATGAAGTCACGGCCTCCTACGTTCCTCCCACGGACATCGTGCAGGAGTTCAAGGTGCAGACCGCCACGTTCGATGCCCAGTTCGGCCAGACCCAGGGTGGCGTCACCAACATCAGCATCAAGTCCGGCACGAACGACTTCCACGGCAGCGCCGGCTATTCGTTCTACCGGCCCAACATGCTGGCCAACGACTTCTTCAACAACAAGTCGGGCCTGCCCACTCCGAACTTCGAGTTCAATCGCTGGGGCGGCTCCATCAGCGGCCCGGTCGTCCTACCCAAGATCTACAACGGTCACAACAAGACGTTCTTCCTGTGGGGTTATGAAGGCATCACGGACTCACGGCCGCGCCACGACGACACAACGAACACAGTGCCGACCGCGGCCATGCACGATGGCGACTTCTCCTCGCTGCTGGCTAGCGGGTCTACCTACACCATCTACGATCCGGCTACCCGCGTGAAACTCGCCAATGGCCGGTATCAGCAAACTCCGTTTGCCGGCAACCTCATTCCGAAAGCGCGTTTCGACGCAGTCGGCAAAGCAATTCTGGACTGGTATCCCACCACTCCGAAATCCGCCGGCGACGCAGTGGGCATCGGCAACTTCCGCGATGCCAGCCTGGCGGAGACCGCTGATTACTACAACAACACTGTGCGCGTCGACCAGAACATCGGCGACCGCCAGCGCATGTTCGTCCGCCTCAGCCAGTACCGCCGCGATTCCTTGTACAACGACTACTTCGGCAACGCCTTCACTGGCACCCAGTTCCTGTTCGATTCCAAGGCGGGCATGATCGACCACGTGATCACGCTGTCGCCCACCATGGTGCTGAACACCCGCTACAGCTACAACCGGTTCATCCGCGGCTCTGACGGGCCGGCCTCCGGCGAAGGCTTCGACATCTCCAAGCTCGGCTTCTCGCCGCAATACGTCAGCCAGGTTCCGAAAGACATCGCGCGCTTCCCGCGCGTCAACCTGACCGGCTACATCAGCAACGGCTTCACTGGCGAACTTCGCCCGGTGAACAATCACACGGCCTCCGCCACCCTGACCAAGGCCTCCGGCAAGCACAACATCCGTACGGGCTTTGAGTTCCGCGTCTATCAGGAAGCGGACAAGTTCTTCAGCAATGCTCAGACAGGCCAGTTCACATTCGACGCTACGTGGACCAAAGGCCCGCTGGACAACTCCGCCACCTCCCCTGGCAGCATTGGTCAGTCGGTGGCGGCCCTGTTGCTCGGCCTGCCCGGCTCGGGCAGCATCGCCCGCTCAGCGGATTACATCGAGGCTTCCAAGAGCTGGGGCTTCTTCATTCAGGACGACTTCAAGATAAGCCGTAAACTGACCTTGAATATTGGTCTTCGCTATGAGCTTGAGACGCCCCTGAAGGAGCGCTATAACCGTAGCGCCCTCGGCTTCGACCCCAACTACACCCAGAGCATCTCGGCCGCCGCCCAAGCGAACTATGCCACGATTTACCCGAGTATCGCCGGCGGCTTCTCTCAACTGCCACCCAGCGCCTTTGCACTCAAAGGCGGTATGACCTTCGCCGGAGTCAATGGCAATGATGGCAGCCTTTACAACACGCCAAAGAACGTGTTCCTACCTCGCATTGGTCTCGCCTATCAACTTGACAGCAAGACCGTGATCCGGTCGGGCTTCGGCATGTTCGCCGGTTTCCTTGGCGAACGTCGTGGCGATGTGATTCAGAATGGCTTCAGCCAGAACACGAACATGGTTCTCACCAGGGACAGCGGGCTCACCTGGGCCACGACACTGGCCAACCCGTTCCCGGATGGCATCAGTGAACCCAGGGGCAACGCCGACGGCTACGCCACTTACCTTGGTCAGGGCTTCTCGTATTTCAATCAGAATCCGAAGCTTCCAATGACCTCACGCTGGGAATTCAGCCTCCAGCGGGAATTGAAGGGATTCTCCCTGGAGGCCAGCTATATCGGTAGCAAGACCAACCATATTGAACTCTCGACGGTCACCAGTGGTTCGTCAACGACGCTGGGGCGAAACATCAATACGTTGCCTTACCAGTACTTGAGCAAGTCGCCGCTACGCGACGACACCACCAACAACTACCTGAGCGCCAATATCGCGAACCCCTTGCAGGGATTGGTTCCCGGCAATACTCAGGGCACCTTTACCAGCGCCCAGATCTCCCGGCAGACCCTGTTGTCGCCATATCCGGTCTTCGGGTCGAATGCGATCTACACGAGCGACAACGGCGGCTACTCCTGGTACCACAGCCTGCAACTCACGGCCCAGAAGCGCTTTTCCAAGGGTTATACGATCATGGGCAGCTACACGCTGTCCAAGTGGATGCAGGCCACAAACCTGCTCAACCCCGCGGATGCCCTGCCAGTCCGCGAGATTTCGGACGCCGACGCACCCCACCGCATCAACTTCAGCGGTATCTGGGAACTCCCCTTCGGCAAGGGCAAGCCCTTACTGTCGAACTCCAACGGGTTCATCTCCCGGCTGGTGGGCGGCTGGCAGGCTTCCGGAATCTGGTCGCTGCAGAGCGGCTTCCCGCTTGCCTGGGGCAACTACATCTATTACGGCGATCCGGCTAGTATTCTGCGGCCGTCCGATCAGCGGACGCCCGAAAACTGGTTCAACATCGCCGGGTTTGAAACCGCCAGCGCGAAGCAACTGCTCAGCAACCAGGTTCGCACCTGGCCGCTGCGCTTCGCGCAACTCCGCCGCCAGCGCCAGAACAACGTCGACCTGGCTCTGATCAAGGACACGCGTATTCGCGAAGGCATGAACTTCCAGTTCCGTGCGGAAGCCCTCAACGCCTTCAATCACCCCTATTTCCCCTCGCCGAACATGACGGTGACTACGGCCCAGAGCGCCGGTGCTACCGGCTTCGGCCAGATCAACGCCTCCACCCAGGACAACTACGCCCGGCGCCTGCAGCTCACTGCACGCTTCACGTTCTAGTTCCGGGTATCAACCCAAAAGGGCGGCCTCGCTACAAAAGCGGGCCGCCCTTCTCTTTTTCTGACTGATGCCGTGGCTCCAGGTGCGCAGGAAACGCTGCCTAGATGCCCATCACCTGATAGCCGGAGTCCACATACATGATGTTGCCTGTCACGCCACGGCCCAACTCGGAAGCCAGGAAGACAGCCGCATCGGCCACTTCCGCCGGATCCGTGGTTCGGCGCAACGGAGCGTTCTCCGTCACATGATCCAGGATCTTCGAAAAATCCTTGATGCCGCGCGCCGACGCTGTCTTGATCGGGCCGGCTGAGATGGCATTCACCCGGATATTGCGTGGACCCAGTTCGCTCGCCAGATAGCGGACGCTGGCTTCCAGGGCCGCCTTCGCCACGCCCATGACGTTGTAATTCGTCATCACTCGCTGGCTGCCCAGATAAGACAGTGTCATGATGGAGCCGCCTTCGGTCATCACGGGCGCGACAGCCCGGGAGACGGCGACCAGCGAGTAACAGGAAACTTCCTGAGCCAACAGAAAACCGTCACGAGAGGTCTCGTAAAACGGCCGGGCCAGATCTTCCTTGTTGGCGAAGGCGATGGAGTGAACAACGGCATCCAACTTGACGCCTTCTGACTTCAACATCTCCGTCAGGTGCTGGATATCATCTTCACGGGTCACATCGCAGCGAGACCAGCTTCTTGGACATCCAGGTCGCGAGCCAGCTCTTCCACGACATCCCTCTGGCGTTCCCCCTGGTAGGTGAGAATCAGCGCAGCGCCTTCCCGGCGGTAGGCGCGGGCAATGGCATAGGCAATCGACCAGCGGTTGGCCAGACCCAGGACGAGCGCGGTCTTGTCTTTGAGCAACTGAGACATGAATTTTCTATTGTAGCGTGCGGTTTCCACTCCCCGTGGAATGTGTCAAATCCTTCATTCGGCACATGCATCCGGGCGGTAGATCTGAAACGTAATCCCTTATGGTTGTAGTCTAGAGAACGAGAGGATATTGTTATGTGGCCTCGGTCTCTTTGTCTGCTGGTCTTTTTGTGTCTACTTTTTCTCCCGGTCCAGGCAGCCACGCAGTGCGCGCTGACCGCGACGCCCCTGCTGGTGGCGTCGGAGGGTCTTACTGAGCCGATTGGGGACATTCTGCTCAGTTGTTATGGTGGTGCGCCGCTGGGACTTATCAAGGGATCCCTCCAAGATTTCGGTCAGCCGCCGCATCGCCAATGCCATCGATGAATCGGGCTTTGTACAGGGAGTCACGTTTGCGCTTCAGACTCCGGTCGGGTACACAAACCTGCCCATTACCGTGAGGCCGCTCGACACTTCGATTCTCGTTGAGAATTTCCAGTTCAATATGACGGCGCAGGGTACCTTCCTGGTCAAGGTGAGCGGCATCCGCACCGAGGCCGGCGGCACCACGCAGGCTTATGTGCAGTGGCTCACAAACGAGCAATTGCCCATCCCTTCGCCCATTACGACGGTCGGCACTTCCCAGACCTCGCTTTTCGCCACCACGCTGGCGGCCTCGGTGTACGGCACTGGACCACCGCTGCCGCAGTACATGGATTTCGACAACATGATCGCCAGCGGGGCAGGCATGTCGACCACACGAGTCACTGAGGGCTTCGGCGCCGCCTTTGTCCGGCGCGTCACCGCCGACACCACCAATGGCATGCGCGTCATGATCCGGTTGGCGGGTGTCCCCGCCGGCGCCAAAATCGTCGCTCCGGACGCGATTGCCGGCAGTTCCGCCGCCATCCCGACCTCCAGCGGCCAGTTCGGTACCAATCCCACGGGCGGGCTCTACAACCCGCTTGCCGGAAATACACTGCTGCTGGTCAGAGTACGCGGGGCTCAGCAGGACGGTAGCGGCGGGTTCGTGGTCTGGACGCCCAGCACCGGGCCGCAGGTCCTCTTCGGAGTCGGGGAGATTGATTATCAGGGCACGTCGCCCTACGTCGTCTACGAAGTTCTGGATGCGAGTTCCACCACCCTGGAATCGGCACAGATCCCGCTGTGGCTATTCCTGCCCACAGACCAGTTCATCACCGAAGGCCTGGTCACTCAGACGGTCACCCTGGGGCCCATCTCCACGCTCACCGGTTCGGTTGCCGGCGCGCCCATCCCCCGGTACAAAGCCACCACCGTTACCAATGACTGCCACCTGCTGGGCGACTGCAATGCCAACTACTTCCCCAAGATGGAAGTCACACCCACCCGAACGCCCGAGGAGTTCACGGCGCCCTCCGGTTCCGCTGCCCAGTCCGGCTACGTGCTGGTCCACAACATCGGCGGAGGCCTGCTGCAGTGGCGCGTATTGGCCCGCTACGCCACCGGCACGGGGTGGTTGAGCATCTCCAACCCCAGCGGCACCAATAACGCCACGGTGCGTTTTGATGTCCTGCCGAAATCTCTTCCGGAGGGCGTTTACGAGGCGGATCTTGCCTTCCAGAACGTCAATCCGTATAACGGCAGCGTGGACGAACAGCTCGTGCACGTCAAATTGATCGTGACGGCCGCGCTGCCCGAGGAACCTCCGCCGCCCCCGGCACCCACCATCACCAACATCATCACGCCAGGATCCCGATGGGGCATGCCCTTCGCGCCGGGCGCACTCACAGTTCTCGTCGGCACGAACTTCACTGACAAGACGACTGTGACCGTGCAGGGCCGGCCGGCCTCAGTCGTTACCGCCTCGGCTACGGAATTGACCGTACAGGTCCCCGCGGATGTGACGCCCGGCCAGGCGGCCGTGGTCGCCAGCAACTCAGGTAGCCCCAGCACGGCCTATGTCATCGATATCGCGGCCATTTCGCCGGACCTTCTGTTCATCTGGAACGCGGACGATCAAGCCAATACCGTCGACCGCCCCGCTGAGACCGGCAAGACGCTGCAATTGTTCATCACTGGTTTGGGCAGCGCTATCCACCCAGTGCAGGTACGGATTCACGATCGCTGGATGGCAGTGAACCCCGAACCCACCCCGCAACTGGGTGTGGAGCTCGTGAAGATCACCATCCCGGTGGATCTGCCCACCATGCAGTCCGACACCATGGTCTGCGCGCAGGTCGCGGAGAATGTGGACGGTGTCTGCAGTGCCGCCAGAAACGTCTGGCTGAAAGGAACCAACCCATAGTCCTGGTCACCGGCGGTACCGGCTATCTCGGGCGTGCCCTGTGCGAATCGCTGATCGCGCGGGGCACTTCCGTCAGGGCGCTGGTACGGACGGGATCGGAATCGCGCGCACCCAGGGGCGCGGAGCTGGTTCGCGGTAACGCATTGGACGCGGAAAGTGTCGCCGCCGCTGCCGCGGGCTGTGAAACGCTGGTTCATCTGGTAGGGACACCGCACCCGGCCTCGTGGAAACAGGCGGAGTTCGAGCGGATCGATCGCCAATCGCTCTTTGCGAGTGTCGAGGCGGCCCGGCGAAGTGGTATCCGGCATTTCGTCTACGTGAGCGTGGCGCACCCCGCTCCGACGATGCACGGCTACATTGCGATTCGAGTCGAGTGCGAACGGCGCATCCGTGAGTCGGGCTTGGCCGCTACAATCTTGCGCCCGTGGTACGTTTTGGGCGAGGGACATCGCTGGCCCTTGGCGCTGGTCCCTTTCTACTGGTTGGCGGAGCGGTTCGAAGCCACCCGTGCGGGCGCCATCCGGCTCGGTTTGGTGCATCACCGGCAGATGGTAGGCGCACTGCGCTGGGCAGTGGAACACCCGCTGGGCCAGCAGGAAGCCGGGCCTAGAATTCTCGATGTCGCCGGGATACGGGCTATTGCTGCGGAGGACGCTGGGGCATAGGCTGCCGGCCGCCACCCTGGCCGTTCTGGCGCGGACCGTTCTGGTTCCGCTTCTGCAGTTCCCGCATCAGGTTACCGGGCTGCATGTTCGGGCCGTCTCCGCATCAGCTCATGGTATTGATCGGGCGTCAGAATGGCACGCAGGCGCAGACTCATCTGCGAAAAGCTGCGGGTGATGTCACCACGCGCCGAAATCAGCCGCTCGATGGCTTCGTTCCCGCGCCGCTGGTCAAAGTTGTCCTCGTTGAAGATATCCTGCAGTTCGACTTCGGCCTTCTCCACGGAGGCTCGCTGATCGATCATCTTCGACCGGTACTCTTTGACAATTTCGCGGATCTGGCGGTTCTGGTCCTCGGTCAGATTGAGGTCTTTCGCGACCGGAGAATCCCACCACGGGTAGAAACCGCGGGGCATCTGCGCCAGCAGTGGCAGCCCCAGGCAGACAATCAGCAACATCAACCGCTTCATAGACTTATTGCGCCTCGACCGCGGCCGGTGCCGCGGTGCTGTCAAACAAACCCTGCAGAGGATCGGCCGCTCGCGGCGTCTCCTGATTCACAACACTCGCTATCTCGTTGAAAAACTGGGCATCCGAAACCACGGTCGCGGTCTGGACCGGGGTCGCCGGCGGTTTCGTCTGGTGCAGAGCCACACCCGCGAAGATCATCAGTGCCGTCGCCGTGGCCGGCAGCATCCGCCACAGGAACGCGCGTTTCGGGTTTTCGATCCTGGACCAGACCGCCTGGCGTTGCGCACGCAGCCGCTCTTCCAAGCCCTCGCCGGACAAGGAGGCCGAATCGACCACCTCGCGGCGGCGCTGCTGCAAGGCCAGCCAACGGTCAGCACACTCGCGGCATTCCGTCAGATGGGCGGCAGTCCGGCCTTCCGCGGGATCGAGTCCATAAAACCTGCTAATCAGATCGCTTTCCGACCAGTGGGGCGAGTTGTGTTTATCCGAGTTCATATTCCTCACTCCCATTCCTACCTCTTGCGGTCCGCATAGAGGTCCTGCAGTTCCAGCCTGAGTTTCGCCAGGGCCCGTGCCATGTGGGCCTTCACGGTGCCTACGTCCAGGTCCAGGATCTCTGCTATTTCGTCGAGACCTCTGTCTTCATAGTGCCGCAATGTAAACACGGCGCGCTGCCGGTCAGACAGGTCGGCCAGCGCCGTCTGCAACCGGACGCCAATCTCTCCGGCAAAAAGCTGGGCCTCGGCATCGGGCGCCGACGACGCAGCCATGTTGAGAATCAGCTCTTCGTCTTCCTGATTGGGTCTCTTGCGCCAAAACTGCCAGCGCCTCGACCTCAGTTTGTCCAGGCAGGTGTTCACCGCGATCCTGGTCAGCCATTTGGCCGAATCGTCTATGGGAACTTCCTGTTTCTGCAAGGCTTTGTAGGCCTTGAAGAAGATGTCCTGGGTGGCCGAATCCGCCTCATCCGCCTCGCCCAGCATGCGCTGGCACAGCAGGAACACCCGGCGCTGCTCGGACAGCATCCATCCGGCAAAGTCGGAGCCTGCCTGCGTGGCGCCGGCGGAGGCGACGAGTTGGTCAGCCATCGAGCCCATCCTAACCCGAAAGACGAGCGTTTCTCCGGGAAGGTTTACATCTTCAACGAATTCCGTGAGTTTCCGAGGGCGGCCGGCGACGGAGCCGGCGCCTCATGGTCCGAATAGGCCCCGGTTTGCTAGACTCCTCAACGATGAACTACTTGCTGCTGTTGGCCATTGGGCCGGTAGCCGGGGTCCTGGGCGGGATGTTCGGCATTGGCGGAGGCCTGGTGATCATCCCGGGCCTGATCTTTCTGCCTGAAAGACGGGACAGTTCGACGCCCTGGGCACCTGCCTCGCCGCGCTCATTCCGCCGGTCGGATTCCTGGGTGTGTACGAGTATCACCGGCTTGGCCACATGAACATGAAGTACGCGGCCTTGATCGCGCTGGGCCTGGTTTGTCGGTTTCTACTTTGGAGCCCGCATCACGCTGGGCCTTTCACCCATCATCGCGCGACGCGGCTACGCCATTTTTCTGGACCTGGTTGCGGCCCAGATGTTATTGACCGACAAGTAGTTCTAGGCTGTGCGGGCTTCTTTCGCCTTGAGCAGGCGCGAGTTTTGAGAACGTTCGTCACCCGAAATGGACCGCGTACTGAAGATGGAACACTGCTTCGCCAGACTCTTCATGTCGGCTGCCCTCTTCCACCACCATCTCATGCTCCACCCAGTTGGAAAGCGGGATATTCCGGAAGAACAACCGTCCTGGCAGCACCAGCGCCTTGCGGTTGACGAACATCGATTTGTTCTCCCGCATGTAGTGCCGCTCTTCCACGCGGAAATCGGCCAAAAACTGGTCGAACGCCTTCCGCATGGTGGTCTCTTCCGCCGATTTCACCTTTTCTTCAATGAGTATTTCCTGATTCTTGATGACAGCACGCGCCTCGGCGAGGCTTTCCCGTTCTTTCGAAACGGCAACCTCGAGCTTGGCCTGCATGATGTAGAAGCTCAGCAGTGCGCTTCCGGCGGCAATGAAGAGCGGGAGTAGGATCCAGAGCATGGCGGTCATAGTGACTCTCTTTGCAATGTATCGGTCGAGCCACGCCAAGGCTTTAGAGCTCAAATCTAAGTTATTTGCCCTACTGCGTCGGATCGAGCCTTGAGCCTGACAGGATGGAGAAGGCCAAACCGACCTTCATGGACCCCAACGCAAAGAAAAAGCACTTCAATTTGAACGAGATACCCGCACCAAAGCCGTTGTGCTTGGCGATGAACGCGGCGGCCCCGGAGACACTGTCGGCTGTATAAAGCTGCTGGTCTACCGCCACCTTAGTAGCAGGATTCAGCACGACGAAACGTCTGGTCGGAGACCCGGATCTGCTTGCCGGCGTTCCGGATCTGCCAGCAGACTTCCAACAGGCTCCAATGCTCGGAGAACCGTTTCTCGTCCAGGTAGTTCATTCCGCCCAGGAAGGACTTCCGCACCATCATCGCCTCTTCGTCCACCGCCTCGGCGACCCCGTTTTGAGGCGCCACCCGGGGCAACGGAACTCCGCGCAGGCTCGCCTCGGTCAGGGCTTCGGGGGTGGGTAGGCGGAATGAACTGGTGAGAATGGCTCCGGATGCGTCATGGATCTGCGGCGCCACGGCGGTGACGACGTCACTGGATTCCAGCACCGCGGCGAGAGTGGTCACCGTGCCCGGTTGAACTTCGGCTTGGGGATCAAGAAAGAAAATGAGGTCTGATTGTGCGGTCCGGACGCCGATGTTGCGAGCCCGAGTCCGCCCGAAGTTGCGGGGCAGTCGCAGCATCTGGATGCCTGGAAAGTCCGCATCCACCCGGGGACAACCGTCCCGGCTGCCGGCATCCACGACCAGAACTTCAATACTTGCACGGTCTTGCGATGCTTCCAGCGCTGTGAGGCAACGGCGCAGGGCAGCCTCGCATTCATACGCGACAATGACGACGGAGACTCTCGGCCGGACGGGCGATTCTTGTTGTGGAACTTCCTGGGACACCAGTGGAGATCATAGCGCAGGCCGGGGCCCAAAGGGACCACCGCGGGCATCAATCTAGTCGATGAGACCCTTGCGCACGGCGAACCGCACCAACTCGCCCGTCGAGTGAAGATTCAGCTTCTCCATGATGCGTCCACGGTGCGCATCGACGGTATAAACGCTCAACTTGAGATCTGTGGCGATCTCCTTGTTCGTCTTTCCTTCGGCGATGAGCTGCAGCACCTCACGTTCGCGCGAGGTTAGCAGGTCAATTGGGTCTGTAACGTGTTGACGATAATCGGTCAGGACGGCGTCGGCAATGGCCGGTGACAGATAGCCCTCGCCCCGCGCAATGGCGCGGACGGCGGCCAGCAGATCGGCGTCAATCGCGTCTTTCAGCAGATAGCCGCGCGCCCCGGCCCGCAGGATTTCCCGCACATAGACCGCATCCTTGTGCATGGACAAAGCCAGAACCCGGGTCCTGGGCGAACTTTCCATCAGGCGCCTGGTCGCTTCAATCCCGTTCAGTTCCGGCATCGCCACGTCCATGACGACCACGTCGGGCGAGAGCGTGCTGGCCCGCTCAATGGCCTCACGGCCATTGGAGGCCTCCCCCACAATCTCCATGTCCATTTGGGACTCGAGGATACGGCGAAAGCCCTGCCTCACGACGCTATGGTCGTCGGCCAGCAGAATAGTGATCTTCTTCGAACTCATAGGTGCACGCTGGAGAACCGGCCGCTACTCCAGCCGCTCCGCGAACGGGAAGCTGGCCAGGATCGCGACACCCTGGTTGGGCGCGGTGTCCACCTTTAATTCTCCCCAGCGCTGCGTGCGCGCGCTCGCATACCCACCAACCCGAGTCCCCGGCTGTGTTGCTCCTCTTCCCGAACCACACCTCGGCCGTTGTCGGCGATCCGCAATTCAATCTGTCCGCCCGGATTCCCCAGCGAGACCATGACGGTGGTGGCCTTGGAGTGGCGCGCCACGTTGGTCAACGCTTCCTGGGCAATACGGAAGATGTGGGTTTCCGTCTCATCGGCCACCCGGCCGTCGAACGTCGAGGTGTACTCCACATGAATGCCGGTGCGCTGCTGGAACCGGTCACAAAGCCAGCGCAGTCCCGCATCCAGTCCGAAGTCATCCAGGATGGTGGGCCTCAGCAGTTGTGACGTCTCTTGGACATTCACAATTTGCCACGTCGACCAAATGTAGACAGTCGTCCACCTGGGCACGGCCTCCATTGGCATGGTCCAGGATCGTCACCAGGTTCGCCTTGACCGCCGTCAGCGACTGCCCCAGTTCGTCGTGCAACTCATGCGAGAATCGCCGGGCCGTCGTCTCCTGTTTCTCCAGCAGGTTCCAGGAAACCCGGCTCAGTTCACCGGTCTGCCACTCCAGTTGGCGGATCAGGTTCACAGTCAGCTTCACCGTATAGATGGCGCAACCCAGAGACAGCAATAGCCCGGCGCCGAGGAGAATCGATGATTCGCGCAGCAGCCGTTCGGAGATCCCCTCCAACTGCTGTTTCAGCTCGACGGAACGACGTGCCTGGACCTCCACCGACTTCTCCACCAGCGCGAGCACATTCTGGTGAGCGGACATCGAGTTGTCGCAACGGCCGGGCCTTACCCGATTCATCACTGAGGATGCCACGCGCCACGGTCGAGTAGTGCGTCACCGCCTTATATAGCTCCTGCCACAGGGCTTGGGCCGGCTCGTCCGCGGCATCGGCGGCGATACTTTCAATGTCGCGGTCCGAAGCTTCCAACTGGCTGAGCAGCTGCTGCCGGTCCAGGTTTTCTCGGGCTGTTTGGCGAAGCCCAGCGAAGATGGCGTTGATGGCGCGCTGTTCCCGCAGCACGGCATCCAGCAGGTCCTGGATCCTGACCTGCTCTTCCAGCAGTTCCGCCGTGGTGGACCAGATGTGCTTGATACTGCGGGACGCCCAGCAGTCCGGCGGCCAGCAGCAGGAGAATGACCAGGGCAAAACCGACCAGGACGACCCGGCTGATGGCCTTGTGCGTGACGGGACGCACAAGAGCAAACGAGAGTGCCCGGTTCCGATGCGTTCGCCACGGTTTTGGTCGTCCCCTCACCCTCTAGGATGCCGGATTCGACCTGGCGGATATCCCCCCGTGCGGGCTATATCTGGCGACGGATCGAAGGGGCACAGAATTGCATTCACCATGCAAGCCTATGTACCGCCCTCCCCGTATATCTCCGATCACACTTGGATTTGGAGTGAAAAATCCCGAGACTTCGGGATGGGATGCGGTATGCCTGCCACGGGATACTGGAAAAAAGTGAAAGCAACCATAGGCATTGTGTGCTGCGGCGCCTTTCTGGGATTCTCCGCATTGGCACAGGGACAGGCTCCTCCTGCGCCCGGCCAGCCGGCGCCAACGGCACTGACCATCGATCAGGCAGTTGACGAGGCCCTCCGCAACAATCTGGACCTCCTCGCGGAGAAACAGAACGTACCGGTGGCCAAGGCTCGTGAAATCACCGCGGCACTTGGTCCAAACCCCAACATTGTCCTCCTGGGACTACCTGGTA